>JAITTK010000068.1 GCA_031287135.1 Candidatus Methanoplasma reticulitermitis
GAATTACCATCAGACCGTCACTCCGAGTGTGACCGCCATAGCGACGAACGAGACCGGCAAGGATCTCACCCTGGACATCGACAAGTACACCGTGAACCTGACACAGGGCACGGGCGTAAGCGGGTTCATGTACAAGATCGGCGGTGGATTGGCCAAGATATCTTCCGGTGCCTTCGATATCCCCTACGGGCATGATCTGGAGATAACCGCGGTTATGATCACGGGGTACGGATTCTCCGTATGGTCGGACTCTTCGACAGACAACCCCCTGACGCTGTTATCGGTGACCGGGGATGTGACCCTGTCGGCGACCGGTGTCCTGAAGGAGTACGACGTGACCCTGACGGCCGTAACGGGCATAAGCTCGTTCACGTACAAGATCGGCACCGGAGCCAGCACCCCGTACACCGCACCCTTCAAAATCACCCACGGTGAGAGCCTGACCTTCAGCGTACGGACGGCGGACGGATACACGGCGAGACTCTCGCTGTCGGGTGCGGATGTGCATCTGCAGACCAACGGATGGTATGAGATACGCGACATACGTTCCGATGTACACGTGAACATCTCCGTGCAGTCGGATGGCGGCAGCGGGGGATCGGGCGGAGACGGTTCAGGCAGCGGCAGCGGGGGATACGGTCCGGGCACCGGAGGAGGAAGCGGCTCAGGCAGCGGCAGCGGGGACACATCCATCCCGTACTGGGTACCGGTGCTCATAATAGCGGCCATCCTCGGCTGTGCGGCAGTGGCACTGGTGTTCTTCAGACACAGGAACAACTGGAATTGATCCTCCTTTCCGTAAACACGGGAGACCGCCGCGGATGCGGCGGCCCCGTTCTTCAATTTTTATTTCCCGTCATCCTCTATCTCCGCAGAGGCTATCTTTTCCCGCACACCCCATGCAGTTACCGCGAACCGGACATCGATCCGCATCCGCAACATATCCCGCATTCCGACAGTACTGTCGGCGCAAGGATACAGTCTCGTGTCGGACCATAGAACACCGAGACCCGGTGAGGATATGCCTGGAAACCCGGTGTCCCGATATCCGAACTCAACGAAGCTGGGAATAGGGACAGATACAACATCAATAGTCGTTCTTCTCTATGAACAGCAAATTGATTAAAGCATATGCATATTCACGCCGCATGGCAGAGACGGTAACGGTCACGCAGCTCAATACCAGAGTGAGGTCCGTCCTGTCGGAGTGCCGGGCCGTCAATGATATCTGGGTCGCGGGGGAGATGTCCAATCTGAAGAAGTATCCTTCGGGACATTATTATTTCACCCTCAAGGACAATTCGAGCGAGATAAGGGGCGTGATGTTCAAGCAGTCCCGCGCGAGAATAGATTTCGAACCTCAGGACAACATGAAGGTAACCGCGTTCGGAAGGGTGGATCTGTATGTCGAAAGGGGTTCGTACCAATTCGTCGTCGAGACCATGCAGAGGTCCGGTGTCGGGGACCTGTACCTCGCATACGATGCACTGAAGAGGAAACTCGAATCCGAAGGACTTTTCGACAGCTCAAGGAAAAGGAGCCTTCCGAGATATCCGCGGGTGATCGGTGTCGTGACCTCTCCGACGGGCGCGGTCATACACGACATAATCACGACATCCCGGCGGCGGTTCCCGGCGGACATACTGCTGTATCCCGCCCAGGTTCAGGGTGACGGCGCGGCGGAGTCGATAGTCCGGGGGATAAAGGCTCTGAACAGAGAGAAGGTGGATGTCCTGATAGTCGGCAGAGGAGGCGGATCGATAGAGGACCTGTGGGCGTTCAACGAGGAGATGGTTGCAAGGGCGATCGCCGCTTCCGAGGTCCCCGTGATATCCGCGGTCGGACACGAGACGGATTTCACGATCGCCGACTTGGTTGCGGATGTCAGGGCCCCGACGCCGACCGGGGCGGCGGAACTGGCACTCAGGGACCGAACAGAGCTGATAAAACACCTTGACACCGATATGATCAGGTTAAACAGATCCCTGTCGAACATACTCAAAAGGATGCACTACAGGTTCGGGATTCTGGAATCCAAACTGACCCCGAGACGCGCGGAGCAGAAGATATTGATGCACTCGATCAGACTGGATGAACTGTATTCCCGCATGAATTCGGCCCTCAGCGACAGGATCGAAACCATGCGCAGAAGATTCATAAGGATCGATTCGAACATGGACATACACGTCCGGACCATGATCGGGAACGGTAAAAAAGATCTTCTCAGATATTCCGAGAGGCTGGAAAGCGTTAACCCGATGAGGGTGTTGGACAGAGGATACACCCTGATGACGGATGCGGAGGGAAAGCCTCTGACATCTTCGCGGCAGATATCGGCCGGATCGGAGATAAACATAATCCTCAAAGACGGAAGGGCAGAGGCAGAGGTCAGGAAAGTGGAGATGAGGAAATGAACGAGAACAAAGAGGAAATGACATTCGAAGAGAGTCTGAAGACGCTCGAACAGCTTGTAAACGAACTCGAGAACGGCAATTTGGATCTGGACGAGGCTCTGGAGAGATACGAACGGGCAATAGTCCTGAGGGACCGTTGCAAGAAGATATTGGACGAATGCGACCGAAAAGTCCAGAAGATGATAGAGACTTCCGAAGGGATGAAAAAAGAGGACTTCACCGATGATTGATCCAGAGGATGAAGTTATTCCTCACTGACCACTTGACCGTATCCCTGTACAATTCCGTCTCTTCGAAATAATCGTAACCGAACGCCAGCCTCAGCGCACCGCTCATCTGGCCGTTTTTGATCCCCGTGCTGTTGTATGAACCGAAGATCTCATTGAGGCCGATCACAAGCACAGATACAGCATCATGCCCCCTCACGGTTATCCAGGGGTCGTCAGGTGTCTCTTCCCCGTATATCCTGTCGACGAGTTCCTTCCTGCCTATCCCCCTGTTGACCGACTGGGAGAATATCTCGTCTATCATCTTCCTGATGTCGATGTCAAGCGTTTTCCTGTTGATGAATACGGAATGGTCGATGTTTTTGAAACTGAGGCCGAGCCTGTCCCTTGATGATATGAACATGAGCAGGCCGATCGGATACGCCGACTTGGTGATCACATCCCTGACCCTGCCGTGATTTTTTTCAAAACCCGCGAGTGCTTCGGGGTCGGAATATTCGGTCAGGACATCCTCAAGGGCCCCGGTGCTCATAATCATGGATTCCAGGTCCCTCTTATCCGACAGGAAGAGGGGCGGATTGTATTTCTTGCCGCACATCCTGTCGGTATCCGCATCGATTATCCCGATGACCTTCCTGTCGTTCCTCATGCCCCAGGCTTCCGTGACGGATCTCCTGACGTTGTCCTTGGAGTGTGCCGGCATGATCCTGACATCCTCCTTATCCACGAACTTTCCGTAAAGTCTGCAGTCGGTTATCCCTTCCACCACAATTATCGGCCCTTTGTGATAGGACCTGAGCATCGATATGTTGTTGGCTATATCCGCGGAAGTAAGCTTATCTATCATCTTCCACCCTCAGTTCGACAGACAGGTCCCAGTTGTCATGTATGACCTGAGGTGAATGGGTCGCAACGATCATGCGGAAATCACGCAGCCTGGCTATGTCCGTGAACGTCTTCCCCAGACTCTGCTGCCATGCCACATGCAATGATATCTCCGGTTCGTCTATTATAACTAGCGATCCGTGCCTGGTCTCGAATAAGAGCAGGTAGAAC
>JAITTK010000071.1 GCA_031287135.1 Candidatus Methanoplasma reticulitermitis
TCTTTTCATTAAGGTCTATGCTTACTACCCTGGCCTTCACTACGTCTCCCACGGAGAGTATCTTCCCGGTATCCTTACCCACAAGCCTCTGGTTTGACTCATCTATGTCAACACGGTCATCGACCACCTGACTTATATGCAGAAGACCGTCGAGTGGACCGAACCTTACAAAGGCTCCGAATTTGAGGACCTCCACTACCACGCCTTCGATTATCTCATTGTCTTTGAGCTTGAATACAACCTGTTCGTATTTGACTGTCTGGTAGACGGCACCGTCACCGTGGACTATACGCCCCGGACCGACCGGTCTGACGTTTCTTATGAGAACGGTTATCTCTTTCTCCTCTCCGATTCTCCCTTCGAAGGAGTCCCACGTGAGGGCATCTATAACCTTCTCGATATCCTCGGCAAGCTCTGCCGGCGGAATCCTCACGATCCTCTCAGCCTCTGTCAACATATACATAGCAGGTCCTCTTGGATGCAGGGATTATAGCCATCGTATATAAATCCGTCCATAAGCACGCGCATGTAGAAATATAAAGGACGCGGGCATGCGCCCGCTGATTTTAAGCCTTTAAAACGTTTAAACAACAACGAACAGAACCGCCGTGACGAGACATATCGTCGAGAGCAGCTTGACGAGCACGTGTATCGATGGCCCCGCGGTGTCCTTGAACGGATCTCCGACTGTGTCACCGACGACTGCGGCCGCATGCGCGGATGATCCTTTTCCGCCGTGGTTGCCTTCCTCTATGTACTTCTTGGCGTTGTCCCAGGCGCCTCCCCCGTTGTTGAGGAAGTTTGCCATGAGGATACCGACGATCGTACCGACCATGATCAGTGCCCCGACAGCCATGTAGGCTATGTCCGGGAACAGGAACCTGTATATCAGACCGAAGACCACTGGCACCAATATCGGAAGCATTGCGGGGACCACCATTGCCCTGAGGGCACCGCGGGTAGCTATGTCAACACAGTCCTTGTAGCTGGGCTCAGATGTCCCAGCCATTATTCCCGGATCCTCGCGGAACTGTCTGCGTACCTCCTCGATCATCTCTCCGGCGGCCTTTCCGACAGCGCGGATGGCGAGCGACGCGAAGTAGAATACGAGAACTGCTCCCACGAGCGCACCGCAGAATATGAGCGGGTCCCCGATGTTCACGTTGAACACTTCTGACAGGGAGAGTCCTTTGATCTCCGAGACGATCTCGAAGAACGCCGCGAAGAGCAGGAACGCCGCAAGTGCCGCGGAGGCCATCGCATATCCCTTGGTGAGAGCTTTTGTGGTGTTGCCTGCCGCATCCAGCTTGTCCGTCCTCTTTCTGACCTCATCGGGCTGGTTCGACATTTCCGCGATACCGCCCGCGTTGTCGGTTATGGGTCCGAACGTATCCTCAGCCAATATGAAGGCCGAGGATGCGAGCATCGCTATTGTGCCTACCGCGGTGCCGTACAGGCCGAATGCCATCTGGTCCGCGCCTGCCGGCGCCGCATGATACCCCAACATGTATGATACGATGATGGCGCCCACTATGCATATCACCGGGAGCACGGTCGATTCGAGTCCTGTGGATATGCCCTCTATGACATTTGTCGCCGGTCCGGTTTCGGAGGATTTTGCAATGTCTTTCACCGGTTTGTGATCGCCGGTGTAATACTGAGTTATGTAAACTATCGCCAGTCCCAGGATGATTCCCACGACCCCTGCTCCGAAGAAGTAGTACCACAGTTCACATTCATCGCCCAGCATATAGAATGTAACTATCGCCAGGAATACGAGCACCAGCGCGATTGTCAGATAATACCCTTTGTTGAGGGTCTTGCAGACATCGGAGTCCTCGTTTTTCATCCTTACGACGAATATCCCGACGAGGGAGGCTATGAGCCCGAATGCCATCAGGACAAGTGGTAAGAATACCCAATTGTACGAAAGGCCGGCGCTACCCGCGGCCGCGACAACAGCTGTCCCGATGACCATTGCACCGATGATCTCCGCCGCGGTCGATTCAAATATGTCCGCTCCGCGACCCGCACAGTCTCCGACATTGTCTCCGACCAGGTCTGCGATGACAGCCGGGTTTCTCGGATCGTCTTCCGGTATGCCCGCCTCCACCTTTCCCACGAGGTCGGCACCCACGTCGGCCGCCTTGGTGTATATCCCGCCGCCCAGTTGTGCGAACAAAGCCGCGAATGATGCACCGAAAGCATACCCTACCACTGCGTGCAGGGTCCTTGTCATTGTTTCGTCGATGATCGCATCGTACACGAAGACGACGGAGAACAGACCGACAAGGCTCAGTGCGGAAACGGCGATACCCGAGATGGCACCTCCGCGGAAAGAGCATACGAACGCGTCATTCAGAGATTTGCCTGCCGCATGTGCGGTCCTGATGTTGGCGTTGACGGATATCCTCATCCCGATGTATCCCGAAAGGATCGAGAAACCGGCCCCTATCAGGAACGCGATCGCGACCATCGGTCCCAGATATTCCTTAAAACTATCTACCAATCCGGCAAGTGCCAATACCACTGCCAGGATTATGCTGATGATCCCTATCGTCTTGTACTGACGCCTGAGGTATGCCATGGCGCCGGTTTCGATAGCATCGGATATCTTCTGCATCTCAGGTGTACCTTTGTCCCTTGACCATATGTCCCTGAAGAAGTACAGAGCGAAGACCAACGCGATTATCGCCGAAATCGGGATCATGAAGAGCATATTGTTGAAATCCAGTATGTCTATCATTTTGTTTTTACCCCTTTTATTTTGACTCCTGTACCGAGTTCTTGTATATAATCCTTAGACACGGGGGCCGCCTGTTTCTGTGCCGGTATAACGGCGCTGGACGGACCGGCATGATGGCGTGCTCAGGCATACGGGTCGCACCGGAGACCTCTTTCCGCGGCGGCATCGGACAATTCTTCCGCCGTGAGTTTCTTGTTTCCCTCCCCGCAGACGAACATCTTCCTGTTTTCGTCTATGAAACCCGCTCCGACGGTGACGATGGGATTCAGCACTTCCTTCCGGAACACCCTCTCTGCACACAGCGCACCTATGTTGCAGGTCATAGATAGAATCACATCGGTACCGCTCATGAGTTCCGCATCCGCCTTTGCCCGCACCTTTCCCTCCAAGCACGAGGCGGATGTGCTCAGTGTACCAATAACCTCGACCCCGTCTTCCCGCAGAGCGGCCGCGAGCCTCTCCGCGGAGTCCGACCCGCCAATATCATTACAGAGTCTGGCACATGTGTTACACGTCCATATGACGACTCTTCTGCCTATCAGAACATCTCTGAGTTCCGGGTATGACCGGTCCCTTGCGACCATCAACATGCCCCGTGAATCCGCTATGACGTATAATATTGCTGTCGCCGTGCCGATATGGAACGGTGTCGGCACCAGCAGACTTTTAACAGAGCAATACTTGAAGATGGAGCATAGAGCAGGTTATTGAGATGACGGACTTAGAACTCATACCCGTGAAAGACATCAAAGCGACGAAAGACATGACGGTGGACCAGATGCTGAAGGCCATGGGTGAGGCGGGCGGCTTTACCGCACAGAAGCTTGCCGATGCCACGAACATCGCGGAATCCATGGCAAAGGACAAGGACTGTCTCAAGATATTGTCTTTCCCTGCCTGCATAATGGCCACAGGCACAAGGGGCGTCTTGGTGGATATGGTCAAGAACGGTCTCGTAGATCTGATAATAACAACATGCGGAACACTGGACCACGACCTTTCGAGAAGTTATGCGGATTACTACAAAGGCGATTTCATGATGGACGACGAGATGCTGAGAGACAAATACGAGATCAGCAGGCTCGGGAATGTCCTGGTCCCGGATGAATGCTACGGTGTTGTCCTTGAGGATAACCTGTTGCCGATGTTCGATGATATCTTTTCGGAAACACAGTCCATGACCACCCATGAGATAATAGACGCTGTCGGTTCAAGGATTCAGGATGAGGACAGCCTACTGTATCAGTGCCACAAGATGGGTGTCCCGGTGGTCGTTCCGGGCATAACCGACGGCTCGTTCGGTTGTCAGCTCTGGATGTACTATCAGACGCACAGGAAGCTCCGCATAGACCTTTTCGGCGACGAGCAGATGCTCAGCGAAATGACCAACGCGGCTAAATCGACCGGTGCCATAATAGTCGGGGGAGGCATATCAAAACACCACGTGATATGGTGGAACCAGTTCAGGGGCGGACTCGACTACTGCATATACCTGACAACCGCGGAGGAGTACGACGGTTCCCTGTCCGGTGCCCGTATCAGGGAGGCGGTATCCTGGGGCAAAGTCCGGGCCGATGCGAAGAAGATGACGGTGGAGGGCGATGCCACCATAACCCTGCCCCTGATATACGCCGGTCTCCTGAGCAGGATATGAGGTAAAATGTCGAAGAACATCCTTGTACTGCCGGGTGACGGTGTCGGTCCCGAAGTGACCCTTTCCGCGATCCGCATATTGGAACAGGTAGCGGACGGGCGGATAGATATGAAGTACGGGGATATCGGGCAATCCGCATTTATCAAAACATCGGAATACCTTCCCGCAGAGACCGTGGATCTGGCAACGGAGGCGGATGCCATAATTGCCGGAGTCGTTATAGATGCTCCTTCCGAAAGGGGCTATCGGAGTCCGATAAGAGTACTGAAAAAACAACTCAATCTGTACTCGGTGGTCAGGAAGTTCTCCCCCTTATGCGACAGTATCGGCACCAAGGGAGTGGACCTCATTGTGATCAACGGCAATCCGGATGCACTGCTGAACGTGGTGGAGACGGAGTGTCTCGACGGTGTCGATATACACAAATTCCTCTCGATCGCCAGTTGCAGGAAGCTGTTCCGAAAGACCATGCAGATCGCATCTCTGATGGGGCGCAGCAACATAACATGCGCACACAGGAAAAGCATGTTCCCTTCTCTCGACGGCATGTTCGTGGATATTTTCTACAAAGAGCTGGCAGGTTCCGGGTTTGTCCTGGAGGACATGGAGATCGATACGGTCGCATCCGAGACGGTCAGGGACCCCGCATCGATGGATGTCATCGTCTCTAACGACATATACGGGACCGTGCTCGCCGGATTGGCGGCGGGAATGGTCGGAGGCAGTTATCTTACGCCGATGGGGAACATCGGCGACAACTCCGGCTTGTTCGAACCCATGCACGGACCCAATCCCAAGTCGATTGAGAGCGGGAATGTGAATCCGACCTCCGCGATATTATCCGGAGCAATGGCCCTGGACCACTTGGGGATGCTGTATGAGGCAGAGAAAATTAGAAAAGCCGTCAGATACGTCTACGGCACGGGAATGGTCACACCGGATGTAGGGGGGACGGCGACCACGAAAGAATTCACCGACAGTGTGATCGATGCCATCGGAAAGGATGATGAGTAATGACAATGAAAGATGCCGGACACAGAGAATGCGTGAGAGCCGCACTTGACCACGAGGTGACCGACAGGATACCTGTCAATAACTTCGCGCTCGTCACCGCCGCGAGGAGTGCCGGCGTAACGGTCAAAGAGGCAAGGAACAACCCCGGGATATCCGCCAGAGTGGCTGTAGACTATTCCTTGAAAACCTACTCGGATTTCGTCAAACCCATACTTGATTCGCAGGTCCCGTTCGCCGACCTCGGGATGGACGTGAGGTTCCCGGACGATGATTACGGGTACATAAAGGAACATCCGATAAAGAACATGGAAGACATAGACGAGCTGGCATTTTTCGACCCAACTGTCGCGAAGGAATGCCCCATGTTCACACAGGTCATAACGAAGAGCCTGGAAGAGACGAGAAGGATACTGGAAGAGGATTTGCACATATGCGGGCTTTCCTGGGGTCCGATGACCACGGCGGGATATCTGATGGGGACGGAAGATATGCTTATGATGACGATGATGGAGCCGGATATGGTGAAAAAACTCATCGGGAAGACCGCGCCGTTCATCTCCGCCATGCAGAAGAAGATGATAGATTCCGGTGCGACCGTCATGTGGATGGCCGACCCCACATCATCGGGCGATATGATATCCCCGGACATGTTCAGGGAATATTCGTACCCGTCGCTGAAAGAAGTCACGGATGATGTCCTGGCCGCATATGACGTGCCGTCGTTCCTGCACATCTGCGGCAACACGCTGGACACGATACCCCTCCTGCCGGAACTCAAAGTGGATTGTTTCAGTTTCGATCACGGTGTGGATATCCATAAAGCAAAAGACAAGGCCGGTAAAAAAATGGCACTCATGGGTAACATAGACCCTGTGCGTATGATACTCAGCGGTACCCCGGATGAGATAACCAAGGAATGCTACAGGCTGATGGATGCTGCCGGAAAGGATGGGGGTTTCATCCTGGCACCCGGGTGCGAGACCCCGCAGGCGAGTCCGGACGAGAATGTCAGGGCCATGGGGCTGTCCGGCATCGGATACCGGAAGGGCCGGGATTAAACGCGGAAGGGGAATAGGGCGCAACCCGGTCCGAACGGAACGCTTCCTCCTGCGGCGTCCCCCGTTCCCGGACGGCACATTATGTGAAATACAATCCGGGGTGCGCCGTACCGACTTTTCAGACGGGCTGTCTCATTTGCATTCGCTGTCGCTTTTGACGCCGCACGCGCATCCGGGAGCCAGATCATTGACGTTGGGCGCCCTCTTCTTATCGACACTGAGCATGCCGTCGGGCACATCGAGGTAATCCGCGAGCGTCTGATCATCGGGATACGAGCCGCTGAACACCACCGTCCCGTCATAGACGGTTATCGGGAGCACCCCCATGCCTTTGTCCGACACAAGGTCGTGCGCCTCGGAACCCGGTGACAGCGCGGATGCGTCGGCGCATATCACGCGGTTCACACATATACCTGCCACCGAGAGTTTTGCGATTGATCTTTCGAATCTCTCCGAGTCCGCAGAGTTCCTTGCCATGGAGTCTACGGACTCATAAACCGTAAGCCTGCAGTTCATGGATTAACATCGCAGTTATAATATTAAACTGCACTCCCGTAACGCTAGATACATTACTGCCCGTACTAAATCCATGGTAAAAACATACAAATCATTTTGCTGACCTATGTTTTTTTTGGTATCGTGATTTAAAATAAAAGCGTCAGAGTAATCTGACGAATTGTTTGTAATTAGGATTTCTCTTTCTCCGAGTCCCCTTTGCCCTCATATTTCTGCACTATGAACCAAATAGGGATGTATGCCATGATAACAGACAGACCAAGTATGGTCGGGAACACACCGTACATGGAATAATTCCAATAGCACAGACAG
>JAITTK010000074.1 GCA_031287135.1 Candidatus Methanoplasma reticulitermitis
TACCTTCGGACAAGATCGGTATTGTCGAAAAGATGATATCGGAAGGCAGATCCGTCGCGTTCGTCGGGGACGGTATCAACGATGCGCCCTCCCTGGCACGTTCTGATGTCGGTATCGCGATGGGGGCCATGGGATCGGATGCCGCGATCGAGGCCGCTGACATAGTGATAATGGACGACATGCCGTCAAAGGTCCCGCTGGCGATCAGAATAGCGAAGAAGACCAGACTGATCGCGATGGAGAACATCGTCTTCGCCCTCGGGATCAAAGCCATGTTCCTCATGCTCGGAGCCTTCGGGCACATATCGATGGTGGAGGCGATCTTCGCGGATGTCGGTGTCTCCGTCATAGCGATCCTGAATTCGATACGCACATTGAGAACGCCCGGTATCCGACCGGGACTGCGGGGGCCGACCTTGCGGCGCAGCGGCGGTGTTGCACAAGAATCAAGTAATGATCCCCCGATACGCCATTATGGCAGAAAAGAAAAGCGCGGGACAGAAACTGGAAGAAAAGCGTCTGATGAAGGCCAGGAACCTGGGGGAATCGGACGGGTCGCTCCTTGAACAGGCGATGGGCTTCTGTGAAGAATATAAGAAGTTCCTTTGCAACAAGACGGAGAGGGAGGTCGTGGATTACGCCCTTCCGATACTGAAGGAAAGGGGATACAAGGAGTTCACGCTCGGTAAGAAGTACCGTCCCGGCGAGAAGATATACATGAACAACCGGGATAAGGCCCTAATAATGGTGACCGTGGGCAAGAGGCCAGTATCCGACGGTCTGAGGATAGGCGTGAGCCACACGGACAGCCCGAGACTGGATTTCAAACCCAACCCTCTGTTCGAGGATACGGACATGGCGTACTTCAAAACGCACTACTACGGTGGCATAAAGAAGTATCAGTGGGCCGCTATACCGCTCTCGCTCCGCGGCGTGATCTCCCTCAAAAACGGGAAGACCGTCAGGGTGAAGATAGGAGAGGATGACGGGGACCCCGTGTTCTGCGTGACAGACCTGCTCCCTCATCTGGCGATGAACCAGATGAAAAAACCCGCCCCGGACATAATAGAGGGGGAACAGCTGAACATACTTGTGGGATGCTGGCCGTTCGGGGATGATAAGGTCTCGGGTAAAGTGAAACTGAACATAATGAACATACTCTTCGAGAAATACGGTATAACCGAGAAGGACTTCCTGACGGCGGAGCTATGTGCGGTGCCTGCATTCAAGCCCGCGGACATGGGATTCGACAGATCGATGATCGGTTCATACGGTCAGGACGACAGTGCATGCGTTTTCACCAGTTTCATGGCCGAACTGGAATCCAAAGACCCTGAATTCACCACGGTGACCGTGTTCGCCGACAAGGAGGAAACCGGATCGGACGGGAACACCGGGATGAGATCGTTCTTCTTCAGGGATTTCCTTGAGGATTTCGTGTCCGCCTACGGGCTCCAGGTGCGGCATGTGCTCAAGAAGTCCATGTGCCTGTCATGCGATGTCAATGCGGCCATCGATCCGGCGTTCGGGGATGTGTTCGAAAGAAACAACTGTTCTTTCCTGAACCGCGGACCCGTTGTATCGAAGTATACCGGAAGCAGAGGGAAATATTCCACGAACGATGCTTCGGCGGAAACCATGTGCTTCCTCAGGGACATACTCGACGATGCGGGCATACCGTGGCAGGTGGGGGAACTCGGCAAGGTGGACATCGGGGGCGGCGGTACCATAGCATCCGAGATCTCACTTCACAACCTCGACACCGTGGATATGGGGGTGCCGGTACTGTCTATGCACTCACCGTTCGAAGTCACATCGAAAACGGATGTGTATCTTTTGTATAAGGCAATCCTTGCCTTTTACAAAAGCAAACTGGAGAAAAACTGAGCTTCGGCTCATTTTTTTATTCCCAGATAAATATTCACGGCCCCCATCGACTTGACAAAATACCGGGCATCGTCGAACCCCGCCTCCGTGAATTTTTCCGTCATCTCCTTGCCCTTCGGGAACCCCTCCACTGATGATGTTAACCATCCGTATGCGGTGTATTTCCCGTCTATCGGCTCTCCCTTGTCATATTTCCTGCCGAGTCTCGATACCCTGTGTTTCATGTACAGTTCATAGAAGAGCCTTATCACCCTGTTGTCCGGTTTCGACAGTTCCGCCACAACGGCCCTGCCTCCGGGTTTGAGGACCCTGTACATCTCGTCGATGGCCTTCTGCACATCGGTGACATTGCGCAGCATGTAACCGGATGTCACGATATCGAAAGAGTCGTCTCCGAATCGCAGCGATAGGGCGTCGCCCGTCTCGAACACCACTGGCTTGGGCAGATCCCTGCCCTTCATCTTCCTCTCCGCGTACTCCAGCATCTTAGGTGTGATGTCCACCCCGCGGACCTCCCCCCCGGTACCGGCCTTCTCGGAAAGGAGGAACGCTATCTCTCCGGTACCCGTCCCAACATCCAGACATTTTTTGCCATTGATGTCGCCGGCCTTTTTCATCATGAACCCGTGCCAACCCTTTATCATGCCCATCGACATCATATCATTCATTTCGTCATAGTATGATGCGATCTCCGTGAAGACATCTTTCACATACTCCTCTTTGCCTTCGAACTGGGTGCCGTTAGGTCTGATATCCTCATTCATATGATCGGCCCCGTGATTGCATACTGTCCTATTAAGTATCCCGCCACCAGCAGAAGCCCGAAATGCCAGTTCATCCTGAATGAAAGGGGCACCAGCAACCTGCTGTTCCTCTTGTCTGTTGACGCCTTCTTACTGTTTTCGATCAATACGTGCATATCGGCCAGTGAAAGGAACGCTATGCCGCACAGCCATGGGATCGTCTGCGCGAACAGAAGAACCAGTAATATCGGGAAGGCCATGCCGTTCAGCAGGATGTACAGTCTTAGACTGCCGTCATATGACAGCATGCTCGACGCTGTCCTCACGCCTGCCCTCCTGTCCTCGTGGTAATCTCTCGTCTCGTTCCCGCTCAATACAGCGGTTATGAGGAACGCGTTCGGCAGAGACATCAGCAAGACCTCGTAGGATAACGACCCGGACATCACGAAGTATGTGCCCATCGGCATGAGCATGCCCATCATCAGGAATACGCTCACGAGTCCCATCGCATGATATTTGTAAGATATGCCCACGGTGTACAAACCGGCCCCGGCGATACCTAACATGCCGAACACCAATATCCCCCAGCCGATATACCATATGAACACGAGTCCGCACAGAGCGGTTATACCGAGACACGCCAACCCGACCGACAGAACGGATCCGGGCCTCAGGGTCCCCGTGACCAGCTCCGGGGATCTTGACTCGTTTTCCGCAGTGTCCGTCCCTTTTACAAAATCACCGTATGTGTTCAGGAGGTTCGCCGCGGACTGAAGAAGACAGCCGCAGGCGAGGACCATCAGGAAGATCCACCAGTTGAAGTACCCGTCGTGGTACGAGACGGCCCCCCCTATGAGCACCGGTATGACGGCACCGTGCAGAGACCACGGCCTAAATGCGTTGTACCACCCCGACCTGACGGGTTTCACATCTTCCATTGAGGACTCGGATTGTGTGAAATGTTATTTAGATTATGCGAGAACGGCGGAAGACCGCGGCCTCTGTTTTCTCCACTCGTATACGTATGTCCAAATCGTCTGGTCATCAGACCGATGTGGATAATTTCATATATTCCCCGCATATCCGAATTGCATGAACCTGACATTGAAACTTGTTACAAGCAGCGCGTTCATGATGTGTTTGGCTGTCATCGTCTCGTTGACCACCAACTTCTCGGGGGTTCTTGCCGATACTTTCTCCGCGACGGGGATGCTGAACTCCGATATGCGCAGCAAGCTCACGATCTTCTTTTTGGCAGTTATGATGACCATATCACTATCCAGGATCCCCAGCAAAAATCTGAGTCCGACAGAGGACCCCAAGGCCCTCATCCGCGGAATTATGATGGGGCTTCTGATCCCTTCACTGATACCTATCGCGGGATTCCTGATCGTCACGGCATGGATGCCGGATTACGAGACATACTCATGGGGGCTCGTATTCATAGCCGCGACACCGTTCGCGGCATCCGTGGCACCCCTCTCGCTTATCCTGAGAGGGGATATGGTACATGCCGCCAGATGCACCATATATGTGTACATGGCCGCACTGCTGTGGATACCTTTCATCGTCTGGATACTCATCGGGAGGTATGTGGAGATGAGCGGCCTTGCCATCACCGTGTTCGAGGTGATCGGGATACCGATAATAGTCTCAAGATTCCTCACATGGGTGAAAATCGACAAGACCGTGATGGCGGTCGTCCTCAACTGCACCATATTCTTCCTTATCTGGCTCTCCGCAAGTGCTGCGAACTTCAAAAGTGCCGGGTTGGGAATACTCGCAGTGTTCCTCGTCATTGCCGCGGTCAGATCGTTCGGCCTTGGCCTGATCGTGGACCGCGGAGAGAAGAAGTTCGGCATAGTTTGGTCGCAGAGGGTCACGGATGTGCTGATGGCATCATACAAGAACAAGGGGATAGCCATTGCCCTCTGTACGGGCGTACTCGTGGGGCCTGTGGTGGGGGATGCGATGGTCGCGATAACCGCATCGATCGTCGCCGAGGTGCTCTGGGTGGCATTCATGGATTCTGTTCTGTTCTCGAAAAAGAGGATGCAGCGCGAGATTGGGGCGGAGGGATCAGAACCCGGTGATCCTCAGGTTCTTCCTTGACGGAAGCTCCGTGACTGTGTCCGATTCCCTCAGCGTACCGAACAGCATCTCGCCGAGGGGGTCGTACACTTTCTGTTTTCTTGCATCGCCCGATCTGCGGTTCGCATAACAGTATATGCAGTCATGATCGCATGTGTCATATTCTCCTATGTCGATGTTTTTCACGCATCCGCACCCTTCCCTCAGCGGAGTCTGCATCTCTTCGAACGGTATGCCCATGTATCTCATAGTGTCTCTGTCTATGCATCCTCTTGACGGTATACCGTACCGGGAGAGGTCATGCTCCGAGCAACACAGGGTGAGTCCGATGCCGTTGGACTCCGCTATCTCCGAGAAGATCCCTCCTATTCCGCATGCCTCCTCGTGCGTGACGGTGCGCACTATCCCTTTATCCTGCAGCCCTCTCAGTTTATCATGGATTTCGACAAAACTGAATATGCACCTCTCGGTATGACCGGCCAATTCTCTGCAGAGTACGTCGAACTTCCTCTGATGGAACTTCAGGTCGAACTTATCGTTCACGATCACGGGATCATATCTCCAGATCATCCTTTCCTTACCTATGGCATCGGATATCGTCCTGAACGATTCCGCGATATCCGCTTTATCGGGCACCCCGGGTTCCATATCACGGCCATAGGGAGTCAGGGTTATCTGAAACCCCAGACTGATACTTCTCTCCGCAAGCTCATCTAGAAACGGCATCATTGGGCGGGGATCTTTTGTCATCAGCATCAGCAGGTCGAGATTGTTCTGTGTGAGGTCGACCCTGTGAACAACATCCTTTGCTATCGGGTTTCTCACAAGAGCATATCCGTCCCGGATCCGGTTCATCAGCCACTCCGAATGAAATGCGGGAATGTCCGTTCTCCGACTGGCGCAGACTATCATAATTCCGCGGATACGATAGGAGGACATAAGTATTCTTAAAAAAATAACCTTTCATGGCAGGCGGGATACATACATATGTTACCCTGATAGGGAAGGTGAGCATATCGGATGACGGAGAGGGCAACGTGGACGGGGTGTATCTACCTAACAGCAACCTACCTCTTCGGGATGACAGGGAGTGCCCGGTCATCGCCGAGACCGCAAGTCAGATAGATGAATATCTTGCCGGTAAACGGATGTCTTTCGACGTCCCCTTCGTCCTGAACGGTACGGATTTCCAGAAGAAGGTATGGAACGAGATCGGCAAGATCCCATATGGGGAGACGGCATCCTACAAAGACCTTGCCGGAAGGATCGGCAGTCCCGGCGCATACAGGGCGGTAGGCAATGCCTGCAATTCCAACCCAGTACCGCTCATCATACCCTGTCATAGGGTCGTAGCTTCGAACGGCATAGGCGGTTTCAGCAACGGACTCGTTCTGAAAAGGAAGATAATGGGAATCGAGGGAATAGAACTTTGATCGATGTCAAAAAAGAACTCACGGAGAATATCGATCCCGGGTACAGGGAGTTCCATGCCAAGATAGTCCCGGGAACGGATGATATACTCGGAGTGAGGATGCCGGTCTTGAGGAGACTTGCAAAAAAGATCTGCGGGGACGACTGGATGTCGTTCCTGGATGAGCCGGCGGGTTGCCATGAGGAACGTATGCTGAAGGCTTTGGTCATAGCTAATGCGAAGATGGGTTTCGACGAACGTTTGGGACTCACTAAGATGTTCGTTCCTGAAGTGAGAAACTGGGCGGTCTGCGACATATTCTGCGGAGATTGGAAGGTGAAGAACGGACCGGACAAGGAGATCCTGTGGGATTACTGTCTGGACCTCATCGATACAAAGGATGAATTCGAGATGAGGATATCCGCGGTGATGATGCTGAATCATTTTCTGGACGATGAACACATAGACGATGTGCTGAAAATTCTCACGAACAGACATCATGACGGCTACTATTACAGAATGGGGGCGGCGTGGACACTGTCGTATTGCTACATAAAATACCCTAAAAGAACCGAACCGATGCTGTTCCTCGATTCGTTGGACGACGATATCAGGAATAAGGCCATTCAGAAGATATCGGACTCGTTCAGGGTGAGCACGGAAGACAAGAAGAGACTGAAGGCGAAGAACAAGATCCGGTGATCAGGATTCTTTCTCCAGGATACTGAATATCTTTTCCGCATTCTCCTTACCGAGGCGGGCCCCTTTTCTTTCCAGATAGATCCAGTTCCTCTTCAGGCATTCTTCTTCGAATACAGGGTTCGTGACCGCTATGACCTTACCCTGCTGGAACGTCTCGTTTTCCAGCATCATCGCGAACATGTCTTTGGGGACACATATCACTATCCTGTCGAAAAAGACCGAAAGAGTGTTCAATTGCCCGAGATAATCCTTCTCCTTCTGGACAGCTTCATAGTCTTCCTTCTTTGACATCACATTCTCGTAGTTGGTTATGACATAATTCCCGGGAACGAACCCGAATCTCGTGGATATCACACCGTATGATACATCGAACATCTTCCTGCCGTCCTTCTCGGCAACGTCCAGCCTCGCCACGAGTTTCTTTATCTCCTCTATACGGCCGCCGAACATCTCGAATGCCGTGGCAAGTCCCTTCTTGAGGAAGACAGACGAATCATTGGTTATCACCAATACGGACTTCAGATTTTTTCCGACAGGTCTCATATCAAGACCTCCTTCCGGAGAACCTGTAGGCTATACTGCAGTTGCCTTCCTCGGAGACCATGCACGGCCCTTTCGGATCCGTAGGTTTGCATGCCGTCCCGAACATAGGGCATTCCTCCGACTTCATAAGCCCTCTGAGTACCTCTCCGCATCTGCATCCTTCCGCCTCCGCCTCGACTTCCGGCGTCATGGCCAGAATATCCCCGTGGACCGCGGTGGCGTCGTGTTCCGAGAATTCGGGTCTGAGCGCCAGCGCGCTCTTGGGTATGACGGGGAAGCCTCTCCACTCCCTGTCTACCGGAACGAATGTGCTCTCCATCAGTTTCCTTGCCGTCGGATTCCCGTTCTCCTTGACGAGCCTGGTATATTCATTCTCGACCTCGGAGCGGCCTTCCTCGATCTGCTTTGTCAGCATATATGATGCCATCAGAACATCCAACGGTTCGAAGCCGGAGACGACCTGCGGCATCCCGTACTTCTCGGAGAACCGTCTGAAAGGTTCCAGACCGGTTATCACGGCAACGTGTCCGGGCATTATCATGCCGTTCATCTTCATCTCGCCCATCTCGAATATCGCCTCAAGTATCGGAGGGCATATCCTGTGGCAGCTGTATATGCTGAAGTTTTCAGGCAATCCGCCCTTCCTAAGGGGAACGCACGTGGACGGGGCCGTCGTCTCGAATCCCACCGACACGAAGACGAGGGGCTTGGTCTGCTGGGATGCCATCTTCACGGCATCTTCTATCGAGTAGACTATCCTCACATCGGCCCCGTCCGCTTTCGCATCGAACAGGGAGCCTATCGTCGTGGGTACGCGCATCATGTCGCCGAAGGCCGTCACCGTCACCCCGTTGCGTGCCAGGGTCACAGCGTCCGCGATCTCTCTGCTTGTGGTGACACACACGGGACAACCGGGTCCCTGGCATATCTCCACGCCCGCATCTGCGAGCAACTCCTCCAGACCGAATCTGACTATCGTATCCTGATGGGTCCCGCATACATGCATGAACTTGCTCTTTATTCCTGTGTCCTTGATGGCTGACAGGATCCTGTTCGCTGTCTCTTCATCCCTGTACTTGAACATCAGTCGGCCTCCTCTATCTCTATGGATTTGACGCAGCAGGTCTTCCCCGCGATCACCTTCACCGCAGCTCCGCATACCGGGCATGACAGAATAGGTATCTGACAATGCACATCCTCGTCAATGCTCAGGTTTCCGGCAGGCCCCTCATAACCGCAATCTTCGCACCTGACTCTGACATCCTCTTCCTCGATCACCAGCTTTGAACCGTCCAGTATCGAGTCCCTCGACATTATCTCGTATGCGAACTCCATCTGCTCGCAACCCAGGTTGGTGAGCCTGCCCAGAGTCAATGTCACTTCTTTTACCGAGATGACATCATATCTTTCAAGTTCTTTCTTGATGGCCGCCATGAGATCGGCCATTATGGAAACCTCATGCATCATACAGTGTATGGGTTATCGACTATAAACTCAATCCGTTCCGTTGTCCCCGTATCGATCGCACGCTGATCTGACGGAACATTTTTCACAACGGGGGCGATTGGGGAGACAGACCGCCTGACCGTGCCTCACGAGATATTTGTTTATGTCGATCCATCGGTCCTCCGGGGTTATCCTCATGAGTTCCATCTCCGTCTCGCAGGGGTTCCTGGTGTGCACCAGCCCCATAAGATTGGATATCCTGTGCACATGTGTATCGACGCACACAGACGGTATGCCCATGGCGTACGACCTCACGCATGCCGCCGTTTTCCTCCCGACCATCGGCAATGTCAGCAGGGTGTCCGTATCCTCCGGCACACGACAACCGTGCTCGTCTCTGAGAATTCTGCAACAGCTTATTATCGCTTTGGCCTTCTGCGCCGGGAACCCTGCCGGGCGTATCAGAACCGCGATCTCATCCGGATCCGCTTCAGCCAATTCATCGATCGAATCATATCTCCTGAACAGATTGTCCGATGCCTTCCTCGTATTGTCGTCTTTGGTCCTCTGTGACAGTATCGTCGCTATGAGGACATGGAACGGGTCCGGTTCCCATTCGGGATTCAGACCTTCCGATGATCTTCCGGGATATGCTCCCCTGTCGTACTCTTTTGAGAGTATGTCCAATATCCGGGGTACGTCTTTCCCAACCATTCTATAGCCTCCTCTGCAGTGTGGAATGACCCTGTTACCAATATAATGTTCCCGCTTCTTTCCGACCCCGTTGCCTTATCCATCGCATCAGACACGCTTCTGTGCACAGTTAGATTCGAAAACCTCTTTCCGAATGCCTTCCTCAGATCCTCCGGGTCTGCCGACCTCTCGGTATTAAGGCCGGATATCATGGCCCTTTCGGATATTGCGGAGAGATTCTCGGCCATGGCCTCCGCATCCTTGTCCTTAAGCATTCCTACGATGACATCCACCTTGCCGTACAGCCTCGATACATCCTCCGCGAGGACTCTGGAACCGGCCCCCGTGTGTGTGACGTCCATTATAATCGGCAACCCCTTTATCTTTTCCAGCCTGCAGGGCCATCTGACTTCAGCCAGACCCTTTCTGACATTGCATCTCAGGCATTTACCGAATATGCCCAGTTTGGATACGGCCTCGATCGCCACCGATGCATTAGCCGCCTGACAGCTTCCCGGTATCGATACCGAATAGGTCTCGTCCTTGTACGTGAAAACGGTCCTGTCCTCATACATTCTTTCCAGTATCACACGGTCAGAGTCCACATTTGTCATCTGCGATCCTCTCTCATCGGCGATCTTCTTAAGAACACTTAATGCGGGACCTCTGTTCATCGTCACGCACGGTACGCCCGGTTTTATTATACCAGCCTTCTCAAAAGCTATCTTCTCGATTGTGTCTCCCAGGAAATCCTCGTGTTCCATGCTTATGTTCCCTATGACGCTGACTTCCGGGATTATGACATTGGTCGAATCGAGCCTTCCTCCCATCCCTACCTCGATGACCGCATACTCCACGCCTTTGTTCTTGAAATACAGGAACGCCATCGCTGTCGTCACCTCGAAGAACGTCGGCACCCTGCCCTCGGCTTCCATCCCTTCGACGCCTTCTCTGACGGCACGGAGCATGTTCCTCATATCGTCATCCGTTATCTTCTCCCCGTTCACGGTGATCCGTTCACTGAAATCCGTTATGTGCGGGGATGTGTAGAGCCCCGTTTTGATCCCCGAGGATATCAGTATCGAAGCTATACACGAGGATATCGACCCTTTTCCGTCCGTGCCTCCCACATGCACGCATCTCACCGAAAGCTGCGGATTCCCGAGCCTTCCGAGAAGATCCTCGGTGTTCTCGAGATCGAGTTTTGTCCCGCGCACCGTGAAAGAATACAGCCAGGACCGGGGGTCGGAGTCCGTCGGTTCCGCCATTCACCGGTCCCCCCTGCCGAGTGCGTCTATCAGCTCGGAGTATGTCATATTCCTTTTTTTGCAGATTTTCTTTATCATGGGCATCACGCCTGATCCGTATTGGGCGGCCTTTTTCTCCATGGATGCAATACCTTCGTACCCCATAGCCTCAGCGATATCCCTTACCGCCCTTTTCCGGGACAGGGGGTCGCCGGTAGGTGCCGGCATATTCGCGTTCGCATAGGCAGCCGCCATGACCGCCGAGTCATCCAGGAAAGGATAAAGTATCTTCTTGCCGAAGTGTTCCGATACTTTTTTTTCATGAGGTAGCGTGATGTTCCGAAGTTTGTCCATATCCTCTCTCATCTTTTCCCCGAGTTCGTCCCCGTCCAGACCGATATATTTTGAATAGCCCGCGAACAGTTCGTCCGCACCCTGTCCCCCTATTATCTCATCTTCGCCGCAGTTCCTGCAGACGAAGAACAAAGGAAGTTCAAATGAAAGCGTGACTATGTCAGCGGTCCCTGTTATCCCGATCATCTCCGCAAGACCCTCCTCGATATCACCCTCCGTTATCTTTATGCAGACCCACGGCATGCCGAGTTCCTTCGCGGATCTTTCCGATTCTGTTACATCATGCGACCCTTCTGACCCGACCGTGTATAGCGTCGCCTCATCTGCATATTTTTTGGTTATGGCGGCGACGGTCCCTGAATCCAATCCCCCCGAAAAAGCAACGGCGACCTCTTTCCCTGATACCGCTTCCCTTATGGCGCGGTCCAAAGCCTCTCCCACTGGTCCGAGATCCCCGGTCATCGGCCGAGATATGAATTGCTCAGAGATAAATGCAGTGACACGTCTGCACAGCCGTCGGATCTTCGGGGCCTGCGGGGAATTGACCTATAGAGAACCAATTATTATTAATATGAATATTCATCCGTATCCATGGATGGCGTAACCCGCATAGGCGTCTCACTGGAACCGGAACTTCTTAAAGATTTTGACAAAGTGATCTCAAAGAAAGGATACGTCAGCAGATCGGAGGCGATAAGGGACCTTGTTCGCGACTCCCTTGCCGAGAGCGAGTGGAAGAACGACAAGGAGTTTATGTGCGGAGTCATAGTGATGATATACGACCACCACACGACCAGCATAGGTGAGAAACTCACCGAATTGCAACATGGTAAGATGCAGAACATCAACACCACCATCCACGTGCATCTCGATCATGATAAATGCATGGAGGTCCTGATAGTCGAGGGAGAGCTCGGGCAGCTTAAAATGCTGGCCAATGACATCTCCGCGATCAAAGGTGTGCTCAGGTGCAAACTGACCATGGCCTCACAGACGACCGGTCACATGCATCACATAGGCCTTCGGAGATGAGGGCGCATGTGCACCTGAAATAAAGGCGCGACTCCGATGCACATCTTGTTACGGCATATCATTCACAGTTCCCAATGGTTAAATAATGCCTATGTTCTCGCCGAAACTGAATGAAGAAACTGATTATCACCGAGAAGGCTAACGCCGCGAGGAGGATTTCCACCATATTGTCCGACGGAAAATCTAAATCCGAGTCGGGAGGGGGCGTGACCGTCATAACATTCGAGGCGGGCGGGGACGATTATACCGTCGTCAGCCTCAGAGGCCACATAATAGAATTGGATTATCCTGATGAATACAACGACTGGGGGGGAGTTTCCCCGGTTGACATGGTCTATGCAGAACCTGTCAAGAAGGTGAAGGTGAAGTCGATACTCGGCAGGATCGACGATTTTGCAAAGACCGCTGACGAGATCATAATAGCCACCGACTTCGACAGAGAAGGTGAACTGATAGGCATGGAGACCGTAGTGTCCATAAATGCGGACATGTCCAAGGTCAGACGTGCGAAGTTCAGCGCACTCACCAAGGGAGAGGTGGAGAAGGCCTTCTCGGAACTGACCATGCCGGACAGGAAACTGGCCGATGCCGCGGAAGCGAGACAGATCGTCGATCTTTCCTGGGGTGCGGTCCTCACAAGATTGATATCGCTGTCGTCAGGACAGGTGGGGAAGAACTTCATGTCTGTCGGGAGGGTGCAGAGCCCTACACTTAAACTTCTGGTGGACCGTAACGAGGAGATCGAGAATTTCGTCCCGATCCCGTTCTGGAATATCGCCGGGAAGTTCGGAATGCTTGCATTCAAAGGCGAGCATGAGAAGAATCCTTTTTGGGACAAAGAGGAAGCGGATAAGATAATGTCCGTTATCGCCGATGAGAATACGGGGAAGGTCG
>JAITTK010000043.1 GCA_031287135.1 Candidatus Methanoplasma reticulitermitis
AGGACCACCGGTGGCGAAGGCGTCTAGCTAGAACGGATCCGACGGTGAGGGACGAAGCCCTGGGTCGCAAACGGGATTAGATACCCCGGTAGTCCAGGGTGTAAACGCTGCAGACTTGGTGTTGGAGGCCCTTCGAGGGCATTCAGTGCCGGAGAGAAGTTGTTAAGTCTGCTACTTGGGGAGTACGTCCGCAAGGATGAAACTTAAAGGAATTGGCGGGGGAGCACCGCAACGGGAGGAGCGTGCGGTTTAATTGGATTCAACACCGGAAAACTCACCAGGGGAGACTGTTACATGAAAGCCAAGCTAATGACTTTGCTAGATTTTCAGAGAGGTGGTGCATGGCCGTCGTCAGTTCGTACCGTAAGGCGTTCTCTTAAGTGAGATAACGAACGAGACCCTCACCAATAGTTGCTACTTTGTCCTCCGGGATGGAGGCACACTATTGGGACCGCTGGCGCTAAGTCAGAGGAAGGAGAGGTCAACGGTAGGTCAGTATGCCCCGAATCTCCTGGGCTACACGCGCGCTACAAAGGGCGGGACAATGGGCTCCGACACCGAAAGGTGAAGGTAATCTCGAAACCCGTCCGTAGTTCGGATTGAGGGTTGTAACTCACCCTCATGAAGCTGGATTCCGTAGTAATCGCGAATCAACAACTCGCGGTGAATATGCCCCTGCTCCTTGCACACACCGCCCGTCAAACCATCCGAGTTGGGTTTCAGTGAGGCTGCCTCTAATTAGGGTTGTCGAACTGAGATTTAGCAAGGAAGGTTAAGTCGTAACAAGGTATCTGTAGGGGAACCTGCAGATGGATCACCTCCTACGCAGGGTGGGGTTCAAACCCCACCCTCAAAACAAATAAGCGTATTAGTATTGCAAGGAAAGTCAACGTAAGTGATTTTCCCGCAATTCCGAGGCAGCTTACCATGCACTAAACGTAGCATCGAACGTCATTTCTTCTATTTTCGTCATTATGATCGTTTTCAATCATCTCATTGCATAATGCGCAAATGAGAATCGATCGATTCAATCTAGGCCGTCGGTCGGCATGTCAGTCAAACGAATGCCGTACGCGACATCCCAAACTGTCCGTCGAATTCTCTGAAATCCCAAAGTGGTTTATATCCATCAAGTCCTAACAACCTATCCGACGTGTTGTGATATTATGATTCTGCTGATATTCCTGATCATATTCCCCGTCCTTGCAGCGGTGATGATACTCCTTACCCGTAATGAGAGGGTAAGAAGCGCGATCGTCCACATATCGGCCGCTGCGGTCATGATAGCATCGATCCTCCTTGTTCTTCAATATCACGGACAAAACACATTCTTCGAACTGGACAGCGGATATGTAACGATGGGCATATTCCTGGCAGAAGCCATGATCAGTCTGGGACTGTTCTATCTGGGCCTGAAACACAAGAAATATCTCGCGTCGGCATTTGCGATAATACAGTTGGTGATGATATCATGGTACGAGTTCGGGATCGGACATGACATACATGCAAGCAACAATCTTCACATCGACGGGCTTTCCTCGATAATCGTCCTGATAATCGGAGTCATCGGGAGTCTGATAATCATATATGCGGTCGGATATATGAGGGATTATCAGAAACACGCCGAAGGCAAGGACAGGAGACCGTGGTTCTTCTTCGTCATGTTCGTATTCATGTCGGCGATGTTCGGCATAGTGCTCTCGAATAATCTGGCCTGGATGCTGTTCTTCTGGGAAGTAACGACCGCGTGTTCATTCCTGCTGATAGGTTTCACCAAGACCGAAGAGGCCACGGACAACTCTTTCCGCGCACTGACCATGAACCTCCTGGGCGGCATAGGATTCACGGCCGCGATAATAATAGTCGGGAGCGATCTCGGGATAGCGGAGATGGATAAGCTGATCGAAGCGGGTTTGGCCGGAGCTGCCGTGATGCTCCCTGTCTGCCTGCTCGTCTTCGCGGGTATCGTGAAGGCCGCACAGATGCCGTTCCATTCGTGGCTTTTGGGAGCCATGGTCGCTCCGACCCCGGTCTCCGCACTCCTGCATTCATCGACCATGGTGAAGGCGGGGGTGTTCCTGGTGATAAAGCTGTCCCCGCTGTTGGGGACGGATGCGGCGGGATATGTCGCGATGTCCGTCGGAGGAGTCACTTTCCTTCTGGCATCCATGGCCGCGATATCCCAGAGCAACGCAAAACGTGTGTTGGCATATTCGACGATCGCCAATCTGGGCCTTATAATAGCCTGCGCGGGCGTCGGAACGCCGGAGGCCGTGTGGGCGGCGATAATGCTGACGATATTCCATGCGGTAACCAAATCCTTGCTGTTCCTGTGTGTTGGAACGGCGGAACACAACATCGGCAGCAGGGACATAGAGGATATGGATGGGCTGTTCTCAAGGATGCCTAGACTGGCAGGCTTGATGATAATCGGGATAATGGCAATGTTCCTGGCACCGTTCGGAATGTTGGTGGCGAAGTGGTCATCTATGGCATCATTCGTGGATGCTCAGAATGTCATTCTCATAATATGTGTCTGTTTCGGCAGTGCCGTGACGATATTCTACTGGGGCAAATGGCTGGGGAAGATGGTCGCGGTGATGGCCGGTCGGGAGAACACGGAGGGACCGGTGCATAGACAGGAATGGTTCGCAACCGGAACGCTGGCAGCGATGACCCTTGCTCTCTGTGCCCTGATACCGGTGATATCCTCGCACATCGCCGTCCCAGCCCTGGGGGAGATGTTCACGTCAGTGTCGGATCTGGCCATACCGTCATCCGACCTCTACATCGTCGGTATTATTACGCTTCTCGCGGTACTGTTGCCGTTATTCTATTTCAGAGTTCTCGAAAGGAATGATACGGAGATCAGGCCGATCTACATGTGCGGAGTCGGCCTCGGCGACAATCTGACTTATTCGGGATCAATGGGTAATGAGGTGGAAGTATCCATCAGGAACTGGTATATGCATGATTGGTTCGGGGAGGAAAGGATAGGTAGGATCGGTATCGTGATCACCGCGGGGGCGATGCTCGTCCTGATTCTGTACTCCGCACTCATGTGGACGGGGGCGATCTGATGGAGTGGATACGTATCGCATCGATGATATGCTTCGTCATACTGGCACCCATACTCGGCTGTATGTTGGCAGGAGCGGACAGGATAATCTCGGCAAGGATGCAGAGGAGGAAAGGTCCGCCGTTTCTCCAGCCCTATTACGACATAAGGAAACTTCTCGACAAGGAGAAGTCATCGGTCAACAGCGTGCAGGACTTCTATGTTTTCTGTTCACTGCTGTTCATGGTGATAACCGGGGCACTGTTCTTCGCCGGCGGCAATATGCTGTTGGTGGTGTTCATGCTCACGCTGTCTTCGGTATTACTGCTCGTTGCGGCATTCTCATCGAACTCACCGTATGCTCACATCGGGGCGGAGAGGGAGCTGTACCTTATGATGTCGTACGAGCCGATGCTCCTGTTCACGGTCATCGGGCTCTACATATTCGCGGGAGGTTTCGGTGTCATGGATGTGGTCGAAGGAGGCAGGATGCCGTTCCCGTATCTGATTGGCATATTCATCGGATTCACATTCATCCTGACGATAAAGTTCAGAAAATCCCCGTTCGACCTGGGAACATCCCACCATGCGCACCAGGAACTGGTGAAAGGATTCAATGTCGAGTTCTCCGGCAGAACGCTTGCCATGGTGGAGATCCTGCATTGGTATGAGAACATACTGTTGCTGGGCTTCGTAGCGTTGTTCTTCCTAAACGGCACGCTTTGGGGATACGTTCTGGGAGTGATCATCTGCATATCGGTGTACATATCCGAGGTCCTGATAGACAACAGCTTCGCGAGGATGAAATGGCAGGTGGCCCTGAAAAGCGCATGGGCCGTGGCGCTCATATTGGGGATAGGCAATATAGCTGTACTTTTCGCGACGGGGGTCTGATATATGTCGAATACCGCAAAATCACCGTGGCTCATACACTACGACGGGTCCAGTTGCAACGGCTGCGACATCGAGGTGCTCGCATGCCTGACACCGCTGTACGATATCGAGAGATTCGGGATAATAAACACGGGGAATCCGAAACATGCGGACGTATTCCTTGTGACGGGGTCGGTGAACGAGAAGAACGCACCAGTCATCAGACAGATCTATGAGGAGATGCTTGAGCCGAAGGTCGTGATCGCAGTCGGGATATGCGCAACGTCCGGAGGGGTTTTCAGAAGATGCTACAATGTCATGGGAGGCACGGACAAGGTGATACCGGTCGATGTGTACGTCCCGGGATGTGCCGCGAGGCCGGAGGCGATAATCGACGGGGTCGTGAAGGGACTGGAGATCCTGGAGAGGAAGAGGGAGGCCGTCAGGATGTCGAGGAAAAAGGTGCGGGGGGTACCGCAATGAGATGCAACTACAGGGTCCAGAATTTCGAGGAGATTGAGACAGGGGACCTGATCGGAAGGGTCAGGGAGTTCAAGACCGAAGGATACAGAATGTGTCAGATATGCGCTTCGAATGTCGAAGGCGGCACAGAGGTTCTCTACTCTTTCGACAAGGACCTCGAACTGTTCAACATAAGGGTCACCGTACGGCCCGGCGAGAAACTTGAGAGCATAACCGGGGCGTATTGGCCCGCATTCATCTATGAGAACGAGACCCATGACCTGTTCGGCATAGAATTCACGGACAGCAGGCTCGACTACGGGGGGAAATTCTTCAGGCTGTCAAAACCCACACCGTGGCTTTCCAAGGATGAGGGGGGTGAATGATTTGGGTAAAAGGACCGTGATCCCGTTCGGACCGCAGCACCCAATACTTCCGGAACCGGTGCATCTGGACCTCGTTATAGAGGATGAGAAGGTGATCGAGGCCATCCCGTCGATAGGTTTCATACACAGGGGGCTCGAGAAGTTGGCGGAGGTCAGAGAATATCCGGAGATGGTCTATGTCATCGAGAGGATATGCGGGATATGCAGTTTCGGACACGGGCTGGGGTATGTCACGGCGGTCGAAGGACTGATGGGCGTCGAGGTGCCGGAAAGGGCCGATTACCTAAGGACGATGTGGCATGAGATGTCCAGGATACACAGCCATATGCTTTGGCTCGGTCTCACGGCCGATTCATTCGGGTTCGAGAGTTTATTCATGCATACATGGAAGGTCCGCGAGAGGATAATGAACATGTTCGATCTGACCACCGGCGGGAGGGTGATACATTCGGTATGCAAAGTCGGAGGGGTAAGGAAGGACGTCGGCGGGGAGATGCTGGAGAGGATAGCATCCGAAGTCAGGGATATAAGGAAGGAGACAAAGGAACTCACCAAGGTGTTCCTGAACGACACTTCCGTGAAGAACAGGCTCTGCGGTGTCGGCATACTGTCCGAAGATGACGCGAGGGACCTATGTGCGGTCGGTCCGGTCGCCCGCGCATCGGGGATAAATCAGGATCTGCGGCTGAACGGCATGTGCAAATACGGCGAGCTTGGATTCGAACCGGTTACCGGGAAGAGCGGGGACTGTTATGCCAGATGCAAGGTACGTATACTCGAACTGGGTCAATCGCTCGATATGGTCGAGAAGATAACATCAGTGCTGCCGGACGGTCCCGTGGAAGTTCCGGTCAAAGGCCCCCTCCCGACAGGAGAGTTCATGATGAGGCTGGAACAGCCGCGGGGAGAGGCATTCTACTATGTGAAAGGAAATGGCACGAAACACCTGGAGAGGATGAGGGTCAGGACACCGACCAATATGAATCTGCCGTCCATGGTCAGGATGTTGCAGGGCTGCGACCTGGCGGATGTGCCCGTTATCATACTCACGATCGATCCCTGCATAAGCTGCACGGAGAGGTGATACGGTGGGGAACTTCAAGATATCCGGACTTATACTGAGAAGCCTCTTCAGGAGACCGGCCACCTCCGGATACCCGGCCGTACCCAAGGAATGGGGGGAACGCACGCGCGGCAGGATAGAGATCGATGCTCCGGAATGCATCCTGTGCGGAACGTGCGCGAGGAAATGTCCCACCGAGGCGCTCGTTGTCAGCAAGGCGGAGGCCACGTGGGAGATTGACAGGATGAGATGCGTCCAATGCGGGCACTGCGTGGAGATCTGTCCCAAGAAATGTCTCCGCATGGCCAAGGAATACACCGCCCCGGGATATGAGGGACGGACGGATCTCATAGAGATCCCCGTCGCAAAGAAAAAAACATCGGACGACGGGATATAAGAGCGGGGATCGATGCGGACGGACATATGATACCGATCTCTCGTTACCCGCACATTTCTGCCGTGCGGAAACCTTTACCGGATAATGTCAACGGCATGTCATATCGGAATAAAAATAACGTAAGGGCACCGGCCCCTTCACCGGTCGGTGCCCGTGTCCCGAAGTGTTTGAAAGCTGTTAACAGGCTATCCGTCTCCGGTCACTCTATCTTCAATATGTGCAGATCCTCGGATATATCCCTGTTGCCCTTTATCCCGAAATTATCGACCAACACGTTCAAGACACCGGGTGTGATGAACTCCGGGATGGTCGGGCCCAGCATTATGTCCTTTACACCGAGCGACAGAAGTGCCAGCAGCACAAGGCACGCCTTCTGTTCGTACCAGGCTATGTTGAATGAGAGCGGCAGATCGTTGACTGTGACACCGGCGGCCTCGGCTAGCTTGAGCGCCACGACGACCAGCGAGTAGCAGTCGTTGCACTGACCCGCATCCAATACCCGGGGTATTCCTCCGATGTCCCCGAGTCCAAGTTTGTTGTACCTGTACTTGGCGCATCCCGCGGTCAGTATCACGGTGTCTTTAGGAAGCGCCTCCGAGAATCCGCTGTAGTAGATCCTGTTTGATCTTCTTCCGTCGCATCCCGCCATCACGACCAGCCTCTTAATCGCGCCCGAACCGATCGCGTCCAGTATCTTGTCGGACAGACCCAGAACGGTTTCATGCGCGAAACCTATGGGTATGCTGAGATTCTCGATAGGCGTCGGAGGCGGGCAGTTCTTTGCTAACTCAATGATATCCGAGAAATCCTTGCGGCCGTCGATCTCAGGGATGTGCCTGATCCCTTCAAAACCGGTCAATCCCGTTGTGAACAGTCTGCCCGTATATGATCCGCCGGGCGGGACCAGGCAATTGGTCGTCACCAATATCGGTCCGTTGAACGAATCGAATTCATCCTTCTGCCTGTGCCAGGCATTGCCGTAATTACCGACCAGATTATCGTATTCCTTGAATTTCGGATATGCATTCGCAGGGAGCATCTCCCCGTGCGTATAGACATCGATGCCGCTCCCGCGGGTCTGTTCAAGCAATTCCTCAAGATCCTTCAGGTCATGGCCGGTTATGAGGATCCCGGGATTCCCGCGGACCCCGAAGCTGACATGTGTTATCTCCGGGACACCGTAGGTCTCCGTGTTGGCTTTGTCGAGGAGTGCCATGCATGCGACTCCGGCGCTTCCGCATTCAAGGACCAGCGAGACCAGTTCCTCGGCGGAAAGTTCCTTTGTGAGCGACACCAGCCCCTTGATCATGAAGTCTTCCACGACCTGGTCGCGATATCCGAGAACATTGGCGTGGGAGTAGTATGCCGCCAGCCCCTTGAGTCCGTAGAGCATCGTCTCCTTCAGCGAACGGAGGTCCGTGTTCGGGGACAGAGTCTCTATGCCGACAGTCTTGGCCTTCTCCGTCTTCTCGATGTAGTCGTAGTCCGCACAGTCCAATCCGTACTTCTCGCGTGTCTTTATCTCATCCATGAGTTCCCTGGAACGGTCGATCATCTTCACAAAATAATTCTTGTCGAAATTGACGTTCGTAAGCGTCGAGAACAAAGAATCCGTTATGTGACGCATCTGGCGGTCCGCGGACCTCCCGCTCTTTTTCGCATCTTCCGTGACCACGGCGAGTCCTTCCAGCGAATATATGAGTAGGTCTTGCAACTCCGCGGTCACGGAGGTCTTGCCGCATACACCCCTCTCAGTACAGCCCGATATCCTGATAGTTTCTTCACATTGTCTGCATTTCAATCGTATCACCTCTGTTTATTTTCTATACTTACTATGGATTGTATACTAAACTATAAATAATCAGAAGTTTCTGAAAGTATACCATGAACCATGAGTGCACATTGTACAAAACAATGGATTATTTGGCAAAGAAATGGACCATGCTCATCCTGTTGGAACTCCGAAAGGGAGAACAGGAATGGAAAAGATTCTCGGCGATCAAGGATTCCGTGAAGGATATAACCCCGAAAGTACTGTCGGAACGTCTGAAAGACCTTGAGGTCGAGGGACTCGTCATCAAGAGGATAGACACATCATCATTCCCGATCAAAAGCGAATACAGGCTGACAGAGTCGGGAGAAGAGTTGGTGGACACCATAAAACAGATAAAACATTGGGCGCTGAAGTGGAAAGTAGTTAACGAGGCGTGTCTGGTCCAGGATTGCCGCAGATGCACGCTGTGAGCCTCCGCGGGCAGGCAAGCCGGCGGACCGGCCGGATGCGGCGTATTCTGTGCATGGCCGCGCGGTTATGGTTATTACCATCCGAATAATTATTGCAATAATTTTGATATATCGGCCATCACTCCTGAATTATACTAAAATCATATGTGATAATGATGGTAAAACTGAACATAGGCATAATTACGTCGCTGGCGACCGTTGCGATAGGCCTGCTGATCGCGATAGGGCCGCAGCCCGGTATAGGGCCGTTCGATGTATGCGGACCCGGGGCGACCAAGATGGTATGCTATTGGACATCCAGAGCCGAACTCGGCATCGGTGCGGCGATAGCACTCTTGGGTGCGGCATTATCGGCGATCTCCGTGACAGGTAGGCAACGCGGTGCGGGGGTCGGTCTGGCGATAGGGGTGATAGTCAATTCCGCCCTCGCAATACTCGTGGCCGTGTCCCTCATAGGAATATGCGGCAATGAGATGATGCACTGCCATGACCATGCACTGCCGGCGCCTTTGGCGATCACGATACTCGGGGTTATAGCGATTCTGCTCTCGGTCGCACGCATATGGTCGGATAAGAATGCGGAGAGGACATAAGATGGGCGGCCTCATTTTACGGAACATCTCGGCGAGACCGTTCAGAACGGTCGGGCTGATAACCGTCGTCGCCATCCTGTCATTCTCGCTTGTTGCGGGGTCCCTGCTCGTATTGAGCCTGGAGAACGGTGCGGACAATGTGGAGGAAAGGCTGGGTGCCGATATCATGCTCGTGCCGCGCGGGAGCGGATACGAGGCCGAGGCGGTGCTGATAAAGGGGGAGCCGACGGCCTTCTATATGGACAGGAGCGTCGTAGACGGTCTGGACGGGATAAAGGGCATATCAGAGGTGGCCACTCAGTTCTACCTGGCGACCGTTTCGGATTCGGACTGCTGCGATTTCCCTGTACAGGTCATAGCATTCGATCCCGACAGCGATTTCACTGTAATGCCGTGGATTGAAGAGTCGAAAAGCGGGGGGATAGGTCCCGGGGAACTGGTGGTCGGCAGCAACATCGATATCACGGAAGGCGGTAAGGTCAAGATATTCGGTGCGGAGTACCAGGTTGCGGCGAAACTCAGCAGATCGGGCACAGGCCTGGATACATCCCTGTATATGACGCAGGAGACCATGAAAGTCATCGCGAAAGACGCCAGCCAGCGCGGATACCTCCTCACTGCCGCCGACGGGATAGACACCCGGATCTCGGTCGTGCTCATAAGGGCCGAACCCGGTTACGACCCGAACGCGATAGCCGAAGACATAAACTTCAGCGGGCTGAACGTGGATGTCATAAAGTCCGATGCGGTCGTCGCCGGACTAACCCAGCAGATGGGGCATCTTGTAGGGTACATCAAAGTCTTCGAAGTCATGCTGTGGATTCTCGCCGTAGTCGTTCTCGGGGTTCTGTTCTCGGTGAGCATAAACGAAAGGAAGAAGGAATTCGCAATATTCAGGATGATGGGCGCAACCCGCATAAAACTCCTGTCGCTCGTATTCGCAGAGTCATCGGTAATCAGTATCGCGGGAGCTTTGATCGGGGTACTTATGGCATTGCTGTTCGTAATACCGTTCAGCAACAGCATCGGGTCCTCACTGGGCCTCCCGTACCTTGTACCGCCGTTATCTTCGATACTGTTCCTGGTACTGCTGTCGGTGTCCGTATCCTTCGCGATCGGTCCTCTGACGGCAATGTGGTCTGCACGCAGGATCGGACGTTCCGAGGCACATTCCGCATTCATGGAGGGGAACTGATGGCCGTCATCGAGACTGCGGGGCTGACCAAGGAGTATTCCAGGGGAATAAGGCCGTTCGATGCCGTCTGCGATGTCAGTCTCTCGGTCGGGGAGAAGGACTTCATATCGATAATGGGCAGGTCAGGGAGCGGTAAGAGCACGCTCCTGAATCTCATCGCCGGCATACTAAGGCCCACGTCCGGGAGCGTATCGGTTAAAGGAAAGGACATCTCTATCCTCAGCGACAGGGAGAGTTCCCTTATCAGGAACTCCGAGATGGGCTATGTTTCTCAGGGACACAGCCTCCTGGGCAACCTGACCGTGCTGGAGAATGTCATGCTCCCCCATACCCTGTTCAGGGCAAATACGACAGACGCAAATGATCATGCGATGTCGTTGCTTGAGAGCGTCGGGATATCCGAACTCGCGGATCATCTGCCGCGATCTCTCTCGGGCGGAGAGCAGAGAAGGGCGGCAATCGCCAGGGCACTGATGAATTCACCGTCCGTCCTGATCGCAGACGAGCCCACAAGCGATCTGGACTCGGAGACATCACAGCAGGTAATGGAACAGTTCCAGAGGATCAATGACAGTGGCACGGCCATATTGATGGTCACACATGAATCCGACACCGCCGACTTTGGGAACAGGCATTTCATCATGGATGCCGGAAGACTGACAGAGACCCCGCACGAACATCGGAAGTGACTCTTCCGCACAAGCGCGTGTACCGGGTCGGCGGTCATCCCGGAAGGCGCTGTACCATGGTCGACAGACGGAAGGTCATGCATCCTCGCATACCGGTGCCCTCTGCCCGTGGATCGTCAGTATGTGCGCCGTGACGCATATCCCGACGATAGCAAGGATTATCCAAACATGAGGATGTCTGAACACAGCAGCCGAGATGAGCAGAGTGGCCCAGAGGAATGCGAGACCGGTCTATCTGGCCCTCTTAGATATCCCGGTACCTTCCCTGTAGTTCCTCAGGTACTCTCCGAAATATCTGGTGTTCTCCAGCTTCGCGTAGAGTCTTGGACTGGAGGCGCCGAAGCATGCAGCGGCCAGCAGCACCAGGGGTGTTGTGGGCAGGATGGGGAGGAATATCCCTATTCCGCCCACTGCCAGGGCGATGAATCCGGCTGTGATGAGAAGGGCCTTGCGGATCATCTGACCGTTGCCTTCATACGCTCGGCATGGCTGAGCTTGGAGAGTTCCGTGACCTTTCCGAGATCGAGTCCCAGAGCCGCCGCGATTCTTCTTCCGTATTCCGCATCCGCGATGCAGCAGTGCGCCGCGTGTCTGTATTTTATGTTCTGTGTGCACGGAGCGATGTTCCTTGCCGTGTTCTCTATCAGCAACACTCTCTTGTCCTCGGTCATGAGTCTGTAAAGATCGCCGGCCTGGTAGAAACAGTCATCCGTCTGATCGTCCTTAGGCTCGTATTGGTACATCGCGCCCTGCAGTTCCAGCGGAGGCTCTCTGTAATCGGGCTGTTCTTCCCATTCCCCGTAGCTGTTGGGCTGATACGACGTGGCCGCTCCGTAGTTGCCGTCAACTCTCATCTGTCCGTCGCGATGGTATGCATGGAACGGGCATTTCGGGGCATTCACGGGGATTGATGCGTGGTTGACCCCCAGACGGTACCTCTGGGCATCACCGTATGAGAACAGCCTTGCCTGCAGAAGCTTGTCCGGGGAGAGCCCGACTCCGGGGACTATGTTCGCAGGGTTGAACGCCGCCTGTTCAACATCGGCGAAATAGTTCTCCGGATTGCGGTTTAGTTCCAGGACTCCGACCGGGATGAGCGGGTATTCTTTGTGGCTCCATACTTTGGATATGTCGAAGGGATTCTCCTTGTGGCGGTTGGCCTGCTCTTCGGTCATGACCTGTATGTAGAAGTCCCATTTCGGGAAATCCCCTCTTTCTATCGCTTCGAACAGGTCCTTCTGGTTGCTTTCCCTGTCCTTTCCCACCAAGGCCTCGGCCTCTTGGTCCGTGATGTTCTCGATACCCTGTCTCGTCCTGAGATGGTACTTCACCCATACGCGTTCGTCGTCTGCGTTGATCATGCTGTATGTGTGGCTTCCGAAGCCGTGCATATGCCTGTACGATCTCGGTATGCCGCGGTCCGACATGACTATCGTCACCTGGTGGAATGCTTCGGGGAGCATGCTCCAGAAGTCCCAATTGTTCTGCGCGGAGCGCATATTCGTCTTGGGATCCCTCTTAATGGCGTGATTGAGGTCGGGGAATCTCAGGCCATCGCGCAGGAAGAACACGGGTGTGTTGTTACCGACAAGGTCCCAATTACCTTCCTCGGTGTAGAACTTCATGGCGAATCCGCGTATGTCCCGCTCGGCATCCGCAGCCCCGCGCTCCCCCGCGACGGTCGAGAATCTCACGAAGGCATCAGTCCTTTTTCCGATTTTCGAGAATATCTTCGCTTTGGTGTATTCGGTGATGTCATGGGTGACAGTGAAATTCCCGAACGCACCGGAGCCTTTGGCGTGCATGCGTCTCTCGGGAATCACTTCGCGATCGAAATGCGCCAGCTTCTCAATGAACCAGGGGTTCTGAAGAGTCATCACCCCTCTTTGGCCCACGGTCGTTGAATTGGTGTTGTCCGCGACGGGTGCGCCGGCGGCGGTCGTGAGTTTCTTGTTATCGTCGGAAGACATTTTTGAACTCCTCTAAACTCTGTATAGAGATATAGAGTATTTCTCTCTTAGGATGCGGGGCCATCATCGGCCGTTGCTGGACCGGTGCGGTCAGCCGTCGGATTGCCGTGTTCGGCGGATCCGCATCGAATGCGATATCATTCACGGCCGGAACGCACATCCGGATTCCAGACGATAGGAGTTACCGGTGCCAGGGAATGTTTTTAAATCATATTACTCGGATATACGCGAACGTGGCTCATGCCACAAGGAGGGGAAACATGCACCTGATTAAGAACGGTCTTAGAAAAGACTCCAAGGGGATAGCAACGCTGGTAATCCTGATCGTAGCTGTCGTGATCGTAGCCGGTGCCGGGGCAACGTATATCGTTCTGATAGACAAAGACGACTCCGGCAAGGATTCCGGCGATACTCCGTTACCGCTGGGCGGACCCGGTCTGAACGCAGGCGAGAGCCTGACGTATGCAATCAAAGGAGGCATCTCCGGGAGCATCGGAGGGATGTCGATGGATGCAAGCGATGCTTTGTCCGGAACGATCGCCATCAAATGCTCCCAGATGGAGAATGATTCATACTCGCTGACCGTCGTTTTGGATATCTCATATGATCTCTTAGGACAGAAAGGAAAGATAGACGTATCCGAATCCATCACGGTAGAAGTGCTCGACATGTCGAAATTCAATACGGATACGGTGGATTTCTCCAGTCTGGGTGAACTTGGATACACGGATGAGGATATTCGGAAGATCCAGGCACTTATCGATGATTACCAATCAGGAACGGAGACGATGATGACGGCCGACGGTAACATCCAAGTGGAAAAACGCATATTCGAGTACGGCTGGGATGATTTCAAGAACCTCATCCCGGACACGGGATTCAGTATGGATGCAATCCCGATAGACGCGCTCGATGTGAATATGTCACTGTGGTTCGGAAAGGATGTCCTCTACAAGATGACATTCGATTTCAATCTCGAGACAGATTTCGAGGGAGACGGAAAGACAGACTCGTTGAAACTCAACACTTCCATGGAACTGATCGATCACAAAAAGATATAATGTCCAGATGTCGGGACACCAAACCATTTATTTCATCCCTTTACACAAAACGGTCGCTCAATTTCGGCCGGATTCATCTATTTTTAAAACAGACCTCCGGCTTGTGAAAAGGTAGTCCCGGGCGGATTCGAACCGCCGTCACCGGCTCCAAAGGCCAGCATGATTGACCGCTACACCACGGGACTGTGTTTTTCACTAATCTGTTTCAGTTATTTAACACTCTTCCGATAAGATATGTGGACTTGCAGTCCGTTATCTCCACATCGGCGAACGAGCCCACCGCCAGTTCGGAACAGAGGGACACGGGACGGTAGTTACGTGTCCTTGCTATCATCGTTCCTTTCTTGCCCGTTTCGGTTATGAGTGCTCCGTAGTATCTCTCCCCGATCATTTTACGATTGTTATCGAGTTCGACCCGGTTCTTCATTTCGGTGAGTTCCGCCGACCTGTTCTTGGATATGCGGCCGTGCACAGGCTCCATCAGTGCCGCCTCCGTGCCGGGTCTGGATGAGAATCTCGTTATGTTCACCGTATCCGCACGCAGTGTCCTGATCAATTCGAGACTTTTCAGGTGACAGGCGTCGGTCTCCCCCGGAAACCCGGAGATCATATCCGTCGATATGCTTATATCGGGGTATCTCGAGCGCAGCTTTTCTGCAAGATCTATGAATCCTTTGACGGAGTACGACCTGTTCATGGATGTGAGGATCGGATCGCTCCCGCTCTGAACCGGTATGTGCAGGAACCTGTATATCCTGGGATCCTCCATGACATCCAGGAGATCGTCGGCGATGGGCATCAGGCTGTCCGGGTTCATCATTCCTATCCTCAGTCTGAAATCCTCTTTGTTCTCCAGCATCAGTCTGAGCAAAGACGGCAGATCGGTCCCGGTGTCTGTTCCGTAGCATCCTGTGTCCTGTGCGGTAATCAATATCTCCCTGGCTCCACCGCGGACCAGCGAATCGAATCTCGAGACGATGGTGTCCGGATCATAGCTGTTCAGTCTGCCCCTTGCGAATTTGGTTATGCAGTATGTACAGTTGCCAAGACATCCCTGGGAGATCGGGATTATATTTGAGCAGTGTCTGCTTTTGGCGAATGAGCAACCGATGCCGTACTTTCCGGAGACCTCCGATCTGAAATCGCAGTACCTGTCCGGGGAGATTATAAGGGAGTCAGGCAACCTGATCGACACACGCCCCGTCTGGACCTTCGCCATGCACCCGGTGACGATCACCTCTTTCCCGGCCTTCCTGAGATCGGACATCCTGCGGATCATCTTCTTCTCCGTGGTGTCCACGACCGTGCATGTGTTGAGGATGACTATATCGGCCGAATCGGCGGATGATACCTCCTCATGACCCAGAGCGGACATATCCTCCGAGAGCTGGCCGCCCTCGCCGTAGTTCATTGTGCAACCGTACGATTCCACAAAATATCTCATGTCAACGGCCTGTCATCGGTTCGCGGGTTCCGCGGTTATCGATCCGAAAGCGGTCTTCCCGGAAAGATTCGTTATCTTCGCGTTCACGTTGTTCCCCTTCGCCGTTCCCGGAACGATGACTATGTAATCCATGTACTTCCCGATACCGTCTCCTTTCTTGCCCACGTCGGAAATCAGGATCTGGATGATGTCCCCCACCCTGAGGACGTTCTGGGAATCGGACTTGGAAGCCTTCCTGACGTTTATGGATCTCCTGGCACCGCATGCTTCGCATTCCAGTATCAGGGTGCGGTCTTCTTTGACCATCTTGGTATCGGGCAGACCGCATTCGGAGCATATGACATATGTCTCCGTGTAGATCTGTATCTTCTCGTTGATCGTCTGAGAGGATATCTTCGCCTTGAAAACCACCCTGCGGCTCTCTATGTTACCCGGGGTACCCAGCTCTCTCAGCAGGAACTGCAGGAGGTGCAGAGGGTCCCTCCTCAGCTTATCCGTGACATCAATGAAGTTCTTGAAGACCGTGGTCTTCCCTTCCTGCAGGATATCAAGCTCGGGCAGCTCGAACCGCTCATGATTCTCGATAGTCTCGGGAAGGACCTCTTTCGCCCTGTCAAGCAAGGCCATGTAATCGTCGTCTGCCATCTTGTTCACGGCACCCGACTAGTGATGCCTTATTTATAAAGATTTGTCAGAGTGCAGCGTTTTTCCTGTCCCTCATATAAGCCAAGGATGCGTTCACGAGGCCCATGTGGACCTTTGACGGGTTCCCGGGCCTGGATTTGAATTCGGGGTGGAACTGTGTAGCCAGATAGTACGGGTGGCCTTCAAGCTCGCCTATCTCCATCCTCAGGCCGTCCTCGGACCTCCCGGAGAATCTCCATCCGGCATCTTCCAGCCGGTCTATGAACTCTGTGTTCACCTCATACCTGTGTCTGTGCCTTTCGCGGACATCGGCCGAACCGTAAACACCCCATGCGAGCGAATCCTTCGAGATCCTGACGGTCTGGGAGCCGAGACGCATGCTTGCTCCCATATCCCTTCGGCCTTTCTGTTCGTTCATGAGGCAGATCACGGGATATTCCGTTCCCGGATCGAATTCCGTACTGTTTGCCCCATTCATCTTCAGCACGTTCCTTGTGAACTCGATGGTCGCAACCTGGAATCCAAGGCACACTCCGAGGAACGGTACCCCGTTCTCCCTTGCGATCCTGGCCGCTGCGATCTTGCCCTCCACCCCCCTGGTCCCGAACCCGCCGGGTATCAATATCCCGTGCACATCTTCCACCAGTTTCTCGGGGGACCCGTCGAGGAACCTGTCGCTGTCTATCATGCTCACCCTCACCCTGCAACCCCTCTCGGCACCGGCGTGCGTCAGAGCCTCCAGATGGCTGAGGTATGAATCCGCGAGGGCGGTATATTTCCCTATGAGGGCGATCCTTATCTCCGTGCTCGGTTCCATGACTTGTTTAAGGAATCTTTCCCAATCGGACATATCCCTCTTGGATGTGAGCGGCCCGAGCCTCATCCTCTTTATCACCAAATCGGTCACGCCCTGCCTTTCAAGGGTGAGGGGAACCTCGTAAATGGATTTGGCATCGGGCAGGGATATCACGGCGTTCTCGTCCACGTCGCAGAACATGGCTATCTTGGCCCTCGCCGCATCGGTGAGAGGTTCGGCCCCCCTTCCGACTATAATGTCCGGTCTTATTCCGAGTCCCATGAGGTCCTTCACCGAATGCTGGGTCGGTTTTGTCTTCTCTTCTCCGACGGAACCGGTTATCGGGACCAGCGTCGTGTGTATGAACATGACGTTCTCTTCCCTCCCCAATTCCCTTCCGAGCTGTCTAGCCGCCTCGAGGAAGGGCATGGACTCTATGTCGCCCACGGTCCCTCCGAGCTCCACTATCGTGACATCGGATCCGGATTTCCTCGCCGTATGCAGTATCCGCTGTTTGATCTCGTTGGTGATGTGGGGGATTATCTGAACGGTCTTCCCGAGATAGTCGCCGCGTCTTTCGTTCTCTATGACCGTCTTGTAGACTTTACCCGTTGTTATGTTGTGCTCGCTCGTGAGTTCCAGATCCATGAACCTCTCATAATTCCCAAGATCCAGATCCGCCTCTCCCCCGTCGTCCAGAACATAGATCTCCCCGTGCTCGTACGGGTTCATCGTACCCGCATCGATGTTCAGATACGGATCTATCTTTATCGCGGACACGCTCAGCCCTCTTGATTTCAGGATCCTGCCGACCGAGGATGCCGTTATCCCCTTTCCGAGGCCCGATATAACTCCGCCGCTGACGAAAATCAATTTCATTTTAACTCAACGGGGAAATTCATATCTCTTGCAATTAGATAAACCTTTGTAACAAAAATAAATTTAAATATGATATTCATGTACATTATCCCTTGTTTTTATGTATCAATTAGACGTTTGCATTGAAAATCCGTGATATTTCCCAGATCCGCCGACGGCAGTCGGCGGGCATACAGCGGGACGCGTCCCGTGTGACGAACCCGTCCGCTTCCATCTTATTGTAAAAGATGTTATATATCTAATCAGGCTAGCCAATCACAGGATAAGGCCTTGCTGTATTGCATGAGCTTTAAATACGATAATACTAATCGAGGCAAAATACTTCAAAAAATGAGGTGACACAGTTGGGTAGAGGTCTATACACTGCAAGAAAGATGAGAGAGGACAGGCAGAAGTTTCGCTGGCTTGACCGTGGGTACAAGAAAAGAGTGCTGAAGCTCAGGGAGAAATCCGACCCCCTTGAGGGATCGTCCCAGGCACGCGGTATCGTGCTGGAGAAGGTTGGAGTGGAGGCGAAACAGCCGAACTCCGCCATCCGTAAGTGCGTCAAGGTCCAGCTTATAAAGAACGGACGTCAGATCACAGCTTTCGCAGTGGGAGACGGAGCCATAAACTTCATCGACGAGCACGACGAAGTGCTTGTGGAAGGTATCGGCGGAAGGATGGGACGTTCATACGGTGACATCCCCGGAGTCCGTTATAAGGTAATCAAAGTCAATAATGTCTCTCTGGACGAGATGGTCAGAGGAAGGACCGAGAAACCGGTAAGGTGAATCAGATGTCAGAGATCGTTACTCAAAAAGCGCTCATATTCGGAAAATACGATACGTCCGAGGTCGTCATCAATGATGGCGGATTGGCAAAATACATAGACCTCACACCCACAAATGTGCCTCACTCGGGCGGAAAGCACGCTAACAAATGGTTCGGCAAGTCCAAACTGAGCATAGTAGAAAGGCTCATAAACAACATAATGAGGACCGAGAAGTACACCGGTAAGAAAATGAAAGCGTACAAAACGGTTTCTCAGGCGTTCGATATAGTCGCACAGAAGACCAAGAAGAACCCCCTCCAAGTGTTGATAGAGGGGCTGGAGAACGCAGCACCCCGCGAAGAGGTCACGAGACTCCAGTTC
>JAITTK010000013.1 GCA_031287135.1 Candidatus Methanoplasma reticulitermitis
CGAGGTCGCTGCCGAACGTATCGCATACGGATTCGACCATCTTCGCTATCCTTTTCACGTTTACGTTGGTAGCGAGGACATATGTGGCCAGGCACTCCCACGGTTCCTGTTTCAGTATCCTCATCCCGGGGCAGGATGATGATAACGATGCAACGTACGGATCCGCGCGTGATATCTCTTCGACTATGGCGGAAAGATCATCCCCGTTTCTGAAATATTTCAGCAATTCGTTCCTATCGGAACATCCGACAGCCTCGAATCCCCGGTCATGTTCTTTCAGGTCCATGACATCCCTGCCGATGACCCCGTTCCAGATCTCGCCCCTTTTAACCCATCTGTGTGCCTGCCCGCATCCGAGGGTGGGATCGAGAGAAACGTCCAGCTCTATCTTCACGGGGATTCATGGGCGAATCAGGCTAAATGGTTTGCTGCGATCTCCATACAGCTCATCATGATCGGGAAGTGCATCGGAACCGGCAATCAGGCGGCGGACGACACCGTAGACAGGTCTGCGGCCGTTTCCGGGCCGTACGCTTTCTGTTCCGACCTAAGTTAAATATTCCGCCGACATCCAGATCATCGACGAATCATCAGGAGGCTAACGATGGACAGGTTCGCGGTCATAGACACGGAGACGACATGGGGGGACGATGTCATGTCGATCGGTGTTGTGATAGCGGACCGCGAGAGCTTTGAAGCGGTGGACGAGCGGTACTATGTACTCACACCGTACAACATGCACGGAGGTATGTACTCCGGCGCGCTTTACGCCAAAGGCGTGCGGCCGCATCTGGAATGCTGCAGACCGGACGCGACCTCGGATCTGGACGGCTTCCTTCTCGATAACGGCATATCATCGGTCTTCGCATACAACGCGTCCTTCGACCGCCGCCATCTGCCGGAACTGGCGGGATACGATTGGTATGATATCATGAAGGTCGCGGCGTACAGGCAGCACAACCCCGGCATACCTAACGAGGCGGACTGCTGCAGGACAGGAAGACTGAGACGCGGGTACGGCGTGGAGAGTGTCTACAGGATGCTCAGCGGCGATCGCAGTTATAACGAGACGCACAACGCGCTGACGGACGCCGCGGACGAACTTACCATAATGAAGATGTTGCGGCGGTGTCTGGAGGAGTACGGGCCGGCGAGGATAGGGTGAGGCCCGCACCGGCGGCGGCATCACGGTCCCAGCGAGGTTATCGGCACGACGAACACCCCATCCGGGCGTTCGTAAGCGTAATCCGTCATCCCGCATACTATGCACAGGGCGGACGGAGGCCTGCCCTCTTTCAGGAACAGATCCTTTAAGGAGAGCAATCTCCTGGCGGCTTCGTCCGTCTGTCCCATGCCCAGTTTTATCTCGAATGCCCCCCATCGCCCGTCTGGAAGCTCGGTGACCGCATCGATCTCCCTTCCTCTTCCGTCACGGTAATGGAAAAGTTTCCCTCCTATGTGTTCCGAGTATATCCTGAGATCGTGCATGCAAAGGGATTCGAACATGAATCCGAAGGTGTTCAGATCGTTCATCAGGGCCTCCCGGTCCAGTCCCAGAGAGGCGATGGCCAACGAGACATCGGCCAGATGACGTTTTGGCGTCTTGCCGATGCGCACGTCAGACCTGACGTTCGGCCTGAAGCTGGGGACCTCATTGATCAGGTGTATCCTGTCCAGACAGTCCATGTAGTCGTAGTATGTCTCTATCGCGATGTTCTCGTCATCGAACCTCTTCATGTCTTTCATGACCGTGGCATCGGAGGCCAGTGTGCTCTCGTTGCGCGAAAGGGACCTGAGAAGCATCCTCATCTTGTTCGCCTGTCTCACTCTGCCGTCGAGCCTGCAGGCGTCATCTGTAGCCGAATCGACATATCCCTTAAGTACAAGACCTATGATGTCCCTGTCCGATCCGACTGAGCCCGGCCACCCTCCGCGTATCGTGAGGTCTATGAGATGATTAAGGGAGGCTTCCCCGCATCTGACCATCTCCATTCTCCCGTCGAGGATGTTCTTCAGGGTCACCTTGCCGTCCGAGTCTCCGGTTTCGAATAGGGTCATCGTATCCATTTTCACCGTTCCTATGCGTCCGGCACCGCTGTGGATGTAGGATTCCCTTTTAGGTACCGATGACCCGGTTAGGATGAACCTTCCTTTTTTCGGATTCGAATCCACGTCCGTACGCACAGCATCCCAGATCCGGGGCACCTCCTGCCATTCGTCTATCAGTCGGGGGGATTCTCCGGACAGGGCCTTCGCGATGTCCGCAAGAACGATATCCCTGTTCCTGATCGGTCCTGTGCTGTCGGCCACTTTCATCTCGCTGTTGGAGTGATTCTCCGCGGTCCAGGTCTTCCCGCACCATTTGGGCCCTTCTATACTGACGGCGCCGAAGGCACCCAGCATCCTCTCAATATGGGCGTCTATCAACCTGGGCTTATAACCTAAAGGAGTGAGGGTCATAGTTAACAGAAGGTTTTCCTTCTATTTAACAGAAGGTTTTCCTTCTATTCGATAGAAAGTTTTCCAAAAGATATCTTTGCAGCATCAATTAATTCTGTTATACAAGGAAATCTTTTGATTTTTATGGAAGTTTTCCTCTTATAATAGAAATTATTGGATGTGTGATTCGTGATGAATCTTTTGCCTGCGCTGGGTTTGCCGATGCCCATCAGTATTCTTTCAGTAAAAACCGAGAAGAGAACATAAGCGGATCGGATCGGGGTCTACGTCACTGCCGTCCTATTCGGAAAGCCATTTTGACACATACCCGGCGGAGATTGCGGCGGGTACCTCGGATCCGTCGGGATGCATTCGGACGCATTTCACCAATCGTCCGCGGTCAGGAATTCCTTCAGATCACGGTATACGATGCCGTCGACATCGTCCCCGCTCTTCCAGAAAGGGTCCATGCCGATCACATATCTCGGATATCCGTCATCGATCCGTTTCAGGTTCCCGAATTCCCGTTCGACGACGGCATCGGAGGATATTAGGTACGTGGCCTGTATGTACATCCTCTTCCCGGCCTTCGATGCGATGAAGTCGATCTCGTTCCCGCCGAGCTTCCCTATGCTCACATCGTACCCTCTTGTGGTCAGCTCGTTGAAGAGCACATTCTCGATGTGCCCCGAGATGTCGTCCTTCCTGAACCCCATGACAGCGTACTTCAGGCCCAGGTCCGTAAGGTAGTACTTGTACTCGGACTCCAGCAGCCTCTTCCCCTTGAGGTCGTAGCGTTTCGTCTTGCGGATGAAACATGCTTCTTCGAGATGATCGATGTACGAGTACAGCGTATCCTTGCCGATCGGGTCCCCCTCGGAATGCATTTTGTTGTAGATGTTGAATGGGGATGTGGACTTCCCGACGTTGTCGCACAGGAACAATACGAGCCTGTCCAGCGTTCCCGTGCTCCTTATGTCGTGGCGCTTGATTATGTCCTTCAGGACCACAGTGGAATGGATGTCCGACAGAGCGGACATCGCGCTCTCGTCCGACAGGTTCATGGTCCAGATCAGGGGGAATCCTCCCCTCCGGAGATATTCTCCGAACACGTCTTCGTCCCCCTCGTACCTCTCCCTGAACATAAGGCATTCCCTGTATGTCAGCGGCTGGACGGAGATCGTGTTCAATCTCCCGCTCAGGTATGTGGAATACTCCCCGGACAGCATGTGGGAGTTGGAACCGGAGATGTAGATGTCACAGCAGTCCTCGGCGATCAGGGATCTTATCGCTTTCTCCCAATCACCGATGTCCTGTATCTCGTCCACGAAGAGACAGTTCCTCCGGCCGGCGGCGAGCCTGCCCTTGACGTAATCGTAAAACGCGCGCACGTCCCTCAGCGGGGCACTGTCCATGAACTCCATGTTGATCCTGATGATGTTCGCGTCCGGATCAGCTGCAAGAATTCGTTCCGCTGTCATGTCCATCAGCGTGGATTTCCCGCACCTCCTTATGCCGACGAACACCTTGGCGTTGCGGTTCCCGATGAATGGGGAGACACGGTCCAGATAGAGCATCCTCGGTACGTTGCCTGTGATATCATCACCGTTCCATAATAGGCAGGGATAGTTATCAATTTTTCGATTAATTCTGTTACATAAGGAAATCTTTTGATTTTTTAGGAAAGTTTTACTTGTATGATAGAAATCACCTCTCGTTAAATCCGGCAACGGATCCCCGCCGGATGGCGTACAGCCGGATTCACGGCCAAATGCCGAGTCGCAGCGAGGGTCGCTCCGACTCTTGAACTCGTTCATATGCTTTCGTCGCGCCGTCGGCGGTCGTCGTCACCACGTGGGCATTCGATATAACCTTGATACCATCTCGCTCGATGATGAAACCGCTGCCGTACGCAGTGCTCTTGTCTGCGGTGCCGCAGTCGATCTCCACTGCGCCTTTCATGAAATGTTCCGTATCCAAAGAACCGTCGTCGGTGTCTGCGATGAAGAACAAGTACATGCCGGAGGTCAAAGCTACAGCGGAGACCATAAGGGACAGAAGGCAAACAGAAGCGGTTTTCTGTCCATGTCAGACATCCGTGAATTTGTAGAACGTATCGACCTTGAACCTGAATGAATCTATTCCTTCACCTGCGAATCTGAGGTTGTCCACATTCATCTCAATCAAGTTGATGTCCTCAGGTCTCTGCGGTGCGGTCTCGCTCCACTGTGAGACATACCAGAACTCCCCCATCTCCTTTACGTTCTTCCTTATGAATGCAGTAAGTCTAGTGAGGGCCCGGACCGATGCCTCGTTCCATTCCCTGATCCACTCGGGATCGTCCTTCCAATTGGCCGGATAAGTAAACCTGTTGCTACAAAATTCGCATCCATATTTCGGCAAGACGTCCCTGACCGGATCGAACATCCCCTCGTATGTTTCGCTGATCGTCGGCCAATAGTATATCCAATCTATGTCCTCATCCGGATACATGAACGGTTTCCCGTTCTCCGCTTTTGGGTCCTGAATCATGACATTCAGGCTAAGCGGTTCCGGCGTGAATACGAAACATCCGTGGCCCATACTATCATCTCATCATCAGATATCAAATATCCGTGAATTTACAGGACGTATCCATTTTGAAATAAAAAGGGTCTATGCCTTCCCCTGCTAATTTCAGATCGTCCACGTTCATCTCGATTATCTTAATGTCCTCCGGCTTTTCCGGCACCGGACAGTCCATACGCCATCGCAAATGGCCGATCCAATGTATGCGTGAGGATTTCCGAAATACGATTCCCGTGAAGATCAGGGCCACCGATCCATTATGGGAACCGTCTGGGATTCCAACGGCCCGCATGCGAACCAAGCGATTATGAGCCCGGTGCGGCTGCAAAACCCCGTCCGGGCATATCGAACCCGCGGATCCACACGGCGATGATATAGTCCCAAACGCATGACGCGCACGGATGAGACAGGGTCCTTTATCGCTTGATAACCATGAAATACGCGTTAAGACATAGGAGCATCATGCGCTTTGGACCCGCAGGATATCCGAGCAAAGGCAAGACGCCCGAGGGCTCGCTTCAATACACAAAGGATCTGGGACTGGACGCTCTGGAGGTCGAGTTCGTAAGAGGTGCCAGGATAAGTCCCGAAAGGGCAAAAGCGGTCGGCGAGTTCGCGAAGGGTCTGGATATAAGGATGAGCTGTCATGCACCATACTTCATAAGTTTCAACTCCGACAATCCGGAGACAAGGGAGAAAAGTGTGGGTTGGGTCATGGATACCGTACGTGCGGCGCATGGTCTCGGAGCGTACATCATAGTCATTCATGCGGCATCATACGGGAAGTCGCCGGACGCCGCGCTGAGATCGGTGACGGATGGTCTGTCCGTATGCAGGGACAAGATGGACGACGAGAACATAAAAGACGTCATACTCGGCATCGAGACCATGGGCAAGAAAAGTCAGTTCGGCACGCTGAACGAGATCTCGAAGGTGATGGATGACATCGACGGCGTAAGGCCCGTGCTGGATGTCGCGCATGTTCACGCCCGCGGCGTAGGTGTCCTGACCGGAAGAGAGGACATGAGTTCGTTGGTTGAAGAGTTCTTCACCCTCTGCGGGGACATAGCTCATTTCCATATAAGCGGCATAAAGTACGGGGATAAGGGGGAGATATCCCATCTGCCCCTGAGTTCAAAGGAACCGGACATGCAGATGCTGGCCGATGTGCTGAATGACTCAAAACAGGACTGCACCTTCATATGCGAGTCCCCTCTGATCGAGGAGGATGCTGTCCTGTTCAGGAACATGTTCCCGAAATACAGGAAGTGAACCGTAACGGCTCGCCGGATGGTAAAACTTTTTATCCTACGTCTCAATCAATGGTCCCAATGCCACTGTGGCTCAGCGGTAGAGCGGCAGTTTCGTAAACTGTAGGCCGGGGGTTCGATTCCCTCCAGTGGCTCCATCCATTCAACAGTTCTCGTTCGGATTGTTCTTAACGAGATATCTGTTGACGATTTTGACCGCACATACATCCCCGCACATGGAGCACCCGTCCTCTTCCTTGGTGCATCCCCGGGACCTGTATCTCCTGGCCTTCTCCGGATCGATGCACACCTCGAACATGGTGTTCCAATCCAGGACCTTTCTGGCCTTTGCCATCTTCGTGTCCATCTCCCCGTCCCTCCCTCTGCACAGATCTCCCACATGCGCCGCTATCTTCGAAGCGATGAGCCCTTCCCGGACATCATCCTCATCCGGAAGGGAGAGATGTTCCGCGGGTGTCAGATAACATAGGAAATCGGCACCGTTGCAGGCAGCCACCGCGCCCCCTATCGCACCCACTATGTGATCGTAACCCGGGGCTATATCGGTCACAAGAGGGCCGAGAACATAGAACGGGGCATCGTGGCAGAGGCTCTTCTCCAGATGCATGTTCATCGGCACCTGATCCAGCGAAACATGGCCCGGCCCCTCCACCATACTCTGTACCCCCGCCTCCCTGCACCTCTTCACAAGATGGCCAAGGGTCATCAATTCCGACAGCTGCGCCTGATCTGAAGCATCATCTATGCATCCGGGTCTGAAGCCGTCCCCGAGCGAAAGGGCGAACTCGTATCTCCTGGCCATCTCAAGAAGATAGTCGAAGTTCTTGTACAGCGGATTCTCCTCCTCGTTGTGGAGTATCCATGCCGTCAGGAACGATCCGCCCCGGGAGACCACATCCATGAGCCTGTTGCTCTTTTTCAGCCATGCGACGGTCTCTTTGGTTATGCCGCAGTGGACGGTCATGAAGTCGATGCCGTCCCTGGCATGTTTCTCTATGCCGCTGAAGATATCGTCCTCGGTCATATCCACGACGGCATCCTTCCTTGCGGCGGTGAGTCCCGTCTGGTATATCGGAACGGAACCCATCATCATGGGGGCCTTTCCAATCAGCGTCTTCCTGATGCGGTCTATGTCTCCGCCGGTGCTCAGGTCCATAACCGCATCCGCACCGTATTTTATCGCGATGTCCAGCTTCCTGAGCTCGCTGTCGAGATCCGCTATGTCCCTGGATGTACCCAGGTTCACGTTGACCTTGACCCTCATGTTCTCTCCGATGGCGGCCGGTTCGGGATCATGGATCGGGTTGCAGGGCACCACTATCCTGCCAGAAGCTATGCCGTTCCTCACGAACTCTTCGCTTACCCCTTCCTTTTCGGCGATCTTCCTGACCAGAGGGGTGATGCCTCTGCGCGCTTCTTCCATTACGGTGCTCATGCGTTGGTGAATCAACTGTCAATATTTCAGATTTGCCTGACACGGGCCTCGGATGCCAGCGGGTCATGTCAGACCGCCGATTTAACACACGTGCGCGCACGTGCGTATAAATAATCGCTCTGTATACGGAGAACGTATCATATTTTGATCGGAGCTGTAGAAATGGATGGGGATAAAGAACAGGGACTTTACGATGCGGACAGCATAGTGGCCCTGAAAGGATTGGAAGCGGTCCGTAAAAGACCGGGTATGTACATAGGAAGCACGGATGCCAGGGGACTTCATCATCTCGTATACGAGGTGGTGGACAACGGCATAGACGAGGTGATGGCGGGATATGCCGACAGGGTGAACGTATACATCAACGAGGACGGGTCCGTCACGGTGAACGATGACGGCAGGGGGATACCGGTCGGCATGAACAAGGAAGAGGGCAAGGATGCGCTCGAGATGTGCCTGACCGATCTCCATGCCGGAGGGAAGTTCAATCAGAATTCATACAAAGTGTCGGGCGGACTGCACGGCGTCGGCGTCTCCGTCGTCAATGCGCTGTCGAAGCGTTTGACGGCCATAGTCGAGAGAGACGGGAAGATGTTCAGACAGACCTACAAGATCGGGATACCGGACGGACCGGTCGAATTGATAGGCGATTCCGAAAATACCGGGACCACGATAACGTTCTATCCCGACGGCGACATATTCGAGACCGTTGTTTTCGACTATGAGATACTTCAGAACAGATTCAGGAACCAAGCGTTCCTGAACAAGGAAGCGACGATATATTTCGAGGATAAAAGGACGGGCAAATCGGACACGTTCCATTATGACGGGGGAGTATCGGAGTTCGTGCAGTATCTGAACAGATCCAAGAAGGCAATACACGACCCCCCGATAGCCCTGGCCGGCGAGAGGAACGGGGTGATGATGGACATAGCCCTCCAGTATACCGACGGGTACAACGAGGAGATAGATTCCTTCGTCAACACCATCTATACTCCGGAGGGAGGGACGCATATGACCGGGTTCAGGGCCGCCCTGACGAAAACGATAAACGATTACGGCAAATCCAGCGGACTCCTCAAGGATACGACCCTTGAGGGCAGCGATGTGAGGGAAGGGCTCACCGCCATAGTGAGCATAAGGATGCCCGAGCCCCAGTTCGAAGGTCAGACCAAGGCGAAGCTCGGGAGCAGCATCGCGCAGAAAGCGGTATCGACGTTCATGAACGAGAAACTCGCGGAGTATTTCCTGGAGAATCCGGCCGTTGCGGCATTGGTGGTCAGGAAAGGGATATCCGCGCTGGAGAGCAGGGAGGCCGCGAGGAAGGCAAGGGACGCCACCAGAAGAAAAAGCGTTCTGGAGTCGACCAGTCTGCCCGGGAAGCTCGCGGACTGCTCGGAGAAAGACCCGGCGAAATGCGAACTGTACATCGTGGAGGGAGAATCCGCAGGAGGAAGTGCCAAACAGGGAAGGGACCGTATGTTCCAAGCGATACTGCCGCTCCGCGGGAAGATCCTGAATGTAGAGAAGGCAAGGCCCGACAAGGTCCTTGATAACGAAGAGATAAGGAATCTAATGATCGCCATAGGCGGAGGCATCGGGAAGGAGTTCGATACCGACAAGATAAGGTACAACAGCATTGTGATAATGACGGATGCGGATGTGGACGGGGCGCACATAGGCACGCTACTGCTGACCCTTTTCTACAGGCAGATGAGGCCGCTGGTGGAGAAAGGCCATGTTTTCCTGGCAATGCCCCCGCTCTATCGGGTATACAAGGGAAAGAAAGAGATATACGCATACAACGACGAGGAGATGGCGAAGGCGGTTGAGGAGCTGGGCACGGGAGCGAACGTGAGCAGGTACAAAGGACTCGGGGAGATGAATCCCCAACAACTGTGGGACACAACAATGAATCCGGAGTCGAGGATGATGAAGAAGATAGAGATCCAGGATGCGATAATCGCGGATCAGCTGTTCTCCATCCTCATGGGGGATGATGTGGAACCCAGAAGGGATTTCATAATTGAACACGCTCATGAAGTGATCAATCTGGATGTGTGATACCATGGAAGATCAGCAAAAACCAAAAAGGATCATAACCCAGAGCATCGAGAAGGAGATGAAGAGGTCATACATCGATTACTCGATGAGCGTGATAGTCGGGCGCGCACTGCCGGACCTGAGAGACGGTCTGAAACCCGTGCACAGGAAGATCCTCTATGCTATGTCCGAGCTGGGACTCCCTTACAACAGGCCGCACAAGAAATCGGCAAGGGTAGTGGGAGAGGTATTGGGTAAGTATCACCCCCACGGAGACACTGCCGCATACGATGCGATGGTGAGGATGGCGCAGCCGTTCTCGCTCAGGTATCCTCTGGTGGACGGTCAGGGTAACTTCGGTTCGGTCGACGGGGATTCTCCGGCGGCGATGCGTTACACGGAAGCGCGGCTGTCCAAGATATCCGGGGACCTTCTGGCGGATCTGGAGAAGGACACGGTGGATTTCGTCGATAATTTCGACGGGTCGCTGAAGGAACCGAGCGTACTGCCGGCCAAGTTCCCAAATCTGCTGGTCAACGGTTCCGACGGGATAGCGGTCGGGATGGCAACGAAGATGCCGCCCCATAACCTCGCGGAAGTCTGCGACGCGATAATCTACTCGATAGACAACCCGGGAGCGGAGGTCTATGATCTCATGCAGTTCATAAAAGGTCCGGATTTCCCCACCGGCGGCACAATATACGGGATGACCGGGATATTATCCGCATACACCACGGGACGCGGCAAGATAAAGGTGAGGGCGAACACCCATTTCGAGGAGATCGGCAACGGGAAGAGCAGCATAATCATCGACGAGCTGCCGTATCAGGTGAATAAGGCCGTGCTCGTGGAGAACATAGCCGAACATGTCAAGAACAAGGTCCTCGAAGATATAACGGACCTGAGGGACGAGTCGGACAGAGACGGCATGAGAGTGGTCATCGAACTTCACAGGGATGCCATAGAGAACGTCGTGCTGGAGAATCTGTTCAAGAGGACCCAGATGGAGATGACTTACGGGATAATAAACCTGGCCCTGGTCGATAACAAGCCGACGCTCCTGACCCTGAAGGAGATGATAAACCACTACGTCGGATACAGGGAGGAGATAATAAAGAGACGTACGGAATACGACCTGCTGCAGGCGGAGAAGCGATATCACATCCTGGAAGGGCTGATGAAAGCCCTGGACATGCTCGATCAGACGATAGCTTTGATCCGCGCCTCAAAAGACGCGGCCGAAGCGAATGAGGGTCTGAGAACCCTTCTGGACATCGACGAGGACCAGGCAAAGGCGATCCTGGACATGAGGTTGCAGAAACTCACGGGCCTCGAGATAACATCCCTCAAAGAGGAATACGACCAATTGATAGAATTGATGAAGGATCTGCGCGATATACTCGCCAACGAGAGCAGGGTGCTCGCGATCATAAAAGACGAGCTCAATGAGATGAAGGATGCTTACGGCGATGACCGCAGGACGCTGATCAACGAGAACGCCCTCGACATCGACGAGGAAGACCTCATCCCGATGGAGGACGTGGTGATAACGATATCCGCCGACAACTACATCAAAAGGATACCCCTAAACACATACAGGCAGCAAGCCAGGGGAGGCGTCGGCCTGATAGGGATGCAGACGAAGGAAGAGGATCACGTGTCGAGCATGTTCGTTACATCCTCGCACGACTATCTGATGTTCATAACCAACCGCGGCAGGCTGCATTGGCTGAAAGGATACAGGGTACCGGAAGGGAGCAGACAGTCCAAGGGGAAGCCGGTGGTCAATCTGCTCTCCGATCTCGAGCCCGGAGAGACCGTGGAGAACACGATCTGCGTACATGATTTCCCGGAGGACAAATTCCTTGCGTTCTGCACCAAGAACGGGTTACTGAAGAAAACAAGCCTCAGTGCATACAGGAACGTGAGGGCCAAAG
>JAITTK010000029.1 GCA_031287135.1 Candidatus Methanoplasma reticulitermitis
TCACCTCTCTCGCAGCATTGTATGCCGTGCTGTATCATCGGGAGAGCTTCCCATTCCGCCTCGAGCTGAGCGAAACCTGGTCTTGTACCATGCTGTGCGCGGCATCTTCTTGGGTCTCCGGCGGGATATGCCCTCACTTTGGAATAGATATCATGCGGATACTTCCTCCGGATATTTTTCAGGACCTCCCCGACGGATTCCCGGGAGCCTTCCACAAGCGTGCCGTAACATGTTTCTTTGGCCGTAACTTCCATCCCCATAGCATGTATCTCCCTGACCAGCTGGTCGGGCGTTATCATTGAGTTGGGGGATATCATGAATATCCTGGTCTCCCTTTTTTCGCTCACGGTTTCCCCTCCATGATGTAGATCGTCTCTTCTTCCTCTATTTCTCCGAGCTTACTCAGATCGTCGATGAACTTCCCGATGATGTTGGTCCCGTACGGTTCTTCGCCCGTCGGTCCGTATTCTTTGCTGTCCTCGAGCCTTATCCCTATTAGCCCGTGATGGGGTCTCGATTGATTGGTTATGCCTATATCCCCCTTCTTGCATCTCTTGAAGGGGTCCTGGGGATACAGTCCTTTTGACCTCTCCTCATCTCCGTAGAAGGTTATCATGGGCATACCGGGGAATGAGAATTGGGTCTTCAGAGAACCCACGGGTTTGTGGCTCAGCCCAGTGACTTTTCTTAAATACTGGACATCGCCGGAGCGGGATTCGTCCAGGAGTATCCTGAATACTTTATCCTTGGAAACGCCCAGTGTCTCCACCTCGTCGCCCGATACCGCGTTCAGCGTCATCTCCGGTATCTGGTCGACTATCACCGCATGATCGGACGTGTCTCCGGACCTTTTTTGTTTTATCCCGAGCCCCGAGAGGAACTTCTCTCCCTCGGACTGCGTCATGCCGACAGACATTACCCTCGCCGGCTCGGTGATTATTGTTATCGTGTCCCCCTTTGAGGCCCCGGACACTATCCCCATTCCCCTCTCGACGGTCCCCGCGCTGTTGTGAACGGGGCTGGACTGTCTTCTCTCTTTGTATATCAGTATGTGTCCGGTACCGTGTCCGGCACTCCTCACCGCCACGCTCCCGCTGTCCCTCGTCATGTGGTTCTCATCGGGTATTCTGACATCAAGGTCGTCGCTGCAGCCCATGAGCGTCCCCGTGGACTCGGTAACGTTCAGGTACCCTTTTGAACCCACCGTCAGTATCTGTTCCGCGGATGCCGGCGACCCGGGGTCAAGCTTTATGATGACGTTGGTATCCACATAATACCCGTCTTCCAGAGGATACTCGGGATCTTTCGTGATCACCACATTGCTGCTGCTCGACTGGGACACGATCGGCCTTATGTCTAAAAGCCCCTCTCCTTCGGATAGGAATCCGAGCACGTGCCTCCCCTGTGTTATCCTCCCGACGTTCCCGATGCCGGCACCGTATGCTCTGTCATGGTCTTTCTTGGCTATCATCAGATACGTAGACTGATTGTCGAATCCGCCCAGAGTGAAAAAGCAATCATACCTTCCGTAATGCCTTTCGGTTCTGTCGGACGGTATATCCGTTGCGAAGGACCCGAACGCGATTATGTCTTTTGTGGACCACCTTACGGTCGATCCCCGGACGGACTGAAAGATCTCTTTCCAAAGTTTCGCACCGTCGGTATCCCCGAGATGGAGTACCATCGTCCCCTTCGGCGTTACCAACTCGAAATCATCGGTTTCCTCGATGAGTTCTTCCGTCGACAGGTGTACTGATATCAACGAACCCGGGTGGTAGATCTCGCCTTTGACGGCGTTTTTGAGTGTCGCTCCTCTATTCAGTTCCTTCTCCCTGCCGTTGACCGTGACCTTCATGTCAGTCCCCCCTGGCCGGCAGCGTCTGCTGGACTTTGGACACTATCTCATCAAGCTTGTCCTGGGATGCGGTGACCCCTCTGACAACGCCGGTTATTATCTCTTTTATCTCGCCGCGGGTTTTTATATCCTCATCCGAAGGCATGACGCGTGCGGTCTTTACCCCTATCGCCGCGAAATCTTCAAAATCCACAGGTGTCTGGGATACGACAACGGCGGGTATATCGACATTCCTGAGTATGAGCCTCGCCTTGTATATGATATGCTGCCTGACATTCCCGAGATGGATTATGGCCACCTTGAACTGCTGTATCCTGTCGACTTCGATCGGATCGAGACCGAAGTATGAGGTTGTCGTCATATCGGGCGCATCCGACGGGACCCCGGAACCGGCATTCACGACCAGCACGCTCGTGTCTATGCCCTCTTCCCTGAGAGCATAGGTTATCTCACAGACTGGTTTGGTTATGTGCCTCCTTCCGGGACCCATCGCTATTACGACGACATCCTGTCCGCTCTCTGAGATCGTGGCCCTCTGCGCCAGCCCTCCGCCGACGCCCAGTCCCATGGATTCCCTGCATTCGACAAAACTGAGATGTCTTCCGATCTGATTCTTCATCGACCCGCCTCACTGTTTTCCATCGAACCCGCAGATCACTTTCTCCGGAGGCCCGATGTCGACAATCTTCCCGTCTTTCATGAATGCCGCACGGTCGCAACAGTTCAGTATGAAATCAATGTCGTGGCTGACTACGACGAATGTCTCATCCAGCTCGTCTCTTGCTTTGAGTACGGATTTTGCGATTATGATCTTGGTTATCGGGTCCATCGTCCCGGTGGGCTCATCCAGTATTATGATCTTCGGCTCTTTGATCAGGACCTGCGCAAAGGCGATCCTCTGACACTCCCCGACGCTGAGCGAATCGGGGTACGAATACAGTGTCTTCTCGATATCCTTCCTGGGGAACCCCACATTAAGCAGGACCTGTATCGCTTTCATCTTAGCGAGCTCCGCCGGCATCTTCATGCCTATCGAAGTGGACAGGTTCTGCAACACCGTGTCAAAGGGATACAATGAGTATTCCTGATGAAGGAACCCTATGTAGGGCGTAGCCCTTCCTTTGCCCGCGAACCCGCTTTCCGACATATCGATCCAATCATCCCCTATCTTCACCCTGACCTTGCCGGATGTGGCGGGGGTCATCCCCGCGATCATCCTCGATGTCGTGGTCTTCCCTGCCCCCGAAAGACCCACCAATGCGAATATCTCCCTCTCCTTTATGTCGAACGATACTCCGTCAACGGCCTTCACAACCCCTCTGGAAACAGAGAAATAGTGTTTCTTGACCTCGTCGAGTGTGATCAACGGTTCACCGGTCTGCTTACCTTCGGCCCTTTCGAAACTGTACTCCTCCATGAATTTCGCGGTTATCTCCTTCGGCTTCCCTTCCATGACTACCTTGCCGGCATCGAGCCAGATCGCATTGTCCGCCATCTCTTCGATGGCTTCCGGCCAGTGGGATGCCAGGACCATGCATATCTTATGTTCCCTGACATACTCCACAAGCCTCTTGTGTATCAATTTCGAGGTGTTCGGGTCGAGTGTCCCGGTAGGCTCGTCCGCGAGGAAGAACAACGGACCCTTTGCCAGCTGTCTGGCCATGACTATCCTCTGCTTCTCCCCGCCCGACAGGTCCCTGGCGATATGCGTCGCACGATGGGTCATATTGACGAACTCGAGTAGATCGACGGCCTTGTCTACGCGCTTGGGGTCACCGGCATCCATTGTCTCGAGTATATTCTCCACGACGGATTTGTCACCGAACAGGGCAAATGTCCTTTGGATCATTATCGATATCCGTCCCTTGAGTTCCTGCCTGACGGGATCGTGCTCCCTGAGTCCCCAATAGTCTATCTTCTCCGTCTCAGGCTCGGAACCGCACTTGGAGCATGGCACTCCGGGGAATGGGAGGTCCATGTTTCCGCACTTGTGACAATGATTCACGCTGTACAGGATGCGTCCGGAATCGGGACAGTATCCTTCGCTTCCCCTTATCATGTGGATAAGAACACTTTTCCCAGCCGCGCTTTTCCCCACGAGACCCAGTATCTTTCCGGTTGAGACTTTTGCACTGACGTTGCTTAGAACCGTTCTTCCGTTGAAGGTCTTGGTGACATTTTCGATTGTCAAAAGTTCAACAGGCTCTTCCATGTCTACGTGGAAAGGGGACAAGGGATATAAATTATGTTGAGGAACATGATTGGCATGCCGGAGTACGGCCAGCAAACACGGTGGACCGACGTGGCCCGATCGGATGAAGCGTTAACTTTTTAGGATGGATGCACAATACATCCATATGGCATACCGAAACGCTTCCAGATTGGGCGGGCCAATTCCCAAGTTCGGAGACTACCACGTTTGGAAAACACTGCACTGCATCAGCAAGAACAGCCCGCTCGGAAGGAAGAGTCTCGCATCCCTACTGAACATCGGGGAGGGCAGTACAAGAACCATACTGAACATGCTTCAGGAGGATGGGCTGATTGCCATCAACAAGAACGGCGTTACCCTGACCAAGGCGGGTGCCGATGTTTGGAGGACCGTCAGGATGGATATTAAGGAGATCAACATCCCGGGGCTCACGATAGGGAGCAACGACTGTGCGGTAAGGGTTCCGGAAATGGCCGGCAATGTCAAGTTCGGATGCGAGGAAAGGGACGCTGCAATAAAGACTGGTGCGGTGGGAGCGACGACCCTCATATGCTCGAACGGTGTGCTTATATTCCCGGGTTCATACTACCCGGTTGACCAGAGAGTTGACAGAGTGCTCAGAGACTGTTTCGAGATCAACGACGGGGATGTGATCATAATAGGTACGGCATCCGACATGGATAAGGCTGAACTCGGAGCGGTAACAGCCGGCCTGGAGCTTATGGGAGGGCTTCGCATAAGGCGCGAACTCGACGATATACTGACCCACAGAAGCACCGGCAACGAACTCCTGTCCCTTGCTTTCGCGATACACGACCTGGTCGGAGGACTGCCCGTCTGCGCAAAAAGCAGGGACAATCTCGGAATAAGGATAGAGTCAGGGAGGGTCATAGACAATGCATATACAGGAGCTGTGCTCGAAGAAGTAATTAATGCGGGAACGACCATCAGGAAAATCGCAATATCCGGACCGTACAAGGGGATAAGAGTAATCGTTACCCCCATTGAACTGGATAACATGGTCATAGCGGCCATCGGAGTGGTCGACATAAGGAGCATGGCCGGAACAAACAACTTGATAAGATTGCGGAGTGATGAGGAATGAGCGATACGTGCAAGGTCACCGTGGATGCCGGTGTCTGTAAGATGAAGACCGTTATAACAGCCAAAGCCAACCCCGAAACCGGCATGGTGGATATCGATATCCAGAGCGATTGTCCGAATGTCCTCAGGATGTCTTGGTCCGTCAAATCGATATGCCCGTACACGGAGGTGGAGGAGGCGATGAACAGCACCGAGATCTACAAACTCGCGAGTGAGAGCATCCCGCATGCTGCATGTCCCGTTCCGTGCGGAGTGATAAAGGCTATCGAGGTGGCGGGGGGGCTTGGACTCAAAAGGGATGTCACCATAAAAGTGGAGTGACCGCGCCGGGGTGACCGTCCGCATGGTTCTGCGCAGGATACCTGCATCCGGATGCCGTCGGTGGATGCGGCCCGTGTCACCTGGCATGCCGATGGTTTTCATCGCTAATTGTTTATAATCATTTCCCTATTTTGGGATGATGAGCGAGGAAGTCGTCAGCAAGCCTTTGGAGATAATAAGGAATATGAAAGGTGTCATACACGCTTTCTATCTCGATAAAGAGATCCTGGATCGCATGAAGGAGGAAGAGGAGAAGGTCCTGGCGATGGGCAATATCGTCGTACATAATGACGGGTTCGCCGAGGCTCTGAAAAGAGACCATGTCATAGCCATAATAAAGGACCCCCGTTTCAGACCCCCGCCGGAACCGACCGTCATACTCATGTCGGACAGCGGAGAGATAATGGGCCTCGAAGTGTTCCCTTTCACAGCCAAGGAATATCTTAACCGGGAGGATGTCATATGGCTTTCCGACGCATTTGTGCTCTTCCCGGAAGTCAAAGGAATGGGAGGGGAGAGGTTTGTTATGCCTTCGGTGTCGTTTCCCGAACTCAATGAGAGCAACGGCTGCAAAGATGTCATATCGTGCAGCCCGGCCCCGACATGTGACCTTATGATGAGGAAATACTACAAATTACAGGATGATCCAAAGCTCGCGAGTGTGCTCGTAGGATACAACGACCTCTGAATCCAATCGGGATTAAATCCGAAGAATGATTACCCTGTGACACCCATGATACTGAACAGATGTCCTAAGTGTTCGCCGGAGACCGGAATACGGGTAATTCCTCCCGAAGAGACCATAAAGAACGTTCTTCCCGCTCTGTCCAAAGCAGAGATGATGGACCCGGAAGACATAACCGGTACGGACAACATCGGTATACCGGTATTTTCTATCGGACGACCGAGTGCCCCCGCAGGCAAATACTACAACGGAAAGGGCCCTACGAGAGAGCAAGCCTTGGCATCCGCCCTTATGGAAGCGATGGAGCGGTACAGCGCGGAATTACGTGATACCGATGAGATCGTATACGGGACATATGGTGAAGCATGTGAGACGGGATACACCATAGACCCCGCGGCTATGATACTACCTCCCGATATCTTGGGGCAGTACCGTTCTGCGGAGATAGCCTGGACCAGAGCATATGAACTCTTCAGAGGGAAGCCCGTATGGGTGCCTGCATGCGCCGTCTATTACCCTTACATCGCCGACACGGACATTCAGCTGTTCAAATACCACACCAATGGCATAGCCGCGGGGAACACTATCGAGGAGGCTGTTTTGCACTCCCTGTTTGAACTGATAGAAAGAGATGCTTGGTCGATAGCGGAAGATCGGAACATCGCGAATGCGGATGTCATCGTCGAAGAAGGCTCTGTTCCCTGGAGACTTCTGAACATGTTCGAGAAGGAAGGCGTGAAGATCAATCTGAAAGACCTGACCAATGATATCGGCATACCCACCATAGGTGCGGCGTCCGACGACACTGCGACCAGGGATCCCGAGATGTTATCCATCGGTGTGGGAACGCATCTTGACCCGGAAATCGCATGCATACGCGCAATAACCGAGGTCGCTCAGTCTCGTACAACCCACAAACACGGAATGAAGATCAATGCAAAACTCCAGAAAGCCGCGATAGATATGGGGTATGATAAGATCAAAGAGCTCAACGGGGTATGGTACCGCGATCTTGAGAAAAAAGTCCATTTGAAGGACATGCCGAATCTTGCAACGGATTATGTGCTGGACGATATAGAGGTGGTTCTCGGAAAACTGATGGAAAGCGGATTTCAGGATGTTGTGATCGCCGACCTTACCCGAAGTGATGTGAACATACCCGCTGTGAGAGCCATCGTCCCGGGATTGGAAGTATCGACGATGGATCCGGACAGGGTCGGCATGAGGATAAGAGGATCGCGTTGATGCGTTCGTGATGCGGCTTTGAGGAATCCAGCCCTATTACGGGATATGAAAGATATTGTCTCAGTATCTCCGTTTTGCACCCACAGCGGGATGAATTTCCAACGGTTCCGAACTTCGATTATAGAAATAAAAGACCCCTTTCGGGGTTTTAAAGAAAGTAAAGTAAGGTGTTTATCCTCCGCCGCTCGGCGTGAAACCGCTTATGTCCACTTCTTCCTCCGTTTTACGGGCATCTTCAAGTGCATCGACGGCTCCCTCCCGGGTCGCGGAGTTCCTCTCACGCTCTTTGTAGGAGACCTCTTTGTACTCAGACGGATCGGCTGTCTTCAGATAGTCGGCATCATAGTAGAGGCCGGTGAAATCCAGTTTTACCCAGACCTTACCGTCCCTGTCTCTGATATCCACTGCCTTACCGACAGTCGACGTCGGCGTGTACTTCAGCACGTCTCCTAACATCATCGGTATCAGCCTTTGATGACCGCGGTTCTCTCACCGGCGGGGACGAACTCCCTGAGTCCTCCTCTTCCGATCTCCTTCGTTATGTTGGCGAAATCGAAGATCAGACTTGGATCGGCGAATGCCACACGTATGAAGGGATTGGCGGTGAATGCGTCTCCGCGTGCGACGTGGGATGCCTTTGCGATACCGGAGTATCCCGACAGGTGACCGACGTTCATGGCGTAGTTGGGGTAGTTCGGACCTCTGATCTCAGCAGGCAGACCCTCGTCCGACCTGTATGAGAAAGAGTTCGCCGAACCGCACTGGTCCTGCAGATCGTATCCGTAGAACCCGAGTCTTCCGGTCCTCTCCTTGTGCTGGAGCATCGAGAGGTACCAGAGGTTCAGACCGCAATCCGCCACACCGGTTGCCATCGATCCCGCTATACCCGTCGTCGCCGCTGCGACCGTGGCCCTCTGGGATCCGCCGAAATGCGTCTCCATGATGGCCGGGTATCTCTCATACATCTCCAATGCATATGAGTTGATGTCGTCTCCGAGTTTGAGCAGTTCGTCGTACTTTGACGGGTCCAGTTTGCAGAATCCGCCGTACTTGTCCTTTATCACATCGATTGCGTGGTAGACATAGTCCTCAAGGATGTTGTCGGTGTATGTAGCCGTGGCGTACTGGGTGAATCCCACACCGCCGGACATGTATCCGCCGAGATAGACCTGATCGAAGATAGCCGCACCGAGACCGACAGTCTCGAGGACCGCTCTTCCGGGGTCATCGGGATACACACGGTCGGACTGTACCATATCAGCAAAGAATCCGAATGGTATTCCACCGGGCTCGTTGGGTCCTCTTGCACGCCTTGCCGGCATCATCGAACCCATGTTTATGGATTGGTGTTTAGCCGCGTATGCGAAGTCTGCGATAGCCGCCTCACCTGCTGCGAGTTTGTAGGAAGAGATGAATGCCATCGAGATCTGCATGGCCGCATGCCTCGAAACTGTCGCTCCGTCCATAAGCCTTCCGACGATTGTCGGAACACGGACGGCCTGCATCAGTGTTTTTCCCACTGCCTTCTTAAGCTGTTCCGCCTGAGCTTTGGGGAAGAGCTTGTTGATGTCTATGACGAATCTCTTGTCGATCTCATCGATGAGCTCGTCGTCGCCTGAGAAGACCTTGACATATGAATCATATACCAATGCGGGATTGACCTCTGCCATGTGCTCCTGAACGACCGCCCCTCCGGGCATCGTGTGGTTGACGACCTCGAGATAATTGCTGATCGTCTCTGGCGTTACCTCTTTTCCGAGCCTCTTCTCGATCGTGCTGTGCGGGGAGTCAAGACCTACAAGGACCGTCCTCCTGATGTCATCCCACGCCTGCTGGATGGCAGGGTTGTTGACGCAGTGCAGATCATCGGGTTCCACATAGATGTCCGTGTGGGACAGCTGATACGGCATCCACGACCTCTGACCGAGCGGGACACCGATGTCCTCGTTCATCATAGGGAATCCGCGCTTCTTGGCAATAGCCTCAGCGGCTTTCTGGAATTCGACCTTGCTCTTGGACTGTTTCCACCCTCCGTAGACGTAGTATTTCGTCTCCATGTCGGTGGGGTCCTCTTTGAATTTCTTCTTGACTGCTTCCATGAAAAGCTTGTCTTTCTGTTTGCCAGCCATGTTTACACATCCTTTACGTTGAAGGGCTGATAGCCGCCAAGTGTCCTGAGCTTGTGGATCCTGAGTCCGTATGCTGTGACCTCTTTGTCATCCCTCATATCCACGCCGTCGGCCCTGAAGATCGTTGTTCTCTTCTTGAGGTCATTCAGCGATGCCGGCTTTCCGACGGATATTCTCCTGTCGATCGGTATCGCGACCTGGTCCTTGACGTAGACCACTTCTTTCTTGTCCTTGTCCCAGACATATCTCTGCCAGGCATCGAACATCAGACCGTTCTCGTCGAGACGGCATGCGTGTCCGTGAACGGTCGCTCCCCTGATACCCGTGAGTGCGGGATCGAAGGTCTCGTTGTCGACCATCTCTTTGGCGAGTTCCTCGAGGTTCCTCTCCCTTACTTCTATGATCTGTCTTCCGGAGAGCGTACCGGTATCGATACCTCTGTATCTTGAAAGGTACATCCATGCCCTCTGATAAGGGGATATGGGTGCGAAATAGACCGAGTCAGTGAACTGTATGTATCTGATCCTGTCTCCTTTTTTCGCTCCCTCTATCGGCTCAACAAGCTTCCTTATCGGACAGTCGGGCTCCTTCCCCTCTTCTATCGGGGGGTGTATGGATTTGTAATCCTCTCCGGGGTTGCGGTGTCCCATGAGCCTGACTACGTCATCCATGGAGACATCACGAAGTTTCTTCAACTTTACCTTGGGATCCATCACTTTCCTTCTGTTCTTAGCGGGAGTGGTGGTTCCTGGGTAGAACTGTCTCTTATATGCTGCCATATTTTTCACCTATTACCTGTAATCTCTGAGTGTTTTTCTGTATTTTGAGTATCTTCCTACCGACAGACTGAATCCATGCGGCATTGTGGCCTCGCACGAAGACCTTATCTTCTCCACTGCCTCATCCAGCATCTCTTCGTTCTCTACATCGAGCTCGATGTAGAACGCCCCGACCAGATATCTCAATTCTACCTCGCGTCCGCCGACCATTATGACCTTGCGTTCGGAGTGATTGTTCGGTAATCCTTTGCCGGGCCCGCTGTTCAGATTTCTCGGAATGCCTTCGCCGGTCATGTTTATCTGTCTGATGTTTTTGATGGGTTCGAGTGCGTTCAGGACCTTCTCGGTCGTCTCCGCGCTCAGCATTGCATTGGAGAAAACCTCCACCTCGGGAAGAGGAATTCCTGCATATTCCACTGTGGGTTCACTCAACATAACTACCTCAGACCTTCTTTGCGATCTTCTTCGCCTCGGCCCCTACTACCTGAATAGGCGAGCGGAATTCTATCATGTCTCCGAACACTTCCTTGATGAGCCCGGATGTTGCTTCCGGTGAGAAAGTCTGCGTTCCCCCGTCAAGACAGTTGGCTGCCGTGACCGCCGGGATCAGAACTCCTTTCGAGTGCCTTGTGACAACGTGGTTACCGTGGAACAGACCTGGTCCTCCCCCTCCGTATATGGAGTGCGAGAAGAATGACATACCGACACCTACTCCTTCGGATCTTCCGTAATCGACACCGGGGAGTCCGGTCTCGTGCTCCAGCAGATCGTTGTAGTACAGGACGGTTCCGGGGACACCCTGTGCAGCTCTGGCCGCACCTATGTTCACCATGACGGCCGCTACCTGGCCGACCGCCGCGTATGCGTTCCAAAGCGGGAGGTCCTTCGTCGTGTAGACTTTGTATCCCGATGGGAGCGTCTCTTTGACGTGTATAACACCATCTTCGATTGCCCTTGCCATCAGCGACTCTATGACAGTACCGACGGTTCCTGTTTTGCCGTTCTTTTTCACGATGGAATACAATATGTTGTTTGCGTTCAGTCCCTGATATGCAAGACCGAGCAGGTGGCTTCTCTCGAAGTTCCCGATCGCATCTCCCATCTCATAGGCACCGCACTGCTCGAATATCGACGAGAGCGCCACACCCTGCATCGCATTCTTGTTGACGAGTGCGACGACGTGGTTTGCCATGATGTTCCTGAGTGCGTATCCGGCTCCTTCATTGTTCTGCGGAATGTCAAGGATCGATTTCACGTTTGCGCCGTCGAAACCCACGGTCTGAGGGTATCTTCCCCAGACGGCTCCCTTGACCATGTTGGCTTTGTACATAGGAATCTTGAATTCATCGATGATGGATTCGGTGACCGCCGATGCAACTGCAGTGAATCCCGTTGTGTACTCCACGCCGGCATTCATCCTTGCCTCAGGCACCACTACGACCAGACTCTTCCCGTTCGCTTTTATCACTACGGATGTGTCGTCATCAGATGTTACCTGGACCTTTTCTTTGACTGCCGCTGCAATCTTTTTTGCATTGTCGACCAATTTTATATCGATCTCTTTCCCTTTGATCATTGCACCGGCCATGTTACCGGTGTTGAGAGCTTTCTCGATACCGGCAAGATTGACCGCAACGGTCCTCTTGGTCAGAGATGCGATCTTCTTGATCGCATTGTTGCGCAACGGACTGATGGCTTCCAGCGGAATCTGCTTGGCTATGCGTTTCCCGTTGTCGTCATACAGGTCGATTACGTCCTTGTATTTTGGCATTTCATACCTCCTTGTTCAAATAAATCCGCGAAGATGATGATTCTCCGCTTTCCCCTTGCAAAATCAAGTAGCGTGTTATCTGATTTAAAACCATGTGAAAAAGGGCAAGGTTTGCAAACAAAAACCGATTTTCTGGGTGATTTCGATGCACCGGGGATTTATCGGAACCACATATTTTCGTCAGGTTACTAATATTTATAGATTCTCACACATAATAAGAATTCATAAAAAGGAGCATAAGCCCATCCTAATATCGTATGGAAAAGTAACACTTTTGCATTCAGTCGCGCCTGGCTTTGGACATGGCCCCTGCAGAGTAACCCTCAAGATGAGATATGTATTCCGGCATCAGCCCATAAGGTATGCCGCATGCCAATTCATCAGGTGCCATATCCGTCCTCTTCCTGCATCCGAAACATCCGAGGGATACGTTAGGCGATCCCGATATCATCGGTACTGCGGTCACATCCTCGCAGGCACACTGGAACGGAGATGTGCTGAACTCCGCGCGTCCTCCTTTTTCGGCCGTGATGACGGAAGATATCCAATATATCCTTTCCGGTATGTCCACCATCACGACCACATCCGGTATGAAATCCGCTTCCTGCAAAGGACACACCACCTCACCGTCCGTGCGGTACGGGATGATCAGCCTTTCATCTATCATATTCTTGGCGGACTCTGCGGAATCATGTATCCCTATGGCGGCATGGAATTCTCCCGATGCCACTTTGGCCGGAGTCTCACCCATGCCCAGAACGGATGACCCTATATGGCAGCCTTGCATCCCATAGGGCATCTTTATGCACTCTCCCCTCCTGGCACGGAATAC
>JAITTK010000077.1 GCA_031287135.1 Candidatus Methanoplasma reticulitermitis
AGGGATCCCGAATCCATCAACCCGCTGGTCCCGGTGGACCTGGTGATCGACCATTCGATACAAACCGACTATGCCGGCCGTGCGGACGCCAGGGACCTGAACGAAGAGCTCGAATTCGAGAGGAACAGCGAGAGATACGCCCTTTTCAAATGGGCACAGAAAACATTCGGGAATTTCAGAGTGGTCCCTCCCGGCAACGGTATCTGTCATCAGGTCAACCTGGAATACCTCTCCCCGTTGATACATCTAAGGAAAGAAGACGGCGACTTCATAGCATATCCCGACTCATGTTTCGGTACGGACTCCCACACCACACAGATAAACGGACTCGGCGTGGTCGGATGGGGTGTCGGCGGCATAGAGGCGGAGGCTGTGATGGTGGGACAGCCGAGTTACATGGGGATACCCGAAGTAGTCGGATTCAGGCTGACGGGCAAACTTCCCCCGGGAGTCAATGCCACGGACCTGGTCCTGACGGTCGTGCACATGCTGCGTAAGAAGAAGGTCGTCGGGAAATTCGTGGAATTTTACGGACCCGGCTATCAGAACCTCTGTCTGGCGGACAGATCCACGATCGCGAACATGGGGCCCGAATACGGGGCGACGATGGGATACTGTCCGATAGATGACAAGACGATAGAATACCTGAGACTCACCGGCAGGGACCCCAAACACATCGACATGGTGGAAAAGTACGCTAAGGAGCAGACCCTGTGGTATGACGGAGAACCGGAATACACAGACACGCTGGAGTTGGATCTGTCCACGGTGAGGCCCTGTCTTGCGGGATATAAGAGGCCTCAGGACCGCATAGAGCTCAGAGACATGAAGAAAGAGTTCTCGGAGGTCGTCGGGGCATTCGGCATAAAGAAACGGAGGGAACCCTCCCCCGACGGGCTGGGCGACGGGTCGCTCGTTATAGCATCGATAACATCATGCACGAACACCGCCAATCCGTCGGTCATGATAGCCGCAGGGCTGGTCGCGAAAAAGGCCGACAAACTCGGTCTGAGGCCGAAAAAACATGTCAAGACATCACTGGCCCCGGGTTCGAAGGTCGTCACGGAGTATCTTAAGAATTCGGGACTCCAGGAACATCTGGACAAAATGGGTTTCCAATGCTGCGGGTACGGTTGCATGACATGCATCGGGAACAGCGGGCCGCTGTCGGACGAGGTGAGCGGAGAGATAATGGCGAACGACCTGGCTGTCGCGGCGATCGCATCGAGCAACAGGAACTTCGAGGGGCGGATACACGCGCTGGTCAAAGCGAATTATCTGGCATCTCCCCCGCTCGTCGTTGCGTTCGCGATAGCGGGCCGCGTGGACATCGATATGGAGAACGAGCCGCTGGCATACGTCGGCGGGAAGGACATCTATCTCAGGGATATATGGCCGACCGATGACGAGATACGCAGCATCACCGACATGTATGTCACCCCCGATACATTCTCATCGCAGTACAGGGACATATTCAAAGGATCGGGAAGATGGGATGACATCGAGAGCAGGGATTCTCCGCTGTTCGCATGGGACGGGGAGTCCACATACATAAGGAACCCCCCGTTCTTCGACGGACTGTTCGAGGAGCCCGGCATAAAGAGCATAACGGGGGCCAGATGCCTCGTGATGCTCGGGGATTCGATAACCACCGATCACATCTCCCCGGCCGGGTCGTTCGGTCCCGGATCGGATGCGGGAAGATACCTCATCTCCCTCGGAGTCAAAGAAGAGGATTTCAATTCTTACGGATCGAGGAGAGCGAACCACGAGGTGATGGTGAGGGGGACGTTCGCCAACATAAGACTCAGGAACCAACTGACCCCCGGCGTGGAAGGCAGTTCGTCCAGATACTTCCCCGGGAGCAGCGACGACACGATATTCGAGGTCTCCAGGCTGTATGATGAAGACATGACCCCCCTCATCGTACTTGCGGGAAAAGAGTACGGAACGGGAAGTTCAAGGGATTGGGCGGCCAAAGGACCGAACCTTCTCGGGATCAAGGCCGTCATCGCAGAGTCTTTCGAGAGGATCCACAGGTCCAACCTGATCGGAATGGGGATAGTGCCGCTGCAGTATGCGGAGGGACAGAGCGCGAACACCCTGAAATTGAACGGTTCGGAGGTCTTCGACATAAACCTGGAGGACCTGGAACCCAAAGGCACAGTGAGGGTCACGGCATACAGGGACGGCAAGAAGCTGGAATTCGACACTGTCTGCAGAGCGGATGTTCCGATAGAGATCGAATACATCGCCAACGGCGGGATACTGCAGTATGTTCTTAGGAAGATGATCTGAGAGGTTGATCCGGCGATTGTCCGATACACTGATGGATAACGGTTTCAGAGCCCACCGTCCACGCGTTCGATGTATTCGCGGCGGAGGTCCTCCGCGATGCGGAACCCGTCGAACGTTCTGCCGTCGATGGATTTGACCGGCATTATGCCCATCACCGAGTTCGTGACAAAGCAGGAGTCGAAACCGTCGATGTCCTCGGGGACTAGCGTCCTTTCGGATACGTCGTAATTGTCCAGCAGATATTCTCTGACAGTCCCCGGCAACAGCCCGCAGGAAACGGGAGGGGTCACGATCTCGTCGTCATCGCAGAAGAATATGTTGCAGGAGGAGCCTTCGCATATCTGCCCCTTCGAGTTCAGGAAGACGCACTCATCGAACCCGGATGCGGACGCCTTGCGTTTTTCGGTGATGTTTTCACCGTACTGCAGGCTCTTGATGTATGTGAACGGCGACGTCTCGTTCCTCATCACCTGCGAACGGCATATTCTGAGACCATCCCTGTACTTATCCGGCATGTACGGAAAAGGTCTGTCCGCGAAGATGGTGTTCCGTTCGGACACCATCACCTTGAGGACCCTGCCGTCGAGCCTGCCTCCGGACACTTCGCATTCCAGGTCCTCCGCCGACAGCCTCCGGTCTATCCCGAGGGAGGCCAGCGCGGCCGACAGCCTTGAGATGTGCTTCTCGGCCATTACGCATCTGTCTCCATATACCAGCATCGTCTCGAAAGCCCCGATGCCGAAGCTGTATCCATCATCCATCTCCATTCCGTTCACTCCAAAGATCTTAGCATTGCTTTGGCTTTATACATGGTCTCCTCGTATTCTCCGTCCGGATCCGATTCCCAGGTTATGCCGCTGCCGACGCCTATCCTGTATATCCCGTTCCTGTGGACCATGGTCCTGATGGCTATGTTCATGACCGATCTGCGGCCCGACAGCATGCACAAGGTCCCTGTGTATATCCCCCTCCCGCATCCCTCCGAAAGATCGATATGTTTCATCGCACTCAACTTAGGTGCTCCGGTCACGGAACCGCCCGGGAACATACAGGAGATCATGTCGCCCGTCCCAATCCCTTCCCTCACCCTTCCGGATATCTCCGAAACCGTATGGAAAACAGTCGCATATTCTTCGGGTACGAAGAACCCATCCACCTTTACGCTTCCTGGCACGCAGAATCTGTTCATATCGTTGCGCTCAAGGTCAGTGACCATGAGCAGTTCGCTGCGTTCTTTATCCGATGACATCAGCTTTTTAAGAGAGGCGGCGTCCGCCGAGGCATCCCCGGTCCTGGGTGCGGTACCCTTTATGGGACGTGTGACGGCCAGATCGCCGTCTATGTCGATAAGGAGCTCCATGGATGATGATATTATCTGCATGCCGTTCATGTCCATGTATGCCCCGTAAGGAGACGGGCTGATCCCCCTGAGTCTCAGAAAGGCGCCGAAAGGGTCCGAATCGGAGACGGCCTCTATTGTATGTGTGAGGTTCATGACGTAAACATCACCCGCCTTCATGATCTCCGATGCTTTCCTGACGGATTCCTTGTAATGCTCGGGGTCTGCGACCCTAAGATGGGATATCCCCTTCCCCGCAGGAACAGTATGCGGCCCCGACCCGGATACGGCCTCCGAGATCATGGCCATCTCCTTCTCGGCATCCATCGCGCGTCCGC
>JAITTK010000085.1 GCA_031287135.1 Candidatus Methanoplasma reticulitermitis
GATGCGATGGTTGCCTATAAGGTACCCGGGATACAGCAGGCAGTGGAGAATGCGAGGAAGGCGGGAATGACCGCCAGCGAGATTATTGACGCTCTCGGAGAGGGGATGACGGAGGTCGGTGTCCTCTTCGAGAGAGGGAAACTGTTCCTTCCGCACGTGCTCAGCGCGGCGCAGGGTATGAAGAGCGCCATGGACGTGCTCGGACCGGAGCTCCTGGCAAGCGGGGACGTTAGCGCCAAGAGGGCATCCGTCGTCATGGGGACGGTCGAAGGCGATGTCCATGACATCGGCAAGTCGATATGCTCGACCATGCTCCAGTGCGCCGGATTCGACGTCCACGACCTGGGCAGGGATGTTCCGAAGGCCTCATTCATCAGCGAGATCAAAGGAGGCTGCACGATGTGCGGCATGTCCGCGCTCATGACCACCACGATGACCGTGCAGAAGGACATCATCGAGATCCTGAAGTCGGAAGGGCTCAGGGACAAGGTGATCGTCATGGTCGGCGGAGCGCCTGTGACACAGGCGTATGCGGACAAGATAGGCGCGGACATCTACGGCGAATCGGCGAGCGAGACGACGAACAAGGCGAAGGCCATCAGCAACTGAGGTGAATCCATGGCAGAATATTACACAAGAATGGGTGACGGAAGCAGGGTCCTGATGACCAAGGAGAAGATCCTTAATGATATCCAGGCTGGTATGGCGGATGCCGCGGACATGGGAGGTCTTCCGGATCTTACCCCGAACGACATAGAGAAACTGTTTGAGATAATATCGGACAGGAACAGGGTCGTGGGTGTCGAGCCGGGTAACGAAGTCGTCCTCACGTACGATATAGGACAGCTGGATTTCACGGGCGACAACGGTAACAGCGGAAACGGTGTCGATGTGGGAAGGATGGAATCGGCACTGCTCCACGAGAGGGCACTGGGTGCGGATACTTTCGAGCTCGCGCACGCGGACTACAGCATAAAGCCGGTCAAGCCGGTCATCTCCAATGAGATGCAGACGATGGAAGAGATTCAGAATGAGATCGTGGCCCCGTATTTCTATGGTGCCATGCCGAATGCGGGTCTCTACTACGCCCCGGACGGACCATACGGAAATCCCGCAGACCTGATGAGGGAGTTCAAGATCGATGAGGCGATGGCCGCAGCGGAGGCAACGGCGGATCACCTCGCAAGGGACATAGAATATGTCGCAACAAGACTCATAGCAGCCGGAGCGGACGGATTCAACTTCGATACGACCGCGTCGGCGGGAGATGCGGATGCGGTAGGTACGTTCAAAGGTGTCAGCGCTCTCAGGAAGGCCTGTCCGGATGCATATATCAATGTCGGAATGGCCGGGGAGTCGGTCATGGGCATACACGGATCGATCGAGTTCGATGGACAGATCGTCGCCGGAACATATCCCCACCAGCAGGTCAAGTTCGCACAGAAGGCCGGAGCGAATGTCTTCGGGCCTGTGGTCAACACAAACACCAGCAAGAGCCTGGCCTGGAACCTCGGACGTGCAGTGACATTCATAAAAGAATGCGTTAAGGTCGCCGAGATACCCTGTCATGTTAACATGGGAATGGGTGTCGGAGGGATACCCATGTGCGAGACGGCACCGATAGATGCAGTTACCAGATGCAACAAGGCAATGGTGGAGATCGCCAAAGTCGACGGTGTCTAGGTCGGTGTGGGAGACACAGCCGGAATGGCGGTCCCCCACTTCATGGCATCCGGAATGGGAGGCATCAGGACAGCCGGTGACCTCGTTGCAAGAATGGAATATTCCCAGAACATGAAAATAGGGAAGGCCAAGGAATACGTGGCCAAGAAACTCGGAATATCCACTCTTGAGATTGCGGATGAGTACATCATGAGGGGCCTCAGAGAGGACCTCAAGATCGGTGTCGTCACCGGTGTACCCGGTGCGCCCAGAGGTATTGCAGCCAAGATGAACATCGAGAGACTCCTCGATATCAAGATCAACAGCTGCGAGATATTCAGGGAGATGACTAAGAGATAAACTTTTTCGAACTAAGGTGCGGCGGGACCCCCGCCGCACCGTTTTTGTCCGAAAAAGGGGAGGAGGAGGAAAATCTATGTCTGAAAATGAAGGTAATGGCGCAGGACGTTCATGCCTGCAGGGAGAGGAGGCAGCTCTCGGGAGCAGCGGACTTGCACGTTCGGTAAGCTGGAAACAGGGCATGTTCATCGCCTTGGGCGTCCCGCTTCTCATACTGCCGTCAATCTATGATGTATCGTCGATCGTATGGGGTCTATGTATCCTCGTGTGGTCGTTATCGGTGCTTCAGGGATTCGTGCAGAATCTGGCTTACGGGGAGATGGTGACCGTCTTCCCCAATGCCACCGGCCTGCCGGGATGTGCGCAGACGGTGTTCACGCCGGAAGCGCAGACCTCGAGATATGATAAGGGAAAACTCATCGGCGCATTCAGCGCATGGTGCTATTGGTTCGCATGGACGCCCGTCGTCGCGATATTCACGATGCTGATAGGCGACTATCTCATCCAGATGTTCACGATGGATGTCTCAGGATGGTCGGGGTTGGCTGTTTACATGTGTGTCGGGATAGTGATCGTCCTGCTGATGCTCCTGCTCGGGTCCAGAGGCCTGGAGGGCGGTGCCAAGCTCGGAACGATACTCGCGATCGTGTCCATAGTGCCGATGGTGGTGATACTGCTCGGTGCGTTTGTAACGGGCATGTTCGATTTCGGGAACATAACAACGGATTGGACGGCACCGGGATGGACCTGGAGCATGCAGGACATCGTGCTCCTGCTGGGATGTTTCGGACTCGCTCAGTGGAGTGCATGTGCATGGGAAACCGCGGCGATATACGGGCCTGAATACAAAGAGCCCGGTAAAGATGTCCCGAAGGCACTCTTTGTCTGCGGTATCATCTGCCTGATCCTGTATTTCTTCGTGTCGACCACGGTATTCGGATCCCTCGGTGCGACCGGAATCGACGAAGCGGGTTACGCTTCGCTGGTCCCCATATCCGAGTTCGTTTTCGGACACGCCGGAAGCTATGTCGCGCTCGGTCTGCTGATAGTCGCAATGATACTGATCATACAGACCGGTTTCCTCGGATCTTCCAGAACGCTGCACTCGATGTCATGCGAAGGCAATCTCCCGTCCTGGTTCCACAAACTGAACAAGCACGGCATGCCGACGAATGCGATGCTGTTTGTCAGCGTCTTCAATCTGTTGCTGGTGTTGATTGTCGGTTACAGCTATTGGGTCGCGGAATCCGGAGATACCGTGATGACAATCCTTTCAGCATCCGCAATGGGATACTGTATCGCCAACGGGATCGCGCTCGCCGCATATGTGAAGACTAAGACGAACCCGAGGTTCAGGGACCTGAACAGGCCGTTCAAGGCACCGCGCGGATGGAAGTACGTGATCATGGTCATGGTCGCCGTGCAGTTCTTCGTATGGCTGCCGTGTCTGATATACTGGAGTTATTTCCTGTCCGACGGATACACCCCGGCAATCTTGGGGGCTGTCATAATCCTCGTATTCATCCCGGTATGGTGCTGGGTGCAAAAGAGTGCAAAGATTGACGGCTGTTGCGACAAATGAGAAATCGTCAGTCTTCAGAATGGGAGGACAGGGCCCGGAGGAATGATCCCCAGGCCGGCTGAATGCCGTCCCCCCTCAAACCATTTAATCAAACACCCTTGATAAAATAGGAGAGAAATGAATATGAAACCAAACCAATACCCTGGGATAAACATGTTGCAGGGAATTAAACTGGAATTGTTTAGCAAAGAAGGGATAGAAGCGATCGACAGAGCGACAATGGATGTTCTGTCAACGTATGGTGTCCAGGTCTCTGATGAAGAGGGAATGAAACTCTTCGAAGGGGCCGGTTGCGAAGTGGATTATAAAACAAAAATGGTAAAGATACCCGAGGGAGTTGTCCGCAAGGCACTTTTGACTGCCCCGTCGAAGTTCTACCTCTACGGAAGAGAAGAGAACCGCACGGTGGAGCAGGAACTTAACGGCCGCGTTCACTACATATGTTTCGGAACCGGTATCCAGATGTGCAATTATCTGGGAGGCGGAAAGTACGAGACAGTCGATTCGACCGATGCAGACCTTGCCAAATGCGCGAAACTCTGCGACTGGGCGGAGGGAATAAGCTATTTCGCTCTGCCGGTGTCGGCAAGAGACTGGGCGGGTAAGGGCGCGGAAGATGTCCATGAGATGCTGACATCGATTGAGAACACGACCAAGCACTTCCACCACATAGATCCCGTCGGAGAACATGTGGAGTACTACAGGGACATGGTCGAGGCATTCTATTACGGTGACAAGAAACTTGCCCGCGAGAAGCCGATAATGTCCAT
>JAITTK010000087.1 GCA_031287135.1 Candidatus Methanoplasma reticulitermitis
TCGGAAGGGCTGTGACGGCCGGGCAGTATCTTGCTTACGATGCGGTTATGAATGGGTACCTAAAGATCCGGGGAAGATGCCCAAAAACTGTCCTTCCTGCAGGTCCACCATATGGATGAAGGAATCCGAGACAAGACACTGCACCAGGTGCGGACACGGGTGGATATCCACATACGATTCGCCGTGCAGATGCCCGGCGTGCGGAACGTACAAGTGGGAAGAGGCACCGACCGTCCATACATGCTCGAAATGCAGACATGAATGGAATGCGAAGCGGAGCACGCCCCCTAAAAGATGCCCGTCATGCAGGTCCACGACATGGATGAGGGACGCGGAGGTCCGGCCGGAACACGGCGGCGATGAAAGCAAGGATGGATACGACCGGAGGATCGGCAGAGAGGATGTGGAGTATGTGATCAGATCATATAACTCCGGGCTGTCATGCACCAAGATATCGATCCTGTCGGGTATATCCTTCAGCATAATATATGAGATAATATCGGATGAATGTTCCGATATGCCGAGGGTATGAGGTAAACCGTTTTTATCCTGCAAACCGTTAACCCAACATTGTCCCGAGCTCTTGTCGTAGTGGATTATCAGAACGATTTCGTAAAAGGCAGCCTGGGGTCGCCGTCAGCCGAAGCGATAGAAGACAGAATAGTGTCGAAGATCGGCAGATATCTGGAATGCGGGGATGATGTCTTCTTCACGATGGACACCCATGATGAGGATTATCCCAGGACCGACGAGGGGATGCGCATACCGGTAAGACACTGTATAAAGGGGACCGCGGGCTGGAGAATCTTCGGGAGGGTCGCGGAGTATCAGCATCTCGGCAAGACCGTCGAGAAGCATACCTTCGGAAGTCTGGATCTTATCGGCGAATTGAAGGGATATGATGAGATAGAGTTATGCGGCGTGGCCACGAACATATGCGTGATCGCGAACGCCGTCATACTGAAGACCGCATATCCGGAATCGAATGTGAAAGTAGATCCCGGATCAGTGGCGAGTTATGACGGCGACCTTCATCGGAAGGCCCTTGATGTGATGAGGTCCCTGTCCATAGACGTATCGGACGAGTGATACATCGTGCCGTCGGATCTCACCGCGATATAAGCCTGAGCAATGAGAAGGAGGTCATATTGTCCCGGTCGTCCTCGATGTTCTCCGCGAGCATGTAAAGGCCGTAGTGTTCGCCCGCGTCCTTCCTGCATACGACCCCTGCATTATCGGGAAGGGATCCGTCCGCCAGCATCTCGGCGGCGTATGCGGTGTCCTCCACCTCCGTCCTTTTCGCATCGGGGAACATCTTCCCGATGTTCCCGTCGGTCTGCATGAGCGCCTGTATGTGGGAGGCAACGGTTTCCACGGAGCATCCCTCCTCTTTCACGAAAAGACAGTGATGTATCGGAACATCGATCGTCTGGTGCATCTCTATGTCATCCTTTCCCCTGAGGGAGTCCGCGGTCTCGATGACCGGTCCGGCCACTATGTTGCATGTGGCGACAACGCCGTAGTCGATGTTCCCGTTCTCCAGTTCCTTCACCACCGATGCCGCGCACATCAGAGGGACGAGAACGACATCGTTCCACCGGTTCCTCCTGGCAAAAAGCGCCGCCGCCTCTTCCGAGTTCGAGAATGGTATTCCCATGTAGCCTATCTTCATCGGGAAAGGCGTATGCAATGAACATTAAGTTATTTTCCTGTTGCCGTACTCTGTTGCATAATTGATCCTCGGTAGCATATGCATCATTTCCGGTGATGCCGATGATATCCTCTCCGATCCTTTGTGGATGTTATAGATCAATACCTTGATCAGCACCGCAGTACCTATTCCGCACGAGCCGGTGGCCGATACCGTTTCCGCCGCCAGCCGTTTCATGTCCGAGAATGCGCATCTGACCTTACATCGGATTCCGTACCCGTCTTCGGTCCGACGTACGAAGAAAGGATCCAACCGTCTGAGCATCGTGCTGTGATGAGGTCCCTCCAGACCGTGGCCGGCAGGGATCCCGTCCGCTTTTCTGAGAGTTAGCTCCTTTTTGTATTCCATTATGTACATGATCCAAAGCATCGGGGATGTGCAGCAGGTGCAGGGCCTTCCGCGTTTTCCGGAGTTAATTCCCCGCAACTCGGATTCGATCACGTGTATCCGCGTATTTATGTTGAAAATCCAGAAGTCAGTGTGTACGGAAGCCTCATTACCGCCCCTGTCTGCCGGAATGTAGCTTTTATGGGCCTGCGTTCCTTATTTTACGATGTCCGTCCGCGGCCGGGCTTTTTATCACCGTATATGCTTCCGCTGAATATCATCCGAATCATCGGTCCGGGTGACTGCCCCCGGTATGGCAGTCAATCAAACAAGGGAGTACCCCCCACTTGTTATATTCTGTGTATGGCTATTTCTGTTTTCATCCCACGGGATCCCTAATGCCCCCATTGTTGATATATTCACAGTTGGCGAAAAATGTAAATGTTAGAAATAACGCGGAACGACCGATCCGCTATCGGGATATCGCCGCGAATCCCTATCGAAAACACATCGAAGACAAAGAAAAATACAGATTAATCAACTTCGTTCGGAATTATGCAACAGAATATGCGAAATGTAAACGGATATGTACATATATACCAATAACCTTCGACAAAATCAGCGATAGACAATTTGTACCGTACGGTACGAATTTTAAATCAATATCTATTAAGGAGGATTTTCAATATGAAAAGAGGAGTAGTGTTAGCAACGCTGTTGCTGACAGTAATGATGGCGATCCCGTTCGCGGTGATCGCCGCGGAGGATACGTATGCGGACGCATCGTCGATCCGGGACCCGGAGGACGCACAGGCCGCATATGACGGTAAATCAGGGTCCCAATGGGGGGGGGCCTATTCGATCCGCAAGATGATATCGACAATCTGCGGTCTCTCTATGATGAGATAATCGACTTGGAAGAAAGGGCGGATAAAGCCGCAACGGACGGCTACGATTGGCAGTCCGACATCGATGATCTTGAGGCTAAGTATAACGCGTATTTCGATGCGGTGATCGATTACATCGAGAACCTCTCACCGCCGTCGCAGGGAACTTTGGATGCTTTCAGCGATGTGGCCGATTCAAAGAAGACGTTCACAGATGAGTTCAAAGAATCATTTGACGACATTGTGTTTTCCAATGGAAATACTACCAAAACCAACGTCACAAAATCATTGAATGAATATCTGCGTAGCGTCAAGGAAGGAAATGCGTTTAATCCATTCACTATTGCTTTTGGTGGCGTTGGAGATATTAATTCAATTGATGCTGAAGACGGCATATGGTTTGCAAGAATCATCCAGTCAGGCAATCAAACAGACCTCGGGAACGATTTCGATGATCTGAAAGATTTACTCAAAACACCCATCATGGGTAGTAATACCCCTGGAAACATTTTAAAAATAACAGACGATGACATGGATAATCTCAGATCTATGCTGGCCGACCCAACACTTGTCGGTTATGCCGATGCTTATGTCGCCGCATATCAGGTCGCAGAGGAGAGCTCGATCTCTTTGGATCCTCTCACAATCACGAAGGATACAGCAAAAACAGCCGCATATGTCGCGACATCTGATTTCAGGGCTCTCGTCGAAGCCGCCGAGAGGGACCAAACGTATCAGGATCTGCGTCAGGAACTGGAGGCCATCCAGGATGAGATCGATAAGCTGATGACGGTGGCGGATCTGTTCCCGGACCTCATACCCTCTGGGATCCAGCCCGATATACTCGGCCCGTTCGACACTCTGTACGATAACGACCGCCCGATGTCCGAATTGACAGATTATCATGAAATGATAGTTATGATATTCGATGCCCAGATCGCACCCGTCGTCAAAGTATATGATGCCGTCACCGACCTCGCGGATTTCATACAGAACAAAGACTATTCGCAGCTCGTCGATGTCGCGTCGGTCAACGGCTACTTCGAAGAACTCTCCGATAGGTTCACTCTGCTGAACACAGCGCTCAAAGAACTGAGGTCATCAGGTGTTATCGGCACTCAGATCGACGATCTGCTGTCAGATTACAAGGAATACATAGTAACTGCCGCAAAAGCGGTCGAGAATCTCATCAAACCCGTGCTCAAGGACCTGATAGAGGCCAACATAGACAATACTGCATTGCAGGGATTCGTGAAAGAACTGCTCAAAGAGATCCGTCAGACGGTATTGGTCCCATTGGCATATGATATGCTGGACCTCCTCCCGGAACTCACGGCCGATGAGCTCTTCGAGTACTTGGATCTTCTCGACGATGTGCTAAAGGACATCGATCTGAACAAGAGCCTCGATCAGATGCTCGCCGACCTCGGAACCCTCGCAACGAACCTCGGTGCCGTGGGGAGCACCTTTGCCGACGACCTCGCCGCTCTGATAGACGAGAAGATCGCCGACTTCGAGAGCATAAGGGACCTTCTCGATGCGGCCTACGACCTCGGCAGCTATGTCGTTGGTTACGATTACGGCGGTGCGGACGATATCGGAGATATAGGACAATACATAGCGGGCCTTTCCGACAGATACGATGCTTTCAACAGCGAACTCCAGAAACTCGATGGCAACAGCATAAGTCCCGGCTCCGAGGAGATAGTCAAATGGATTATCGATAAGACCGGATCCGGATTGCAGATACTCGTGCCGATCATCGGCACCGCGGCCCTGACCGCAGCGGTGGGTTTCGATGCCGACTCCGGGGATCCTGAACTGGATGATATGTACGAAGCCGAGCTGATCAAAGCGGCGAAGAGGGCGATCGTGGATATCGAAGCGGCCCTGAACGGCTGGACCGACGATCCCACGCTCGGAGACATACAGAGACGTTCGGAGATGGTCGCGGACGCGATTGAAGCGATATCGAACGATCTGGACATCCGTGCGGTGGTATTCACAGATAACGGGGACGTTGTCCACAGGGGCGTCTACACCGCAGGGAATAAAGTGACAATGCCCTATGTATCGAACACTTCCGACAAACAATTCGTCGGATGGTACGAAGGGACTCCGGACAACCTCGTCTGGAAAGCGGGCGATGCGGCCCTCGCCTTCGATGATCTGGATTCGGATGCCGTGACGCAGCTGGTATCGAAATACGATGACATCTTCACCGTCAAATTCGGATCGTCCGAGTTCACCGGTGTCTCCGGGACGAAGATAATCGTCCCCGCGGGACCGGCGATGGCGGACAAGGTCTTCCTCCACTGGAGCGACGGCAGCGTCCAATACACCGCAGGAGCGGAATACACCATAACCGCTGACGCCGAATTCACGGCGATATACGATGATGTGATTGATGTCTACACAGTCACATTCAAATACGCCGACGCAACGGTCTGGACAGTATCCGTGCAGGCCGGATCCAGCATTGTGTTGATCAACGGTCACGAATCCGGAAAGACATTCATCGGATGGTACGATGCCACCGACAACAAAGTCGGTGTGAGAGGAGAGTCCTACATTCCGACAGGCGACATCACACTCACGGCTCATTTCGCGACCGAATACACCGTGACCGTGAAGTATCTCGGATACCAATACACCGTGATCGTACGGGACGGAGATACATTCGTACTTCCGGCCTTTACAACGCCTGATGGGTACACCTTCGACGGATGGTCTTTCGACGGCGATGATGCTGTTGATACGAGATTATCTGTCACGCCCACCAACGATATGGAGGTGGAATGGAAGGGCACTTTGAACGTCTACAGCGTACAATATATCAGCGGGACGGGAGGAGTCATAACACAGAAGACAGAGTACCTCCGTGCAGGAGAATACGGTCTGCTGGTCGTTACTCCGGATGCAGGACACAGTGCTCACATCAAAGAAGTGACCAATGCGACATGTACCGAGATAGCCGCCAACGTGTATCTTGTGACAGCGACCGGTGATGGTGCGGTCATAACCGTGGAGTTCAGACACATCCTAACATCCCATCCCCACATATCCGTAGCGATCGAATATGTAGAAGATAACGGAAAGAAAGGATTCGAGGCGACCGTCAGTTCCAGCAGCGGGGGCTTCATACCGGATTCCGTCCGTAACGGGAAACTGACCATATTGTACACAACATCATGGGTGGTGGTCAGCGGCGGGGTTTCCGAGATTTGGACAGACACCAATTCTGTCAGCGAATCAATCGGTTCGGGCGAGACCAGTCATACCTTTACTGTTTGGTTGGGGGATGACGCTACAAATGACTATCATGACTCTGTCCTGAAGACGTTGGTGTCTGGATCCGCGGCTTTCAGCTATGATAACGGTACACCCGGCGGAGCAGTCACCAACAGCCAAAGAGTGATAAGCGGGGCGTAAACATGACAGTATCGAAGAAGGTGATGGGTGCGTTACTGCTGCTCACGGCGGCAACAGTGCTGCTGTCCGCCGCATTCGCAGGCTCGGAGTATGTGGACGGCGAACCCGATAAAATATCCGGCAGCGGATCAGGTAGCGACATAACCGTCCAATATGATGGGACAGCTGTAGGAGGGACAGCTGTAAGAGGGACAGTGAAAAATTACTCGGGAGGGTTCATATCGGTTGTTCTGAAAGACTCAAGCAGTGCCACTGTAAAGGAGGTCTTGGGGTTCATGCCGACATCAACTGGGACGGATGCGAGTTTCACGATTCCCGCCACCCTTTCTTTCGGGGTATATACCGTTGCAGTATCCGGCAGCGGCATCAGTTGGGGGTGTCCTCTAAACGTTTCCGCCCAGTACTACATAAAGTATCTTGATGGAACAACCCCCCTCCCCGGGAGCGGCTATGTCGGACACGGTGTGACCCCATCATACAGTCCCCCTCCCAAGATTCAGACCGACGTAACGTACACTTTCGCCGGGTGGAACGAAACCCTGGTTCCCGCAGCCCCGGGAGGAGCTACATACACCGCGAAGTGGAATCCTGCTCCGACACAATATAAAATAACCCTGGAAACCGGCGGCGGAACGATAGCATCGCCCGCACCCTGGACGGGAGGCCCCTCCACTTACACCCAGTATATCGGATACGGTGCGCCCATCGTACTTCCGGCGATCGAAAGGACGGGTTACGACCTTGATCCGGCATCCTGGCCGACCGGTGATCTTGTCACAGGCGATAAAACATACACCGCGAAATGGACTGTGATACCCGGACCTGTATCCCACACCGTGACGCTCGATCCAGCCGGAGGGACGACAGCGTCTCCCGGTTCCTGGAGCAAAATCGGATCGGTGTACAGGGGAACCTTCATCGATGGATCGTCCCTCGGAGCGGTCCCGGTTTTCAGCCGCACAGGGTACACGTTCAGCAGCTGGTCCCCGGCACTTCCGGCGAATGTAACAGCAAGCGCAACGTACACTGCGCAGTGGACGCCCAACACATACACCCTGACTCTCGACCTGGACGGAGGAACGGTATCTTCGCCCGGAGCCTGGACTCAGATCGGATCCGATTATTCGAGGACACTGCCATACGGAACATCCGTGGGTTCGGTTCCGACACCGTCGAAGGCCGGATTCACGTTCAACGGATGGGCCCCGGCGCTCTCCGCATCGACGCCCGTACCGGCTTTGAATCAGACATACACGGCGCAGTGGACGGTTCCGGGAGGTACATCGACCCCTACGACGTACACGGTGACCATCAACCCGGACGGCGGGACGATCTCCGACGGCGATTGGACCAAGAACGGGACGGTATACAGGAAGGTATTCTCGGACGGGGCACCCCTCGGGACCATCCCGGTCCCGACAAAGGCAGGGTTCGCGTTCGCCGGATGGTCGTCCGTCCCGTCACAGATCGTGACTGGGAGCATCACGTACACCGCACTGTGGACGGAACTGCCGTCTTCGGTAACCGTCCACATAACGACGGGACCCAACGGGACCGTCGCCAGCAGCGATATGACGGTGGCAGCCGGCGGCGACATCGAGATCCTGGTCAGTCCCGCGTCCGGGTATGTGATCGATGAGGTCACGACGGAATGGGAGTATGAGATCGACGGGAACAGGATAATCCTCAGGAGCGTAGGTTCCGACAGCAATGTAGGCATCACGTTCAAGGAGGAACAGTCGTCCGGTTTCCCGTGGTGGATAGTGGCGGCGATACTCGCGGTGCTGGTCCTGCTTCTGTTCATCTTCTGGATGTCAAGGAAGAGGGAAAACAGCACCTCGTGACATAAAACGGGCCGCGAGGCCCACCTTCCCCGTTTCATCTACGCATCGCTGATCGGGATGCACGTCCCGGAACGGCCATCCGCACGATCGCGGATGGTGTGTTTTTCTCTATATATTGTTCATTCGGCGCATTCCGTCACTCTGATAATACCCAGATGTCAGGCAACAGCGGCATCTGTAAGTGGTTTCCAATCAATACCATACATCTTCCGACCAGGTGATGTTTTGGGCGGACTGGCTGAAGGGTTCCGTTGTCGGACAAAAAGATTTCTGTGAGTCGGAAGGGCTGTGACGGCCGGGCAGTATCTTGCTTACGATGCGGTTATGAATGGGTACCTAAAGATCCGGGGAAGATGCCCAAA
>JAITTK010000111.1 GCA_031287135.1 Candidatus Methanoplasma reticulitermitis
CGTGAGATTCGACGAATCCCAGGTCCGTTCGACAGGCAGGGACACGATGGGCGTGAAGGGCATGACGCTCAGCGGGGATGACAGGGTCGTCTCCATGGCGGTCGTGCGTCCGGAGGACAAACTCCTCACGGTCACCGAGAATGGCTACGGTAAGATATCCAACGTCGACGACTACCGTCAGACGAAGCGCGGTGCGAAAGGAGTCATAACCATAAAGACCGATGAGAGGAACGGCAAAGTGGTGTCCGTCAGGAAAGTATCGAACGGGGATCAGCTGATGGTCACCAGCGTGCAGGGCAAGATGATACGCATGGGTGTTGACGAGATCCGAGAGACCGGGCGCAATGCGAAAGGCGTCCGCATAATGGATATGAGGAACGGCGACAAGATAACCGCAGTGGAGCCGATAATCCTGGACGGAGAAGAGCCGGATGAGAATAGCCTCTGAGAGAACATGGCCGGCAACGGCGGCGGCATCGGCCGTCGCCGCCTGCGTCTCCGTTGCCGTTTTCATCTTCTCCGTCATCGACGGGAGGGTGATGCAGGCAACGCTGTCCCTGTTCGCAGCAGTGCTGTTCTCGGCATGTGTATTCATGGCTCTGAGCATAGGATCGAGACTGGAGGCCGCAGACGGAATGGTCACGGAAGTCCGTTGCCTGAGACTGAAAAGACCGGGCATCGAAAAACACGGAGAGGAGATAAGGCCGAAGGCTAAAATGCCAAAGGGATGATATGGCTGCCAGGAAACTTTATAATAGAGAACCCGCAATAGGGGGAACTACGCCGTGGTAACTCAGTTGGGAGAGTGCATGACTGAAGATCATGAAGTCGCTGGTTCGAGCCCGGCTCACGGCACCATGCTTTTTTCCCGTGCGATGAGCATACGGCTCATGCGGTCTGTACCGGGGAGGGTGTTTTTTGGAACCTGATACGATATTCATCGATATACGCACAAGCAAACTGACGCTTGCGCAGGCCCTTCAGGAGATCCAGAGGATACAGGCGGAAAATCCGGATTATGAGATATTCCTGGACGGCGATGCCCACGCCATAGCAGGGAGGAAAAAGAGAAGGAGGGATGTGCAACGGCCGGAAGGATGACCATCGCGCTTTACAACTCATACGACCCGAACAAATTCAGAGAGCCGCACAGGAGGGTGCTCGCGAGAGCCGGCGGTCTCGCGATGGCATTCGACATGAATCTGGCCCTTCTCGGTTTCCCGATCCCGGAAGATATCGACACGCCGACGGGGATCGCGGAATGGGTGGCCGGTACCACGAGCATAGGGGGCCACGGCGACTATTTCATGCAACTCGCCGAGAAAGGCAGATTCAACAAATTCCCGTATCCGTCGAAAGGTCTGCCTCCGCAGCTGGGGGAACCGATACTCACGACAAGCAAACCCGATGACAGGAAAAGGATAAATGTGAGCGAGACGGCGGATATGGTGAGAAGGGGGAAGAGCATAGTGCTGATATTCGGCATCGGTCCGCACGGGGTCCCGAAAGAGATCGCAGCCATACCGAAGTACCATATGGATGTCACCGGCGGGGGATTCTCGCTAGAGACATGCACGGCACTCGGTGCGGTGTGCGGCGCCGTCACCGCCAGGCTGAATCAGTAAGTCTCGTACAGGATGTTGCCGGGCTCCAGAAGGACCCCGCTTCCCTTTTCGACTCTTCCGACCATGTCCGCATTACCGTATTTCTTGACGATATCCTCCGCATCCCGTTCCGGTGCTATTATCGCGAAACCCATGCTCATGTTCAGCGTCTGGTACATCTCCCTGTCGTCAACGCCGCCCAATTCCTGTATGACTTTGAATATGGGCGCGGGCCCGACCGGATCATCGATCACATATCGCAGCCCCTTCTTCATGCGCAGTATGTTCCTGAGACCCCCGCCGGTTATATCGACAAGCCCGTGGACGGTGTGCGACCCAGTGATCTCCAGGACCTGCCTGACATATATCTCCGTGGGCGTCAGAAGTTCCATGCCCACGCTTTTGGACAAGCCTCCGATTCTGTCTTCGAGTGAAACGTTCGAGGATTCGAATACCTTTCTTGCCAGCGTCAGTCCGTTCGAGTGTATGCCGGACGATCTGAGGCTCACGATGGCGTCGCCTTCCTCGCATTTCTCTCCGGTTATGACGCGGTCTTTCTCAACATATCCGAGGCATGTCCCGGAAAGGTCCACGCTGTGCACCATCTCGGGAAGAACGGCTATCTCTCCGCCGACTATCTCCATGTTGGATATCTCCGCTCCCTTCTCAAGGCCTATGCCGATCTCCCTCGTAACGGCATCGTCCGGTCTGTCTATCGCAATGTAATCCACGAAGGATATTGGTTCGGAGTTGACGCATATGGTGTCGTTAACGTTCATCGCGATGCAGTCTATCCCCACGGTGTTCCATATCCCAAGTTCTTTTGCGACGAGGAGCTTGGTGCCGACCCCGTCCGTGGCCAACGTGAGATATTTGTCTCCGAAGTCGATGAGGCTCGCGAAGAGGCCCGGGATGCGCACCATCTGCCCCACACCGTTCCTTTTGAACTTCAGCTCGCCGACAAGGGATCCTATGGCCTTTGATTTATCATCTATATTGACGCCGGCTTTCGAATATGTCCATCCTTTTGACATCGGTCCTCATCCGACAATGGCCTTGTCTATTATTAGTTTTCATGCGAAGGTGTTCGAAAAATCGCCGTTGTTATTATATCATCGATACAAAGTCTTCATAACTTGTCGAAAAAAATGGTTTCAATCGCACCTCGCGTAGTTTTCCGCACCCATCATGTACGCAACCCGAACGATGAACAGCCGATATTCCGAAAGTCGGTTACGATACTTCAAAAAATCTTTATCAGTTTTTCCATAAATAGTTTATTGATGAAGCCTATCAGACCTCAATGGCTTTGCATGATCGTTGGGTCCAGGAAAGGAAGCACGAGCATTATTACAAATTGGCAAAGAAGCTCAAATACAGGTCCAGGGCATCCTTCAAACTCATGCAGATCGACGACCGTTTCGGCATTTTCAGGGATGGGGACTCCGTCGTCGATCTCGGGGCGTCCCCGGGCGGTTGGCTCCAGGTTGCGAAGGGGCGTGTCGGCGAGAAAGGCAAAGTCGTTGGTGTTGATCTTAGATACATCAGGCCGCTGGAAGGCGTAACGACGATAATCGGCGATATAACCGAGGACAGCACGATGAGGAAGCTGATCGAAACATTCGGAGGGAAGGCGGATGTGGTGCTGTCCGACATGGCCCCGAACATCGGCGGCAATTATTCGACGGATCACGCGAGGTCGGTCGATCTCTGCATGTACGCCGTGGCGGTTTGCGACAGGATACTCAAGAAAGAGGGCAAGTTGGTCGTGAAGGTGTTCATGGGCGATATGCTGGGCCCCCTGCTGGATGAATTGGAATCGAGATTCAAATCCGTGAAAGTACATTCTCCGGATGCATCAAGGGAAACATCCTCGGAAGTCTACATAATATCCAAAGGATTCCTGTCATCGAGGAATGTCAAACTCAAGGATATCTCCGAGGAAGAAAAAAAGCCGGAGTTCAGAGCCAAGGGCGGCAATATCTGATCAGTCCCAGAATCTTTTGTTCTTTGCGTAGAGTATCTCCGCGTTCATGATGTCCCGCAGGAAATCATCCTCGTCGACATGCATGCTCCTGAGAATCCTGGACGCGCTGTCCGGACCTATCCCCCTCCCCGCAAGGACGATCGCGGCCCTCTTCCCGCCGTATTCGTTCACAAGGTTAGCGTTCCTCGACACCCTCAGCGCATCCTTCTTCTCCTGTTCGCTGCGGTCTTTCATCCTTATGCTCTTGATGCTCTCCCTTTCGTAACCCTTGAGGAGGGCTATCATATTGCCTCCGCATTTCGGGCATCTGAGGTGTTTGGGGGCATCAGAGACTCTGACTCTCCATTGGTTCAGGCAGTTCAGACATGATGCGTGAAGCGTCTCCTCCTCCAGCCTCTTCTTGAGGGCCGCCAGTATGGAGTGGTCTGCCCTGACGGGCTGCATGAGTTCTTTCGAACGTACGATCCCCTCCAGCCCTATGCGGGATATGCCGCACAGCTCGATCTTTATTCGGCCTTCCGATATCATTCCGATGATAAGTTCTGTGTTCCCGATGTCCAGGTCCTCCCAGAGGACTATGTCGATCGCCTCGTTGTACGCCGGCGTATCCCTGTGGAGATCGAAAAGACGGTTGAAATTAACGAAACGGTGATCCGCGCCCTTCTCTATTATCCCGAATTTCTTCGCGACATGGACGAAACGCCATTTCAGATATGTCGAGTTAAGTATAGTTATCCTGGCCAAAGCCTCTATCGTTCCCGGTTTTATGGACTTGAACGTATCCTCGAGAAGTTTACGGTCCACATTCCTCGGAAGCTCGAGGATTATCCGGTATGCGTCGGTCGACACACCTATGCTCTCTCCCAGACGAGCGGTCAGCAGGGCCGAATAGATCTTACCCAAAGTCTCGTTCACTCTGCTTCCGAAACAGCAGTTCAGCATAGCCAGCCGGTCCCCGATCTCCAGCGTGACGGTCTTGTCCGTGGGCACGGGCCATCTCTCTTTCTGTTCATTCACGTAGTCCAATATCTTCCTGCGGCAGTTCTCATCGCCGGGATACACGCCGAGTTCCATCTCGCGGCGCATCCTGCCGACCTCCATGGCCACCTCGAACGGGACCGGTATGTCGGAACCCGCCCACGACGGGACCGACCCGACATCTCTCGCTTCTTCGACGAGAAGCTCGTCCTCTCTCATCTCTATGATCCTCCATGTTCTGCCTTTGGCTATGAACATGGCATACGGTTCCGCGAACGAAGCCACGAAACTCTCATCGAGAGTCCCTATGATGCCCCTGGTGCTTATGTCCCTGATAAGATATGTTCTCTCGTCGGGAATCATGGAGAGGTTGTCATAGAAGTACTGCATCCCCTTCTTCGAGCGTCTGAAACCATTCTCATCCTCGAATATCATCTTGATCGATTTCAGTTGTTCCAGGACATCATCCATATCGGAACGGGACAGCGTCCTGAACGGATTGGACCTCCTGAATATCCGGTATGCCGAATCCCTGTCGGTGCGACCGCTCATGGTCATGGCGATGAGTTGGTTGGCAAGAACCGTGAAGGGGTTCGATCTCCCCCTGAAGTATTCCAGTTCCTTGGCATCGCTCCTCCTCGCTATGACAAGAGCCTCGGCCACTTCGTCGGGCGCGGTCGCCAATATGACGGACCTTATCGTCTCTCCGATCCTGTGGCCGGCACGTCCCGCGCGCTGTATCATTCTAGACACCTCTCTGGGGGAGTTATACTGTATGACCAGATCCGCCGACCCTATATCGATCCCGAGTTCCAAGGAAGATGTCGCTATCACCGCTTTAAGGTCGCCGTTCTTGAACCTGTCCTCGATCGCCATCCTGTTCTCCTTGGACAGCGACCCGTGGTGCACATCGATCGAGAAATCCTCGTCCCAGAGATGATACCTTGCGGCAAGCCACTCGGCCGTCTCCCTCGTGTTGACGAACAGCAATGTGGACCTTCCCGCCTCGATCAGCTCCCGGGCCCTCTTCATGACCGCCAGTATTTCCGGATCGCTCTGCAGCCTGTCCATCAGGACGGAATCGCCCTCGTCGGGGATCGGACATTCCACGACGATCTCGAATTCCCTGTGGGTGTCATGCTTGCAAAGTATGACCTCCCTGCCCACGCCGGATAGGAATTCTTTCACGTCCGCAACATCGCCGACGGTCGCCGAAAGCCCTATTCTCCGATATTCCCCGCTTATCTCGGCGAGCCTTTCCATGGCAACGCTGAGTTGCGCACCCCTTTCCGTGCTCGAGAGCTCGTGTATCTCGTCGACGATGACCCATTCGACATTCTTCAGATGCTCCCTAAGCCTCTTGCCCGTGAAGAGGACCTGGAGGGTCTCCGGCGTGGTTATCAGTATGTCGGGGGCCTTATGGGACTGTCTGTTCCTCTCGGCCTGCGAGGTATCCCCGTGTCTCACCCCCACCGAGATGTCGAGTGCGTTACCGTAGTCTTCCATCCTCTTCAGCATGTCCCTGTTCAGGGCTCTGAGCGGCGTTATGTAAAGACATCGTATCCCGGCTTTTCCTTTCGTCTTGAATATGGAATCGAAGACCGGGAGCATGGCCGCCTCGGTTTTACCTATGCCCGTCGGGGCGACAAGAAGGACATTGTTCCCAGCGAGTATCCGGGGGATAACATCCCTTTGGGGATCTGTCGGTTCGGTGATTCCTCTTTCCCTCAGAACAGAAACAAGTCTCGGATCGAGTTTGCTGAATGACATATTATAGAAATATGTGTCGGGAGGTCCCGACAAATGGTTTATCCTTTCTTCTTTTTGCCGAGGGCCCTGAGGTTCTCTTTGACCGCAGCTCTGATCTCAAGGGACTGCTCCTCGCCGTCGGTAATGCTGCTCTCCAGGAACGACAGTACTATCCATCCGTCTCCTTCCAGAGCTTTTTTGGTCTCCGCGTCGACCGCCCCTTCGGACATTATGTATACCGCGACTTTCGGCTTGACGAACGCCACGGGTATGTTGTGTTCCCCGTAGTCCCTCCTGCACCTGAGGCCTTTGTTCCACGCGGCCCTTCTGACGAGCGCCTCGGGGGAATTATCCGTCCAGATGTCCTCTCCGGCCTCTCCGTCATCTGCCGAAAGGCTATCTTCAGGAACGGCTTTCACGGGCACGGCATCCGGTTTGACCTCCGGGATGTTCGTCTCCCTGAAACCCGTCGACTTCGGGATCTCGGCCGGCTTGACGGCCGCTTCCTGTTTCGCCGCAGCCTCAGTTTTGGCCGCTTCCGGCACAGCCGTCTTCGGCGGCTGTTCCTTGGCGGTCTCTTCCTCCTTAGGGGCCGTAACCTTCAGAAGGACCTCCGAAAGATCCATGATCTTGATTTTCGAGCCTATCTGTTTCGCTCCCTGTGTAAGGTTGACGACACAGAACGGGCAGCAAGTCACGAGGATCTCGGCACCCGTCTCCTCCGCATCCCTGACCCTCTCGGCCGCGATGTTGACCGCCATATCGTTGTATTGGCTCTTGTACCCTCCCCCGGCACCGCAGCATCTGGAATTCTCCCTGCTGCGGTCCATCTCGACTAGCTCGATGCCCTTTATCTTCTTCAGCACGTTCCTGGGCGCATCGAACACCCCCATGTGCCTTCCCATGTGGCATGGGTCGTGGTATGTCACCTTCGCTTTGAATTCGTGATTCAGCGGGAGCTTCCTTTCCGCGATCAGTTTCTCCACGTACTGTGAGAAGTGGTACACGTTCTGTCCGGTCCTGGCGTAGAATTTCCCGAAATCGGTCGAGACGGTTTTGTAACAACCGGAACAGGTCATCACCATGTCCTTCGCACCCATCCCGTCGGCCCCCTCGACAGTCTTCTCCGCACATTCGAGAGAATATCGGTGGGTACCGGTCCTCAGCAGAGGCGATGAACAGCACCACTCATCCGGCCCCAGCGTGTTGATCGTCACACCTGCCCTCGAGAGCACGCGCACGCCCATCTGGGGCAGTGCCTGCTGTCTGTACGCACCGGTGCATCCTGCGAAGAACATGACATCGGGGGTAGCCGATTTTTCAACCTCTTTCGGCCACCAGTCTCCTCTTTTCGATGGCGGTTCCCCGTACGGGTTATGTACCTCGCCGACCTTCTTGGCCATGCCCTTGTGAGCGGACATGGGACCCGCACCTTCGTCCACGATCCATTTCCTGACGGTCTCCCAGAATTCCACCAGGGGTATGTTCGCATGGCAGACGACTTCGCAGTTCCCGCAACCCGTGCACTTGTACATCGCATCGACGAAGTAAGGGTTAAGGGATACCTCCCTGCCCAGTGCCTTGTCTATCCCCCCGGCGCCTCCCAGCTGGTTGAGGTAGTATATTTTACCTCTCGGGGTGACCGATTCCCAGGGTGTCTGATCATGTGCTTCGCAGACGCTTATGCAATAGCCGCACTGCAGGCAAGCTGCGAGTTCCTGCTGGATACGCGGCATTTTTTTAATCCTTATGCTGCCTTTCAATTTTGAAAATGGACTCTCTCGTGCGGCTTTCATAACGGAATAAGAAAAACGCACGCACCTATATTAAGGCTTTTGAATCGAGCAATGTGCCACTATGGTATTTTCGCCGTTTGCATGATGCATCGTAACGAACACCCACGGGATGATACGAATGACAATCAAATGAAATATAGTTGAAGGATATCCATCAGGATAATGGATAAACTCCTCGAGCTTAAGGTCGCGATGGCGAAAAGGCAATCCGAGGCAGGATACGGCAGGGCCAGGATAGACAACGAGTCCCGCAGGTCTCTGGGCCTCGATCTTGGTGACGTCATAGAGATTATAGGGAAGAGGACCGTGGTTGCAAAAATATTCAAAGGCGAGTCCGGAGACGACGGGATGAAGCTCATAAGGATCGACGGGCCCACCAGGACCAGTGCCGGAGTGAGCGTCGACGAGACCGTCCGTATAAAGAGATGCGACCCGCATGTCGCCGTGAAGGTGGCGCTCAGCCCGAACATCTCCGAAGGGAAGAGGATAAGCTACGAGGATGGGATCGAGGACATATTCAGGAACGGCCTTGTGGGGAGGCCCCTCATAACAGGCATGGACCTGATGATACCGAACATCGCGCTCATGGGCAACCGTGCAACGTACAACGTCACATCCACCGTCCCCGAGGGGCCGGTCGTCGTCGGGCCAGAGACCGTGATAGTTTTGAAAAGCGAGCCGGCCAAAAAAAGCTCGGAGGTGCGTACCGGCTATACTACCTATGATGACATCGGCGGTCTGGACGGCGAACTCCAGAGGATAAGGGAGATGATAGAACTCCCTCTCAAGCACCCGGAACTGTTCGACCGCATGGGGATATCCGCACCGAAAGGTGTGCTGCTCTACGGCCCGCCGGGAACAGGCAAGACACTGATCGCGGAAGCCGTCGCCAATGAGTCCGGGGCGGCATTCTACTCAATCCGCGGACCTGAGATAATGGGGAGGTACTACGGTCAGAGCGAAGAGAGACTCAGGAAGATATTCGAAGAGGCCGAGGACAATGCGCCGAGCATAATATTCCTCGATGAGATCGACTCGATAGCACCGAACAGGGACTCGACCCACGGGGAGGTCGAGAGGCGTGTCGTCGCACAGCTGTTGGCGCTTATGGACGGGATGGGCGGAAGAGGAGATGTCATCGTCATAGGGGCGACCAACAGAGAGGATTCCATAGATCCTGCGCTGAGGCGGCCCGGAAGGTTCGACCGCGAGATCGAGATCGGCGTACCGAACATGCCCGGAAGAAAGAGCATTTTGGAGGTCCATACAAGGAACATGCCTCTTTCGGATGATGTCAAGATAGACGAGCTGGCTTCCATGACGCAGGGATTCGTCGGGGCGGACCTAGCATCGCTGGCAAGGGAGTCGGCCATGAAATGCCTGAGCAAACGCATATCTCAGCTCGATCTCGACAAACCCGTCCCGCAGTCGACTCTCGAGACGATGAGGGTCTGCATGGCGGATTTCGCCGATGCTCTCGCCGATATAGAACCAAGCGGCATGAGGGAGGTGTTCGTCGAGACCCCGAAGACGACATGGGACGACATCGGCGGCCTTGGGCACATAATGAAGGAGATCGAAGAGGTGTTCATACCCACCGAGGAACACAAATCCTTCGAGACACTGGGCATCGAGCCCGGGAAGGCATTGCTCCTCTACGGTCCCCCCGGAACGGGCAAGACCCTGATCGCGAAGGCGGTAGCGAACGAATCGGGCGCCAACTTCATATCGGTGAACGGTCCGGAGATAGCCAGCAAATGGATGGGAGAGTCCGAGCAGGCCATAAGGAAGATATTCAAGAAGGCCAAACAGATGGCCCCCTGCATAATATTCTTCGATGAGATAGATTCCATAGCTCCGATCCGAGGTGACGGCGACTCTCAGGCGTGGAGCAGGGTCGTGGCGCAGCTCCTGACATCGATAGACGGCATCGAGAGTGTGAACAGAGTCATGATAATGGCGGCCACCAACCGTCCGGATGCGATAGACCCCGCACTCCTCAGACCCGGAAGAATAGACCGCATGATACTGGTCGGAAAGCCCGATCTTGAGGCGAGGAAGAGCATCCTCGGGGTGCACACCGCAAAGATGCCGCTCATAGACGTGGATCTGGAATCGGTTGCGAGGGCGACCGACGGATATACCGGCGCGGATCTCGCGGCCCTGTGCAGGGAGGCGGGACTTCTCGCATACCGCGGCGACAGTTCCGCGCAGTTCGTCACCGATAAAAACTTCAAGGATGCTTTGGACACCATCGGCCCGTCGGTCGACGAAGCGGTGTTCGAGAAGTACGAAACGCTCAGCAAGGAGATGAGAAGGCTCCGCTCCGGAATGAATAACCATCCTTTCTACGGGTGATGTCATGGAATGCAGGATGTTCAGCAGAGAATTGATAGGCATGGAGGTCGAGACGGTGACCGGACGTTCCGTGGGGACGCTTGACGACCTTGTCATCGACACGGATGACGGATCCGTCAGATATCTGCTGATATCAACCGCGGGACGGGTATCGGAGTGTTCCTACAAAGTGGATGACAGAGGAAGGGCCGTCGTGGAAACGGATCGCATAAGGATCGACGGGAACAGGTTAATCATCAACTAATGATCTGGCCATATACGGCCCGTCGAGGGAATATCCGAGCATCTCGTAATACTTCCTTGCGCCGACGCCGCTGGTTATCCTCAGCCTCTTTTTGCCGTCAAGGGCCGCAAGGCGCTCAGCCTCCCGCATCAGCTCCTTCCCGAACCCTCTGTGCTGCCAGTCCTCCCCGCCGAAACCTATCGGGGCTATGCGTCCGAACACCTTCAGCTCCCTGACCGTGGCCGTCTCGGTACTGTCGGTCCTCAATCTGACATATCCGATTATCGAATCGTTGTATTCGAACGAGATGAATCGCTCCGTCCCCCCGCTCGCCGCATACTCGACGATCTTCCGTTTTATGAGGTCCGGGTCATCCAGGGTCTCTCCGGTATGACCGACCTCCCTGCATCTTATGCATCTGCACGACATGCCGCGGGCATCCATGTTCTCCTTCACCGACTGGCGTATGTTGCTCATCAGTATTCCTGCGGCGATCTGAGGTGCGGGGATATCCCTCTGTATGCGCTGGATCCTCGTATACTCCGGGACCAGGGACTTCATCTCGGACAGGAGGCCGACGGCCGTTTCGATATCATACGGTGTGTATTCCCCTCTTTCCCACATATCATGGAGTTCGGTCCCCGATATCACCAGCGTGGGATAGAACTTCAGCATGTCCGGTCGGAAATCCGGATCATCGAATACCCGTCTGAAACATTCAAGGTCTTTCACGGGGTCGGATCCAGGGAGTCCGGGCATGATATGATAACAGACTTTGAGCCCGTGGTCCTTGCATGATCTGGTGGAACGGATTATCTCTTTCACCCCGTGACCCCTCTTCGAGATCGAAAGCACATCGTCGTCAAGGATCTGGACGCCCAGCTCCACCCTCGTCGCACCGAGAAGCACCGCGAGCTCCACCTGCTCATCGTCGAACACATCCGGGCGGGTCTCGACGGTGAGGCCCACGCATCTGTGTTCGGATGTCTCATTCAAGGTCTGGGCCCCCCTCAGGTCCGACGAGATCTCCGGGTTCATCGCGTCAAGGCACCTTTTGACGAACCATTCCTGATACTCCCGATCCCTGGATGTGAACGTCCCGCCCATTATTATCAGGTCTATCTTGTCTGTCTTATGGCCTATCGCGGTCAGCTGGTCGATACGGTCTCTGACCTGACGGAACGGATCGAACTCATTCCTCTCCGCTCTTCTGGCGGCGGGCTCTTTCCCGGTGTACGACTGAGGGGACCCGTTCTCGATCCCTCCGGGACAGTATGAGCATTTTCCGTGTGGGCACGGATGGGGAGAGGTCATGACCGCCACGACGGCGACGCCGCTCATGGTGCGCATGGGCTTCTTGATTAGGAAAGGCCCCAGAAGTTTTCTGTCCGCGGGATTCACATTCTTCAGGATTGCGGAGTTGGGTGGGACTGCGGAAAGACCTAGTTCGTCGCAGAGGACGATCTTCATCCTCTGGATGCCTTCCCTGTCCGATATCCCCCCGCTTTTCACGGCGGATATTATCCTGAGGCTGAGTTCGCGGACAGGATCAGTTCTCTCATTCATTCGTTCTCATCCCTCGCAAGGGACTGGAAATGCGATACTGTCCGTCTGTAGTTCTCCATCGCCATGTTTACGTTCGCCTCGGTGAAGCTCCATGCCTTGGCCAGGTCGCCGTACCTTATCCTGTATCCCTTCCTCACGGCACCGTCGAATTCCACGTCGATGCTTTCCAGAAGGTCCATCGATTTGAGTTTGTTTATGTGCCTGTAAATGGTCGGTTTCGTAGTGCCCAGCAATGCGGCCAGCTCCTCGACAGCCCAGGCTTTGCTCGTGTTATTCATGAAAAAATCCATGAAAAGCCTGTATGGTACGCTATCTCTGACACTTGTGGCCGATGTCTTCGGATCATACCCTTTGGGTATGTATCCGATCTGTACCAGGAAGGTCTCCGCGACTATGTTCTTATCCATCACGGCACTCATGGGGGTATTGCTTACGACCTGCAGTTCGAACAGTGTACACATCTCCGATTGTATCGAACAATAGTTAAGCTGGTATTTTAATTTGTTCAGACTATACCTTTAATGACGTCCAACGCCTTGAGTACGCTTCCGAGGGGCATGACGGGGGAGACCGGTATGCGGAGTATCTTCTCCACGGTCAGGGCGATTATCGGAGCGCAGACTATCGCCAGCGCGCCATCCCGTTCCGCCCTCACGGCCGCTATTATCGCATCCTCGACGGTCGATATGGTGTACTCTTTGATGTTGATAGTCCTGCCGTCCACATCCATCGTTCTCGGCAGGGATTTCATGAATGTAGATGATGCGATCACTGCCACAAAGTTGTCGTCATCGGGTCTGCTCAGGATATTGATCGCATGTATTATCTGCCGGATGGTCCTAAGATTCGGTTCGCGTTTCTCCTCGAGTATCTTGTACATGGTGCTCTGGGAGACCCCGGATTTCGTGCAGAATTCGCTTAGAGACATGTCGAGCTCCTCCGCGAGTATGCCTTTGAAGGCTTTCTGAAAGCCCCCCCTCCTCCCTGAGCATGCTGGATATCAGGTCCTCGACGGTCATTTAGCATACCTTGCCCGTTCGGCCGCACTCAATCCGGCGACCGCACCCTCGCCGACGGCCTTCGCCAGCTGCCAGGGCCTTCCGGTTATGTCCCCGCATGCGAACAATCCCGTCACGGATGTTTCGCAGTTGCTGTCTACTTTGATGGAATCATCCGTTTCCGGCATAAGTCCGAGGTCCATTGCGAGATACGCGGAGGATCTTCCGCCCAGTTCTATGAACACGCCGTCGACCTCTATGCTCCGATCGTCCCCGAGGATCAGACGTTTCACGTCCGTATCTCCTTCGATCGCCTTCGGAATACCTTCTATGATCTTCACACCCGCGTCTCTGGCCTTGTCCACGAGGTTGCTGCTGGCGGAGATGCCGTTGCTGACCCAGTAGACGGTCGAGGCATATTCGGTCATCAGCTCCGCAGATACCGCGGCTTCGGACTCATCGCCCACGATCGCGACCTTGAGCCCCTTGAAGAAGTTGCAGTCGCATTCCGCACAGTAGCTGACACCCTTTCCGTGGAATTCTTTCTCTCCGGGTATGTTCAGTTTCATTCTGGATGTCCCCGTTGCGATCACGACCGATCTGCAAACGATCTCCTCTCCCGATTCCGCCTTGATCCTGAAACCGTCCTCATCCGCGGAGGCCCCGATGACGTTGAGATCAATGTGCGTGCATCCGAAAGATGCCGCTTGTTCGAGTCCCGTCCTCAGGAGCAGGGAACCGTCGGTCTTTCCTTTGATCCCGAAATAGTTCTCCACATGGGCACCGTACAACGAACTGTTCCGCATCTTGCCGATAATCACGGTCTCGGCCTTCTTACGGGACGAGTGTATGCCGGCCTGTATGCCGGCCGGCCCGCATCCTATCACGACAACATCGACGTTCGTTTTCATAGGTTCTTTACGTACTCTTTGATGTCTTCTTTTTCTCTCAGCCCGACCAGAGTCTCGGCGAGGACCCCCTTCTTGAATATGAGCAACGTCGGTATGGCCCTTATTCCGAACCTTACGGATATCGCCTGGTTCTCGTCCACGTTGAGTTTCGCCACACCGGCCTGGCCTTTCAATTCCGTTGAGAGGTCCTCCATTATCGGGGTCATTCTCCTGCACGGTCCGCACCAGGGTGCCCAGCAATCTATGATCGCTATGTCGTTATCCGCTACGAACTTATCAAAAGTGCTTTCTGTTAATTCCGTGACCATTGTATCCACCTTTTACGTACCGCGATGATTATAAGGGGTTAAATAGATTTAGAATAACGGATCGGACGAAAATGCTGGAGAGGATAAGCGATGTGAAGGGTCTGGAGATATACACCCCGTCCGGCATACTGGTCGGCATTGTCGATGAAGTCATAATAGACATCGCAAAGATGGCGGCGGATGCGTTGTTCGTGGCAGATGCGAATCCGGTGCTTGCGGATGAGAAAGTGTCGATAAGCATACCCCTTAGATGGGTCCAGAGCATCGGGGACGTGATAATCCTCAACAGGTTCCCGAATGAAGTGATATCCCCTTAAGGTCAGTCTTCGATCCATCTGAGTTTGGGGTACTCTCCGATTATATCCGGAATCACGTCGAGGTCCATACCGTAAAGTTTCGAGAGTTCCCAGTGCAGGGCATCCATCCTGTCGGCGCCCCTGAATGCGCCTTTGTTCCTGAGCTTGTCCGCCGAATGCGAATGGCCGACCACCCTGTTGTCGCTTACCAGATTGTCCGCGTGCGCGACGATCTTCTCCTCGACGGTCCGCGGTATGTAATCTCCGGGAGGAAGCCCCATCTCCTTTATATCGTCGTCATCGAGTCCCGCGCCGATGTGTTTCTTCACTATATCGGCAAGCTCTTCGGGATAACCCATCCCATTGATTATCTGGCTCCCTATGAGCGCGTGCATCATCCCGTTGTCGACCGATCTGCCTATATCATGCAGGAGGGAGCCGGCCATGACCATCTGCCGGTCGGCTTTTATCATGCTTAGCATCTCCTCTGCCACAGCGCCCACCGTGCAGCAATGCACGATAACGCGCCTCTTACATCCTGCTTCTTCCAATATTTGCAGGCAATTCTGTTCGTCAGGTATGTTTCTCGACAACCGTCTTCCCTCTCTCGTTAGGTAGCACCGTCATCTGCCCATCGCGGTCAGAGTATAGATTATTGCCGTCTGTCAGCCTGTCCAGGAAGATGGCCAACGCGGCTATCTCCGAATGAGGCTGGTTGCCCACGGAGACATTGTGGTCCGCCGCCTGATATACATCGGGCGGTACCTTCTCGGCACCTACGACTATCAGCAGGTCCTTATCTCTCGAGACCTTCGGAAGGGCTTCGTCCACCCTCTGCCCGTACATGGTGAGGTGGATGATCTCCCCATCGAATTCCTTCAGCATCTTCTTCCAGGATACCCCTGTCTCTATGCTGTAATTCCCGCCGAAACGCCCGACGACGCTCCTTATGTTCTCTTCGAGCGTCCTATCCTCGGCATCAACGAATATTCCCGATGCACCGAGAGCACGCGAAGACAGTGCCACATGGGTAGTCACTCTTTTATCTCTCTGCGGACGGTGACCGATCCTCAGTATCCAGATATCGGGCATCTTACTCTTCTCTGATGAGCTCTATCCTGTGGCCTCTGTAGTCCATCTTCACCGATCTTCTGACAAGGCTTTTGAGCATAGTCGACGAAAGGCCCAGTGCCTCCGCGACATCGCCGGAGAACCGTCCGCCCTTGCCTACTTCGGCGAGTATCTTCGTCTCTATTTCGCCATACTCTTTCTCATCCATCATCGCGGCGGCCAAGACATCGCTGATCTCATAGACGGGCCACTGTGCGTTGATGTTGAACGAAGTATAGTATGTATGATATGATTTCTCGGGATAGCCGCCCCCTACCGAAAGCCATCGCGTCTCCACAAGCTTCATCTTCTCGAAAAATATAATGGCGTCTCTGCCTTCGGGACCGAACTTCTTCTCGATATCGTCAGCAGTCTTCCATTCAAGGGTCACCTCTTTAAGCACGTCTCTCTTTACTGGCGTATCAACAGATCGGAGCATTGGAACCAGTTCCGATGGCTCATTAATGACCTTAATCCTGTTCATAAGGGTTTCCCTAATGAGTAGAAAAGTATATAACGATTATCAGGCAACGCGCTACTTTCGCGGTCTTTGGGCGAGAATCGCTATCTAGTCTATATATGATTGTTCGAAAACGGACCCCCGACGACCACAATTGCATTGAGGAAAAAACCACGCCGCCGAAGGGAGACATCATGTCGACATCATCTGCCGCCGAAATTGGGCGTAAACATGCTGACCGATGCATACCCTGAAGAATCGCACATGAGAATCATGCTCTACACGGGCCACGAACACGAGGAAATCGGCTCAAACCCGTTGTTCAGCGCTATATGCGGGATACCTGATATCCTGGTGATCGGGAGATATCGTGCGTCGGAAAGGAACATCAACCTCACTTGGCGCGGCTCCGAGAATCAACGCATTGTGATCAGAGGCGACACAGACATGCCTCCGGACTCCAATCACCTGGAGCTGAGGATCGATGAATACGGAGACATAACACATCTGGGGTATCCAGACGAGTTCCTCCCCGACGGCACGCGCACTGTGCAGAACACTGAGCATAACCGCCCTCTGCGTCTGCCACTAATTCCACCTGGGA
>JAITTK010000116.1 GCA_031287135.1 Candidatus Methanoplasma reticulitermitis
GGGGACTCCGAGGAAGGAGACATGCTGACGAAGGCATTCGGAGGTATAGCGGCCATTCTGAGATACAGGGTGGGATGATTATGGACGTCAGACAAAGATTCGAAGAAGATGTGGATGCCGCAGTGAATGGAGCACTTGATGAGATGGGGGCGCACGGCCTTAAATTCATCAAAGAGGCTTCCGCCATGGCGGATTTGGCTGTACCGTGCTTCACCATGTCGAAAGAGCTCAAAGCATCCCCCAAAGACATCGCCGAGAAACTGGCCGCCGCCGTCAAACCTTCGGGCCTTATCGTCGCGGTCAGCGCACTCAACGGTTATCTCAATTTCATGATGGACGAGGCCGTGCTGATCGGAGAGACCCTGAGGAAGATACTGGACGAGGGAAGCGGATACGGTTCGGCGCCCAAGAACGGGATAAAGGTCAATGTGGAGCACACATCCACGAATCCGACCGGACCCATACACGTGGGAAGGGCGAGGAATCCCATAATAGGGGATACTCTGGCAAGGTCCCTGAGCAGATGCGGGTATGACGTGCAGACCGAATACTATGTCAACGATGTCGGGAAACAGGTAGTGATCCTCACATGGGGGGTGAAGAACGTCCCCAAGGGTTCCGTCACCGAAGAGGAAAGAGACAAGACCGATCACAAGCTGGTTGCATATTACCGCGAAGCGAACAAACTGATGGAGGACAATGACGGCATCAAAGAAGAGATATCCGCGATGCTAAGAAAGTTCGAGGACGGCGACACCGATGTTATCAGCGATGTCAGGCAGACCGCCGAGGCCATGCTCGACGGGCTGAAGGAGACGCTGTCAGGCATCAATGTTGAACTTGACAGGTATGTATGGGAATCGGACTTCATCGCCGACGGATCCGCCAAGGATGTCGTCAGCAGACTCAAAGAGTCCAAATACTCCGGACAGACAGAGGACGGCGCATGGTATCTCGATCTGAAGGATTTCGGGATACAGGGAAAGAACACCAGATTCACATTCACCAGGTCCGACGGCACCACACTGTACACAACACGCGATCTTGCATACCACCTCGACAAGTTCAGACGGGCTGACAGGGCGATCGATGTTCTGGGCGAGGATCAGAAGCTGGGTTCCAAACAGCTGTGCTCGGCATTGGAGATACTCGGGAGCGCGAAGACCCCGGAGGCCATGTTCTATTCCTTCGTTTCGCTTCCCGAAGGCAAGATGTCCACCAGAAAAGGGGTCGTTGTTTATTTGGACGATCTTATAGACGAGGCCGTCAGCCGCGCATTCGAGGAAATAAAATCAAGGCGCAATGATCTGTCGGAAGATGAGATGAAAAACATAGCCAAGAAGATAGGCATAGGGGCCATAAGATACAATATAATCAGGGTACATCCGGAGAAACAGCTTGTTTTCAAATGGGATGAAGCTCTGAACTTTGACGGTAACAGCGGACCCTACATCCAATATGTACACGCGAGAGCCAGCAGCATGTTGAGGAAGGCGGGTAAGTACGAACATGACACGGATCCCTCGATGCTCGCGGATGAATACGAAAGGGCTCTTGTCAGGGTCCTGTCGAGGTTCGGCAGCGTGCTGAGGGAGGCCGCCGAGGAGAAACGCGTTCATGCGTTACCCGCATACGGCCATGAGGTCGCAGCGGCATTCAATCAATTCTACTCTGCCGTGCCAGTGCTGGCATCCGATGAGAACAGGAATGCCAGACTGACACTGGTAGAATGCACCCGAACGGTTCTGAGGAACGTATCGGACTGTCTGGGGATAGAATGTCCGGAGGAGATGTAATGGATATTCGCCAGATGAAACTGAAAGATGCCGAGAAGGTCAGAGAGCTTGAACTGTCGTGCATAAAGGAGTACTTTGCGGACACCATCGAGAACAAATGGGAGGACCTTCCCAAAGAATGGAAAGAGAACCTCGGCGCAAGCAGCACGAATCATTTCAGTTCCTATCTCGGGAGCGGTCTGAGTTTTGTTGCGGAAGAGGATGGCGAGATATACGGATTCATATTCGCAAAGATACTGGAACATGTTTTCGATGTCAACAAACTGGTGTGGATAGAGAACATGGGCGTACATCCTTATGTAAGAAGGAATGCGATCGGGCACAAGCTTCTGCGAGAAACCCTCAGAAAAGGACGGGAAATGGGCGCGGAGGTTGGCCACAGCATGATCCAGACCGGAAACGTGCCGTCAATAATGCTTCATAAGAAGATAGGGTTCTTCATGGACAGGAGGGAAGTGGCCCTAATAGATCTCAAAGACCCGGAATTGAGACTCTGAAGACGAGATAACCCGCCGGGACATGCACACATCATGCCCGGCAATATGTTTGTTCCAACCAAATTATTTTCTTCTGGAACTCACATATTTCAGCTTCTTCGGTTCCCCCGAAGGCGATTCTTTTTTCGGAGAGGTTTCCTTCTTTCCCCCCTTCTCCTTCTCAAGCTCTGTGAAGGATGAGGCTTTCTTCTCCGCCGGAGGTGCAGTCTGTTTGCCGGACGGCTTCGGAACGTCTTCGGATGATCCGTATCTCTTCCTCTCCGTAGCGGCTGTCTTCGGTTTTTCCTCGGCATCCGGCTTTGAGACTTCTTTCTGTTGCTTCTCCAGCTCGGTGAAGGTCGTGTCCGGCTTTGCGGCGGGGGCGCTCCGCATCCTGAGGTAGACCGCTATTACTATCAGAAGGGCCACAACGACCAGTGCGACGTACGTCGATGGTTTGCTCCATATCGTTTCGCTGACAGTCACGGTTACGGTGTCGCTGTTCATCGGCTCTCCGCCTTGGGGTGTCGGGAACAGGACAGCGGGCTCGCCAGTCACCGTCAGATCATGGTTCCCCACGCCATTGAGTCTGAATCTCAGCTCTGCCGTGTATTCGCCGTCGGCAGGAACGGTCACTGTCGTCCTTGCGAGTTCCGTGCCGTTTTCCGTGACTATCACGGTTATCTGTTGTTCGGTGGGTTCCGTGCTCCTAAGCACTACGAAGAGCGTACCGTCACCGCTGTTGGTGAATCCTTCTCCCCAAACATTGCCGTATTCTATCACTGCGTCCGAATCGTCGCTCATGACCATGCTCAGCTGCACGGCCGCGATCATGATGACGGCAAGGGCGATTATTGTTCTCTTCTGGTTCATCTGTTCACCTTTAAGTAATGATCTCATCGATGCGTTCCTGTTCGATGGCCCTTCTTATCTCCATGGAAAGCCTTCTTCCAGTACTCATCTCCCTTCTCCAAAGAGCGTTCCCGTACGGATGCCCGACAGACATGTGGACGTTCGTACCCCCTCCGATACGCGGCGCGACATCGTAGATGTAGAAGTTAAGGTCTTTGTCGACGCATGTCTGCAGACAGAAGGGGCCGATTATCCCGGGGTTGTAATGTTTCTTCGTCGCTTCAATGTATCTCTCGGCCATCTCGAACGCTTTGTCCAGAAGCGACTCCCTCAGAGTTGCCGAGTTGTGGCCGCAGACCGTGTACTCCGGGATTATGCCGTCCTCTTCGAGTTCGACCTGCTGTTTCCCCGGGAGCCTGCAGTATCCGTCGAGAGAACTCTCGAATCTCCAGTCGACACCGAGCAGTTCCAGCTGTTCCCCTTTCTCCTCAAGGGGAGACCTGAAAAAATCGAGGTTGAAGACCGGTCCGATTATGTATTGTTCCATTCTTGCCTCTTTCAGGAAATCCTCTTCGATGACCCCCTGCTTTACCAGCTCCGCTGATTTTTTTACAAACTGGTCATGATCCTTCGCCGTGAAGAATCCCCTCTCCAGTTTTTTCTTCTTGTGGTGCACCTTCACGATCGTGAGGCCGGCGATGTCTTCCGGCCTCTCCACCTTCTTGGGGAACGGAAGGCCCGCCTGCTCGAGAATCCAGTAATAATCTCTCTCGTCGCCCCTCTCTTCCGATCTCAGGAGATTCCTGCTACCGACGAGAGGGACCTTGAAATCATCTTCGACCGCATCTATCCCGCTGTAGGAGACGAAGGACCGATTAGGTACGAAAAGCACATTGTTCCTCATAAGGGATTCCTGAACATCGGGGAGTATGACGTCTTTGAATTTCTCAATTATGACGGTCTCGTCCACAACACCTCTCACGACATTGCCCGAGCTGTCGCGCTGTGTCCTGAAATAGTTCGAGAATGTCTTGTCTCTCCCCTTCTGGCACACTGCCACGGTCCTGAAACCTTCGGATACCGCCCCGTCACATGTATCCAATGCGGAATGTGATGCGACAACTCCTACTTTGGCCTTTCCGAGTTCGTATCCCTCAAGATTTGCCAGAATCTCCTCTCTGCTGATCATCGTCTACCTATCCGCAATAGTTCTAACCATGATATAATCCTTTAGGAGTGATGCCCCGCAGCATCATTCCGTCCGCGGACGGTGCCCGATCGGTAATGCATCTGCCGCACATCGTATCGGCCGATGAGTGCCGGAACATCGGCCGGAAATACCGAACCCATGGCAGAGGCAGGTACACACACGCATGCGTGCCATACCGCTCTGCCAATGATGGTGTCACTCCGTTACCGATGCGAACTTCATGACAGAGAATGGCGGCGGGTGCGGAAAACACATGCTGGTTGCCGCGGACGGCGGACACGGGTTCTGCCGTACGCATGGATGAATGCAAACACGGACGAATCAAACACGGAATCTAAATCTTAAATATACGTATTACGTATGTTGCCACAGGATAAGTTCCGATAAAGGTGACCGAAATTGTCGATCAGTTCAGATGATTCGGAGGACAGCAATAGTCGCTCCGGCACCGCAGGGGATGGTCTTTGATGGCCGATTCCGACGACTATGCCAGTTTGGATCATGTGGAGATGACGGTCCGCGAACTCCTTACCGAGATGAAAGATACTTCAGAGGTTATTGTCGATTTGGCGTACGCAGCGCTGATGTACAACAGCGAAGACATGGCCGAGAAGGTCAATGAACTCGAGAAAGAGATGGATGACCTGAAGTTCGCCATACGTTTCAAGGTCCTGATGTCATCAAGGACGAAGGAGGACGCGAAGCAACTCTCCGGGCTTCTGCAGGTGGCCTCTGCGGCGGATAAGATCTCGGATTCGGCAGCGGACATCGTGGACCTTCTCGATCTCCCTCTCGAAAGACGTCCGTTCGTTTCGGCCATGCTCTATGAGTCGGATGAGAAGATCCGCACCACGAGGATAAGGCCGGAGTCTTCCATCATCGGATATACCATAGGGAAATTGGGTATCGAAGCATCAACCGGTTGCAGGATAATAGCCCTTAAAAACCGTCAGGGGTGGATATACGACCCGGAGGACGACGTCAAGATCCGCGCGGGCGATGATATAATCGTAAGGGGTACGGAGGACGGGTACAAACAGCTTGTCGAGTATGCTACCGGCAGAAAGCCGTGGGAATTCCCGGAAATATCGGAAGACGATGAGGTCACCCCGCAGGAAGAGGCGGCGAGCATAAACGATGCAGAGGAGGAAGACGGATGAACGGGTTGGAAGAAATGCTCCTGGAGCTCAAGGACACTTCGGAGTTCATGGTCGATCTGGCTTATTCATCGCTCATATATGACAACGAGGAGATCGCACAGGAGGTCATTTTCCTGGCCGATACGATGGAAGAGCTGTCCGCCAGGATACAGGACACCGTCATCGAGATAGGGATGAACAAGCCCGAGGAGATAGCGAGGATAGTGGTGGCGACAAGGCTGCAGACCTCGATAATGTCAATCGCCGAGGCAGCAAAATCCATTGCGGATGTGGTACTCAGGGGACTGGGCAAACATCCGGTAATCGCGATGTCGATAAAAGAATCGGAGACGACCATAAGTCTTGCGAAAGTGACCGATGATTCGGTATTGTGCGGGAAGACATTCGGCGAGGCACGCCTCAGCACGCAGTGCGGGATGTTCGTAATCGCCGTCAAAAGGAACAGGGAATACATATTCGGGCCCGGTAAGACCATGATGATCGAGGCGGGAGACATTCTTATCGCGAAAGGTCCCGAGGACGGGGTCTCGTGTTTCAAGGACCTTGCCGACGGTACAGACAAGGAATTATCATTCTGAATCCGTGTCCGATCACTAGAAACACCTCTTTTTCCTTTGAAGATTGAAATACCATGTGTGTATAGTGCATATGGGGATGAAATTGCACGAAACTATAGAATCTGAAATGCACATGGATGTCGCCGGCATGACAATCGTGAAAACCAAGTCCGTCCTGGAGGAAGGACGCGATACGGTCAAAGGGACTGTACGCCTTGGGTGAATATTCAAAACCTTTTCAAACAGTTTCCGCGTTTTGAATTCTTCAGATCATCAGGACTATTACCCCGATGAGGACCGCGGCGCTTATCAGATCCATGGAAGATGAAGTTATGGGGATGCTGTGATCGTCCGGATCAAGGTCGAATCTGACTGCGGCAACCGCGACGTAGTACGAGATGAAGTTCAGGATCGTCGTGGTTATCATTCCGGATATGAGGACGATCCCCATGACAGTGATGAAACTTATTTCTCCGGGACCTCCAAGCATCAGGGCGGCCAGGAATGAGATCGCACCTATGTATGCATAGGTGACCGCCGCCAGAAGGTATGTGATCCGGAAATTCTCATAGGCATTCCTGCCCGGGAACCTGTTCACGCGCAGAGTACCGAGGTGTAGCATGGAGGAGAGTCTGGATGTAAGCATCCCGGACAGGGCGTTGCCCTCGTTGAGGAACGCAGGCATCAGTATGACCAGAACCGGCAGTATGACCAGAGTGTGCGATCTGTCTTCGATTATCACTCCCGCGGCTATATCCAGCATCAGGCACATCAGCAATACAGGCGTCGATTGGGAGATAATCCTCTTCGCCTCGTCCGCTCTTCCGAGCACGATCTTCCTCGTGAATATTATTATCAGGACTACGACGGTTGCGAGTATCAGGAGGAGCGTAAGGAGGTTGATTATGTTCTGGTCCGGACAGCGGACGACGAACCACGCGCAGATGAACAGCATCGGCATGGTCACAATGTCACCCGCCGCCGCTATGAGCGGCGCGGTGATGTTGTCCACATCCCAGTTCCTCCTGTAACCGGTCCTCGCTATGGTGAGGTTGAACCCCAGGAGGACTATGCCGGCCAGCAATCCGCCGAGCATGGATATGAAGACGAAACTGGCTATGTGGATGTCTCCAAAGCCGAAGATGGCCACAATGGCCCATCCGATGATGCCCATCGCCAGCGATATGAGGAAAGTGAGGCCGATGGACGATTCGATGTTGGCCCTGAGGATTGTACCTTTCTCAAAGGACATCTTGAATGTACCCATGTGCATGGAGGTCCCGAGCCTGGATCCCATGGCCCCGAAGATATTCCCGCGCATGCCGATGGCCGAGTATACAAGGATCATCATCCCCGGGATAGCAAGGATGTATGTTTCCATCGAACTCAGGAAGATACCGGCGAAGAGGTCCGCGGTGGCGGCGATGACCAACGCGGCGAGTCCCATCCTGAACACAGCTCTGTTACGGCCGAAGAATCCGTTGATCGCTGTGTTCGAACCCATAAAACATCACCTCAACCCATTTCTATCAATATCACGTCAAGGATTAAGCAATATTTATGATAAATGGGCGCAGACGCGGAACATCATGTCCCGAATGCTTCAAAGATATATTCCAGACGGATGGGCTTGCGCAGTATATTTGCCGATGTTCATCAGATTCATCTTGGTGCCGATCCCCCACCGTATTTCATGGAGAAACATTTAGCCGAAATGCCCCTCAATGCGTATTCGCCGCCCTGGCCGCTCTCGCTCGCGGAGCTCCCTCTGTCCGGCATCCGAACTTCTCTCATCGCCTGTCTGTATCCCGGACCCGACAGTATCGATTTCCGGAGTCTCGTCAAAGAACGCGTTGCCATGCCCTGTCCGGAGGATTGCAAAGATCAACCCGCGATCCGGACAAAACTTATGTGAGGAACTGATGCCGGATCCGCATTCCGGATGATGCCGTCCCGATCATGGAGCACAAACAATGGATCTCGAAAGGAAGATAAACGGAAAGTGCATAAAAATAACAACACCGGAAAGCGTTCGGACCGCCAAACCCGTCTCAAAAACAGGTGGACCGGATGGAAATGGTAGCCTCGCGCAGATTCGAACTGCGGTCGCAGGATCCAGAGTCCCGCATGATTGACCACTACACTACGAGGCTGTTTGTCCCTCCTCAACACAGATGTCTTTTAATAATTTTCTATGTCAGAGGACGGTTTTCCTGACTTCATCGAATATCTCTTCAATATTGCCCAGACCCCTAATCGTCTTGAGCGTCCCTTTCTTGCTGTAATATTCGATCAGGGGCATCGTGTTATCGCGATAGACTCTGAGCCTGTTGAGGACGGTCTCTTCTCTGTCATCATCCCTCTGATAAAGATCGGATCCGCATTTGTCGCATATTCCTTCTTTCACGGGCGGTTTATAAGCGAGGTGGTAGACCGCATTGCATTTGGGGCACGTGCGCCTTTTAGTCAGTCTGTTCACGAGCTCTTGATCATCGACGTCAAGGTTCAGAGCAAGGTCCACATCTATCTGGCTCCCGAGTGCATCGGCCTGCTCCACAGTCCTCGGAAAACCATCGAATATCACGCCGGTCCCCTCTTCGAGGGAAGCTATCTTCTCTTTCATGAGGTTGATGATGAGGTCGTTCGGCACGAGCGCACCGCTGTCCATGTATTCTTTCGCCTTGAGTCCGAGCGGCGTTCCGTTCCTTACGGCCTCTCTCAGCATATCTCCCGTGGAGAGTCTTACAAATCCGAGTTCCTGACCGAGTTTCTCACCCTGAGTCCCTTTGCCCGAACCGGGGGGACCCAAAAGGACGATATTCGTCTTCATGAGCCTGCGATTCCATCTTCATTTAAAAAAGATTCTCCCTGAATACGTGGCGGTGTTTCGGAGCGGTGTGTGAATGTTTTATAACCCAGTATGAGGATTGGGGTCGTCGGTGTTCAAATGGATCAGAGAATAATTGATGGCATTGAGAAGATAGTCGGAAAGGACGGTTATTCCACAAAGTCTGCCGATCTCTATGCATACGGATTCGATGCATCAATTTTCCACAGCACTCCGGAGATCGTGGTCCAGCCAAGGACCGCGGAGCAGGTATCGGAGATAATGAAGATTGCGGACAGGGAAAAGATACCAGTCGTGGCCAGGGGTGCCGGTACGGGATTGTGCGGATCAGCCGTCCCGATGAAAGGCGGGGTCGTCATGGCCATGCAGAGGATGAACAAGATAAAGAAGGTCAGCGTCGAGGATCTGTGGGTGGATGTGGAACCGGGAGTGGTCTACAACGACCTAAACGATGAACTCTCCAAGTACGGGTTCTTCTTCCCCCCCTCGCCCGGATCGGCGGAAGCATGCCACATAGGCGGCATGGTATCGACCAACGCATCCGGTATGAGGGCCGTCAAATACGGGGCGACGAGGGATTTTGTCATGGGCCTAACCTTCGTAAAAGCGGACGGCGAGATAGTACGTGCCGGTACAAGGACCATAAAGGACTCATCCGGTTACCAGTTGGCACGTCTGATGTGCGGTTCGGAGGGGACGCTCGGGATAATAACGGAGATCACGCTTAAACTGACGACCAAGCCGAAGAAGTCGGCATACTGCCTCTGTGCGTTCAACAGCGTGCATGATGCCGGAAGGTGCATAGCCGGTCTGATAGCCAAACCGATGATCCCCGCATCCTGCGAACTGATGGACAGCATAAGCATAAAGGCGGTCAACCAGGCAAGGGGCAACCCATTGCCGGACTGCGAGGCCCTGTGCATAGTCGAAGCCGACGGGGAAACCGATGAGATCGTGAGCAGGGATCTTAAGATAATCGAGAATGTCGCGAAAGAGACCGGGGCCACATCTGTGACACCGTCATACGATGCGAAACAGATAGCTGCCTGGACCGATGCAAGGAAATCGGTCATGACATCGCTCTCGGCTCTTAAACCGGGATGCGCCTCCGTATCCCTGGCCGATGACATGGGGGTACCCATATCGAAAGTACCCGAGGCGGTCAAAGCGTTCCAGGAGATAGCCGAGAAGTACAATGTCACCATAGCGACGTACGGCCACGCGGCTGACGGGAACCTTCACACGAAGATGGTCATAGATCCGGTCGATGCCGATGAATGGGAGAGAGGCGTCAAGGCGGTCGATGAGATATTCGATGTCTGCATAGAGCTGGGCGGCACAGTCACGGGTGAACACGGGGTTGGTATATCCAAGGCCCCCAACTACATGAAGGAGAGATCGTCGGAGCTTTCCTCGATAATAGCCATAAAGAAGGCGATGGATCCAAACAACATCCTGAATCCGGGTAAGTTGGAGCAGTGGGAAGGTTCGATACTAACCAACCTGAGGTATCCCTGCAAGAAGTTTATGTGAATCCCGCTTATGCAAACCCCCTTTATTCGTTTTCACATTAAGTGAAACCAGATGACGGCAAGTTCCGCCGCGCCGATCGCGACTGTTGCTATGTATACTCGTATGTCCCATGCGACGATCTTCGATCCGTCGAAAGGGGGCACCGGTATCATGTTGAACAATCCGAGAAAAGCGTTGAGGTATGCGAGCATCAGTATTATCTGGAATGCCAATGAACCCGGATCCAGGACAAGGCACAGCAGAATGGCGGCACCTGCCACGGAGAAGTTCACTCCCGGGCCGGAGAGACTGATCTTCCCGTTCATCTCCCGGTCTATGTTCCCACGTATGTACACCGCGCCGGGTGCGGCGAACAAGAACCCGGCGAGAGAGAAAAGAAGGGCCATGAGCAGACCGACGGGGTAGATCCTGAATTCCGACCACGCTTTATATCTCTGGGCGACGAATTTGTGCCCCATCTCATGCAAAAGAAAACTGCAGACCACAAGGATCACGGAGATCCCGACGATATATGCGATGTTCAGGGTCTGGTCGGGGACGATCCGGCTCCCCCTCATTATTATCGAGAATGCCATGGAGAGCACAACTATCGCAATGGTCAGGTGCAGTATCTCCGTCCTGCTGAAACTGATTTTACCGTGCTGCCCGCGATATCCAGGGTCAACCCTTCTCATGCCGTCCACAGGGTCCTGCATGAGGAGATGAAATCATGTCATCATTTATAAACATGCATAGGATTGAGAAATCATTGATAAAATGACTCAGAATATCGCACACGGCAAGGTGGAAAAGAGATGGTGCGATGAATGCGGCACACTGCTCCTGGGTAAGGCCTGCTCGTACTGCGGGTCCGACGGAAGGGCGTTCGAGATAAACTCTCCCGGGGACATCAGACCATGCATGGGCGACAGTATCGGGCTGATCAATGATATTTTCACGGAATCATTCGGAACGGATCGTCCGATAGAAGGCAGGATGATGTTCCTGAACAAGATCCCGGGCGAAGACAGGTCCGATGAGATCATAGTCCACGGCGAAGTGATAGGTGTCATAAGATTCGACATAAGGGATCGCGTGTACAGGCTGGAACTGAGACAGGCTGGGGCCGACATCTTCGCCGTAGAGGCGAAGAAGAATGCGGTGGGCTTCAGGAACATGTCCGGGCACCTCAAGGGCAAAGTGATAAGCGGTGCGGATATAACGGAGGTGAAGGGGGATTTCTCCGCCGGCGACCCCGTGATCATAAAGAAGGGAAAGAAAATAGGATCCGGTATAGCACTGACGGACAGCGCAGAGGCGGCATGCTCGGAAAGGGCCGTTAAAATAAAGGATATCGACCAACCCTCGGACAGGCCAGTCTCTCCTATGTCGGGCGTGGCCGAGTTTGTAAGATCGAACAGAGACCATCTTGAGATGCTGGAAAGGAACGGGGTCAGTGATATACGGTCATTCGTTTCCAAAAAGAGCATGCCGGTAACGGTCTCGTTCTCCGGCGGAAAAGACTCCCTCGCCGCTTACGGCATAGCGGCAAAGGCACTGAAGGACCCGACGTTGATTTTCATAGACACAGGCCTCGAATTCCCGGAGACCATCGAATATGTGGAGAGGTTTGCTTCCGATAACAGCCTGAATCTGATGAAGGCATCGGCCGGAAACGCATTCCGGGAAAACGTCATCACATTCGGCCCTCCCGCCAAAGATTTCAGATGGTGTTGCAAAGTATGCAAGCTCGGTCCGATAGCCGATCTCATATCGAGGGAGTTCCCCTGCGGCACCGTGACGATAGAGGGGAACCGCATGCTCGAATCATTCTCCAGATCGGATATAGGATTCGTGTCGAAGAACCCTTTCGTACCCAATCAAACGAACCTCAATCCGGTTAGGACATGGTCGGCCGCGGATATCTGGGGATACATATGGATGAGGGGCCTGGATTACAATCCGCTGTATGACAGGGACTTCGAGAGGATAGGCTGCTATCTATGCGCATCATGCCTGGCCAGCGAGTGGATGAACACTGGCAGGATACACCCGGACATGTATTCGGATTGGGAGAGATTCCTGCACGGCTATGCTGAATCCAAAGGGTTGCCGGCCGAATATGCCGACATGGGATTCTGGAGATGGAAAGCACTTCCCCCTAAAATGAAGCAGATAGCAAAAGAATTGGATCTGGATCTCAGGCCCAAGAAGGCCGCCGGCTCCGGGGTCAAGATGATGAAGGGGGCATCACTGTGCGCCGCGGGCGGTTACTCCATGGAGGCGATAATCGATATCCCGCATACAAGGGAATTCTCTTTCGTCGGGGACTCCCTGGCGGTTGCGGGGGACGTAAGGTGTTCCTCGGAGTTCGAGATCGCAATCCTCAGGACCGGAAAGGGAGGAGCGAAGATATTCGGAGGCGGCCAAGTGTCGGTGACATCGGATTCCATGAAGGATGCCGAGAGACTGTTCGAGCGTTCCGTCAAGGCACTTATAAGGGCGGAGATGTGCACGGAGTGCGGGATATGTGCCAAGGGATGTCCAAAAAAGGCGGTGACCATCCGAGGGGGTTTCAGAGTTGACCAGAAGAGGTGCAGCAAATGCGGGAAATGCGAGAGGATGTGCATGGTCATGCACTACTATGACAAGATAATGAGGCAGATCCCGGCCGCAGATGCCGTGGAACGGAAATGCGATAAAGGTTAATATCTGATCCATCCATCCATGGTTGATGGACACGATAATGTACGCCGCGGCGATACTGGCCTTCGCCCCGACCCTGATACTGATGTATGCGGTTCTGAGGAAGTACACGTATCCGGCGGTGGAACAGCCGTTCTTCAGCGACCCGACGTTCTTCAAACTCTTTGTCGTCGGCCTTATTGCGGGAACATTGTTATTCGCATTCTACACATACCTCAACTGGGCGAATATGATATATGCCGTGCTTTTCGCGGTGGTACAATGCCTCGTCATGGTCATGGTGATGAATCTGAAAAGGTTCCACGGCAAATCCGATTCGGTATTCTACGGATATGGCCTCGGCCTCGGGATGGGTTGCACGATGGCATTCGGCACGATATACTATCTTGGAACCGCAATAATCGGTTCAGAGGATGGTACAATAGACATAATCGGGTTTGTCTGGCTCTTTGTAATATCGCTGTCACACATACTCATGCTCTCCGCGATAGGGACAACCGTGGGAGAAGGCATCGCAAGGCTCAGGCCGATGGAGTTCGCCGTGCAGACCGTATTCGTCAATGTGGTGCTGGGCATGGTGCTCGTGGCAGCATACAACAGCACTTCCAACGAACTCCTGTTCTATGCATGTCTGACAGTGGCACTGATCGTGGCCGCCATCTTCTTCTACTACACCATGCACGTGAAACTGTCCCGTGTCGTGAAGGATGTTTTAAAACTTGAAGGCAAGACCAGGAAAGATGTCCCCAGGTGACCTCATGCACGGTATATTCCGTGTCTGACTTCATGGACAAGGCAGAGTTCCAGCATGGCCCCTATCATCCTTTCCGCATTCTTCTCATCTATTTTCTCAAGATCCTCCATCGTGAATGTCCCATAGATATCGGTAAGGCCTCTGGATACAAGCTTCATCTTTTCCTGAAGATCCGAACAGCGCTCGTACCTGTGGATCAACGTCGAAAGGGGGTCGCTGTCGACAGCTCTTTTCTTCTTTTCCGGTATTTCGAAGGGATGCAGCCGAGCCAAAGCATCCCGGACGACCCTTTGGTCGTCATCCCCGAAGATCACCGCCACGGCCTTATGTTCACAGGATGCGCCGCAGTACGGGCATTCTGACGATGCCGCCGTCCTGTCTATGATCCTCTGCCGTCCGCATCTGATGCAGGACACTATCGCATATCTCATCTGTACTCCGTGAATACCAATGCTGCGATGCAGCATCCATGCTTACCCTCAGGAATGCGCATGTTCTCGACGACAAAATGGATTTCCCCGAAATCAGCACCCCTGATCGCGGACATCTCCATCATCCTCCTTTCGAGTTCCGACTTCAGACTGTCTCCGGACCCGTGAAGGTGCCCTTCCGCGACATATCCGCCTCTCCCGTCGCGACGGTAGGCATAGGCGATGCCGGCTGAAATCACCTCCTCTCCCCTCCCCCTCATCTGGGACAGCACGCAGTGCGTGACCGCACCCATCTCGATCTCTATCGGATCGATCCTTTCCGAGCCTTCGGGTATGACCGACGATACGGCAACGAGGTTCTGCTCACATATCCCCGCGGACATGAGCGCGCGGTCGAATGCGTTGAGGTCGGAGGTCTCGCTAACGGCCTTCCCCGAGGTGACGAAATATTTCGCAGGGATTAACTGCATGGGGATCATCCGTAAAGCTGCTGGATGTCCTTGGGTGCAACTTTGCACTCATATTCCTGCTGTTGCTTGATCTTGTTCTCTATCTCTTCAGCCTCTTTGTAGAGCGGTTCCGCATCGATCTTGAGTTCCGGCACGAGCTTGGACAGCGGCTCGAGTATCCTGGCGGCCGACCTGGGGTCAGGCAGAGAGGGATTGGCGGGACACAGCATCGCAATCACATCCATGTTGGAATAGAATCCTTCGTAAAGCATGACGCCCGTAAGTCCCCTGACCAGCCCCTCGTCCAGCTTTTTGAGGCCGAGTCCCTCGATCCTGTCGCGCGATGCCTTCGACGATCCGCAGGCGAACATGTTGTTCTCCTCCTCGAACTGCGGGATTCCCTCCAATGCGATAACCGTGACTATCCCCAGTTCTTCGAACACCTTCATCAGAGTCTCGTTTAGCCTGTAATACTGTTCTGGTCTGAGCGTTATCTCGGATGTCACGATGACTAGGTCACCGCACTCCTCCGATGTGTTCTCCCTCCTGCATCCGTATATCCTTATTGGCGGGTACGGATTACCGTTCTGGATCAGCGTGTATGGGGGGAAATCGGCGGATGTCACTCCCGCTATGACCTCCATGTCCAACTCTCTGATGATAAAACTTGTCAGTATGGAGCCCACCAGCCCCACTCCGGGGAAGCCCACTATCGCAACAGGGTTGTCATACTTCTGGTCGGAATAAGTTATTATCTTCATCTCCGTCATGATACACCTCTATTGTCTGTGAATGTATTAATTACTCGCATAATATCCGGTCGGTATGAGCGGAGACGATATTTCCTTTTCAAGGACATCCGGCGGTATACCGGTCCTAATCGAGAAGATACCGGGGAGCGAGAGCGCCGGATACATGGTCGGGGTGCGCACGGGCTCAAGAGATGAGGATGAGAGCGTAATGGGCATATCGCATCTGCTGGAGCACGTGGTCTTCAGGGAGACGAAGACCAGGTCGTCTTACCAGATGGCAAGGGAGATGGAGGGTGCGGGCGGCGAGATGAACGCATTCACCGGCAAGGAGATGACGGCTTTCTACGGGGTGACGATAAAAGAGACCAGGGATACAGCCAAGGATGTGGTCGCGGACATCGTGGTGAATCCTTTGATAAATGAGAACGATGTCAAACTCGAGAAGAAGATAGTGCTGCAGGAACTGAGCATGGTGGAAAGCGAGCCCGAATCATACATACACGATCTGTTCTCGTCGAATATCTGGAGAGGACATAAACTTGCCCAGGATGAAGGAGGGACCGCGGAAGTCGTCAGAAGGTTGGGCGCCAAAGAACTGAGGGAATACTACGAAGAGAGATACGGTATCCCGAACATCGCCGTATTCGCAGCCGGCAATATCGACGGGGAGGACACGGTATCGTGGGCGGAAGAGATGTTCGATGGACTATCAGGCAAGAAGAAAATAAATAGACGCAGGCCGGGCGTGCCAAAGGCCTCATACGGCTTCACCGCGAACAAATCCGAGCACTATCACATCGCGATGGGGTTCCCCGCATACGATTCGGACCATCCCGACAGGGTGCCCCTCTCCCTCCTCAGCGCCGTTATCGGGTCCGGTACCAGTTCAAGGCTGTTCCAGGAGGTAAGAGAGAAGAGGGCCCTGGTGTATTCCGTGTACAATGTGGTGGAACAGCACTCCGACGCGGGTGCGCTGTGCACCTATATGTCGTCAACCGAGGAGAACGTCATCAAGGGGATGGAGACAGTCGCCGAAGTGTATCGGGAAGTAAGGGACGGCGGATTGGAGGAGGGGGAGTTGGAAAGGACCAAGAACCTGATCAAAGGTGCCCTCGTGAGATCGACGGAATCCACCGAGCGTCGCCTGTACAGGCTCGGGAAGGAGTTCCTGCTCAACGGCAAACACCAGTCCCTGAGCGACCGTCTGGAAAAGATATCGGCGGTGTCGGAAGAGGATGTCATGAGGGTCGCCTCGGATCTGATAAAAGGATCAACGCTGAACATAACCGTGCTGGGAAGAGAGAGCAAGGATATCCGGGAATTCAGCGGTTCGTCGCTTGACCTCTGAACCCGGATATTATGTGCAGGACAGCATTCCTGGCCGGTTCCACGGCCGCCGTCACCTCTGGGGTCATATCCTCGCTCATGGTCTGGAGGTCCTTTACCTCCACGGCGACGAATTTGATGGCTTCGGGCATTATGCTGTCATCCATCTGCCGGCCTATCTTTATCGCGGTGGCAAGGTTCACATCGTGGGCGGGGACATCATGTACCGTGCAGTCGAAACTCTCCGGATCGAATATAAGCACCGTGCCGGGTCCGTAATCCCCGGTCTTTATGGCATCAACGATGACGGCGAACCTGTACCCGGACAGCATCGGGATTATGTCCAATCCCCCCACCGCCTCCTGCAAGGTGTCCACTCCGGGCAACCCGAGTGATTCGATGGCTTCCGAAACCTTAAGCCCCACGGCATCATCACACATTATCGGACTTCCCAGGCCTATGACGACGGTCCTGTCGGCAAGTTTCCCCATACCGGCCGTATGGATCCGATTCTTATTATTCCTTACCGTGCGTTCAAGACATTCCATCGCCGATGCGCCGCCTGGGGGCCGAAGGGACTAAATTTATCCGCACCGCCGGGTATACGGGCCCGTGGACATATCCGTAAGGACAGAACAGGTAATCAACGGCCGCGTGGTGACGAACAGACAGCTCGAGACGCTTGCCGCCGTAGCGGAATCGGGAAGCAAGACCGCGGCCGCGAAGAAGCTCGGAATATCCGTCCCGGTGGTCCACAGATACATATCGGTAATAGAAGAGGCCGTGGGTTCGCCCATAACGGTTTCAACTCCCGCCGGGACCAAACTCAACAAGGATGGAAAGCTGATCCTGGAGACATACGTCGCGACGGAACTCAGGTGCTCGGATAACCATGATTTCACAGTCTGCTGCAGCCCTGTCACGGAGGACCTCATGATGTCGGTCCTGTCCGCCCTGAAAATGACCGACGTCGAACTTGTTATCTCGGATGATGAGCACAACATAAGGATGATGAAGGAGAACCTTGCCGATTTCGCCGTGATCGATGATCCCCTGTATCTCTTCGATGCCGACGAGTTCGACGGCATCGAGATCGGATACATGGGGATGGTGTTCGTCGACAAAGGCACATCGTTCATAAGGTACAGG
>JAITTK010000051.1 GCA_031287135.1 Candidatus Methanoplasma reticulitermitis
TACAGATCCTCGCAGCTTGTCGAGGCGGTGGGCGACGGTTCCGATCTCGGATTGACTATAGAATACTCTTATGAGGATGAGCCCCTCGGCACCGGCGGTGCGATCAAACAGATAGAGGACAGGCTCGACGAGGTTTTCATAGCCGCCAACGGCGACGTGTTTGCCGACATATCCGTAGCGGACCAGATCGATGTTCATCGTTCGACCGGTGCCAGCGTGACTATATCACTGACATCCGTCAAGAATCCATGCGAATTCGGAATAGCGAGACTGGATGAAGAGGACAGGATACTGGAATTCAAAGAGAAGCCCAAGCCGGAGGAGGTGTTCTCGGATCTCGTGAACGCCGGGGTGTATGTTGTGAACAGGTCGGTCATCGCCGAGATACCTCCGGACACGTTCTATGATTTCTCGAAGGATCTGATCCCCGTGCTCATGGGCCGCGGCGACAGGATACAGGGATTCATGCTGAGAGGGATATGGAGGGACGTCGGACGTCCGTCGGACCTCCTCGGGGTCAATCTTGCCATGGCCACGAAACTCTACGATGACCTGAGCTGGGGCGGGAAATCCACCGAATCGACACAGATAAAGAAACCGTTCTTCCTGGGTGCGGGGTCCGGCATAACGGGGTCGGAGGCCACCGCGGCCGTTATCCTTGACGGATGTTCCGTGAAGGAAAGCAGGATAACCAATTCGCTTATAATGAGAGGTTGCGATATAAACTCCGCCAGGGTGGAGAACAGCATAATCGGGGAAGGGTGCAGGATCCTTCCGGGTGCGCAGGTGGTGAACTCGGTGCTGGGCGACGGGACCGTAGTGGAGGCGGGAAAGGATATAACTGAGAATAAGGTGTTCTGAATGGTTCAATATATAAGATCGAGGGCACCGCTCAGAATAGGGATCGCGGGCGGAGGCACCGATGTCGATCCGTACGCGTCGGAGAAAGGCGGCTGTGTGTTCAACACGACCATCAACAAATACGCATACTGCACGCTGACTCCCCGCGAGGACAACCTGATGTCCGTGCATTCGCTCTATTACGGAAGATATCAGGCGCCGCTCGACGGCGGCCCGCTCAAATTGGACGGGAAATTCGATCTGGTCAAAGCCGTGAACAATCACTTCGAGATCAAGGAAGGGTTCGATATGGTGATACAGTCGGATGCGCCCGCCGGCTCCGGTCTCGGCGGTTCGTCCACGATGATGGTCGCATTGATATCGGCAGTGGCGGACTGGTTGGGGGAGGATATGTCCCCGGATGAGATCGCAAGGCTCGCATATCATCTCGAAAGGGTGGACATAGGCCTCAAAGGAGGCAAACAGGACCAGTATGCCGCCGCATTCGGGGGATTCAACCTCATGGAGATGGACAGCGCGGGAGTGAGAGTGAATCCGGTTAAGATAAGCAGCGACGTATCCAATGAACTGCAGTGCAGATCACTGCTGTGTTACACCGGGACATCCAGGGAATCGGCGGAGATAATCGATACGCAGATCGAAGCCTTCAAAAAAGGTCTGAATGAAAAAGCATTGGATGAGTCCAAAAGACTGGCAAGGGAGATCAGCAGGGCCTTCCAGAAAGGGGACATAGAGTCGGCAGGGCAGCTCCTTCACGAATCATGGGAGTACAAAAAACAATTCTCCGACAAGATATCCAACAGCAACATAAACAACCTATATGACGCGGCTACGGCCAACGGGGCCATAGGCGGCAAAGTATCGGGGGCGGGCGGCGGAGGATTTATGTATTATATTTGCGAATATGACGCAAAGGCGCAGGTGGCACAGGAACTGCAGAAGCGCGGTGCTGTGATAACCGACTTTATGTTCGACCCCAGCGGGGTCACGTCATGGAGAAGTAAGAATGAATGACTTCATATCCTGTGAGCTGAAGAGGAGCTCATCCGTTATATCCGGTATCGACCCGTCTGTGATAAGGGCGGCCGCGGATATGATATCGGAATCCGTCAGAAAAGGAGGGCAGGTGATATTCATGGGCAACGGGGGATCATCGGCCGATGCTCAGCACATAGCCGCGGAATTCTCCGGGAAATATGCATTTCACAGACCCCCGATGGCCGGTGTCTCCCTGTCCAACATAGCCCCGGTGACGGCAATCGGCAACGACTACACATACGATCTGGTGTTCCAAAGACAGGTCGAAGCGGTATGCCGCGAGGGAGATGTCGTGGTCGGCCTCAGTACATCCGGAAACTCAAGGAACATAATCCTGGCGGTCGAGATGGCCAAAAGAAAGGGTGCGAAGACGATATCGTTCACCGGGGACGGCGGGGTACTGAAAGAGATGACGGATCTGGGAGTGATAATACCCACGAGAGAGACTCCGAGGGTGCAGGAAGGATACCTGGTCGCGTGCCACGCGATCTGCGGCATAGTCGAGAGGGAGGTGTTCGGTCAGAAAGCGGTTTTCGTGGACAGGGACGACACCATCGTAAAGGATGTCCCGTACTGTAACGATCCCGGCAAACTCAAGCTTCTGCCGGGGGTGCCGAAGGCGATATCCAGACTCAAGGACGCGGGATATCTTGTCATAATGGTAACGAACCAGTCAGGCATCGCCAGGGGCATGCTCGACGAGGATATCCTCGGCGCCATACACGACAGACTGATGCGCGAGATAGAGGCCGAGGGCGGCAGCATAGACGACATATTCTTCTGCCCCCATCATCCCGATGACGGCTGCGACTGCAGGAAACCGGAGATAGGCATGGGCATAGCCGCCATCCTGAAACACAACATCAACCCGACGATATCCGTCATGATAGGCGACAATGACAAAGATGTCGAGTTCGGAAAAAGACTCGGACTGAAAACCTACAAGGTATCCGACAGGAAAACATTCGTCGATGTCGTGGATGAGATGCTGAGCGGCTGATTCATTTTTTCGCAATGCCGTAGATCCTGGCCAGGAACCGGCCGACGGCACCGCATTGTCTCAGCACGGACATAACGACTTTCGGGCTGACTTTGGATTCTCCGCCCTGTCTTTTACCGAATTCGTATGTTATCTCTCCTATGATTATCCCGTCCGGTGAATATTTCATCAGGTCAAAGAGCACCTTGAATCCGGACATTTCGAATTCATCCCCGTGATCCCCGATCACTTCGGAGAATATCTCGGTCCTTCCGCCGAAGAGTCCGCTCATTATATCACGGGATCTCTTCTTTCCGCGGAAGAACAGCGTGGCCGAGGCAAGGAAGTGGAACGCCCATGATCCCAGGCTCCTCTTGATGCCGAGGGCCTTGCGGTTCTCCCTCACCCCGATGCAGAGGTCGGACCCTCTCTCCAGATCGTCGTATATCCTACGGACGGCAGAAAGGGGATGCTGGAAGTCGGAATCCATGTTTATGAAATAGTCCGTATCCGTCTCCAGTATGCCCTGGCATGTGCTGGCCGCCAGTCCCCTGTCCTTCGGATCCCTGATAAAGAATCTGACATTATCGTAGCCGAGGGCGTCGATCAGCTCCTTAGACCTGTCGGTGGAGTTGTCATCCATTATCAGGATGCGGAAATCCGGGTACATCTCGCGGAGCAGGGTTACCATGTCCGCTATGTTCTCTTCTTCATTGTATGTTGGAAGTATTACGGTGCACGTCCCTTTATCATCCGACATATGCCCGTGTAAATCGTAACCGCTATTTCATATATGCGCAGAATAATCAGCGTCCGAGTGTGGTAATCATGCATGTGATATCCTTGATTGTCAAGAATGAATTCGGTGTCATGCAGAGAGTCATGGGCGAGTTCACCCGCAATAAGATAAATGTCGAGACGATAGTGGTCGGGAAATGCGAGGTCCCTCAGAAATCAAGGATGGTACTCTCGGTCATAGACAGAGAGGCCGCGGAGACGGCCATGGGAAGACTCGAGAAATTACAGGATGTTTACGATGCGGAGATGATACCGTCGGAAGGACAGTCGGCTTACGCCCTTATGTCGACATCCAACGGTAATGTCGGACTGGTCGGCGGGGCGTCACAGGTCGAGGAGATAATAGAGCGCAGCCGGACGGATAAGTATGTCATGGCGCTCAATGCGCTCTGATCGTTGCCAAGGAAGGTAATGAGATGGAAAAAACAGATAAGATATGGATTAACGGGAAACTGATTAACTGGGACGATGCGAAGGTCCATGTCATGACGCATGCCTTGAACTACGGTACGGGCGTGTTCGAGGGCATAAGGGTGTACCAGACACCGAAGGGATCGGCGGTCTTCAGGCTCAGGGAACACGTAAACAGGCTCCTCGACGGATGCAAGGTCATGGGGATAGAGCCGGAGTTCGGCGGCAGACTGTATGATGCGGAGGGTATAATCGAAGCGGTCAAGGCCGCCGTAAAGGCCAACAAAAAAGTCGATTACATAAAACCCTGCGTGTTCCTGAGCGGAGAGGAGGTCGGGCTCAACCCGGTCGGCGTTCCCGCATCGCTGTCCATAACATGCATACACATGGGAGCGTATCTCGGCAACGCATCCACGGAGGGGGCGAAATTGATAACTTCGTCCTGGCACAGGCCGGACAATCTGTGCGGGCCGGCCGGCGCGAAGGTCAACGGCGCGTATGTGACATCCTGTCTCGCGAAGAGGGAGGCCGTCCGCCAGGGCGCCAACGAAGCTGTGATGCTCAACTCATCCGGACACGTCGCGGAATGCACGGGCGAGAACATCTTCATCGTCAGCAGGGATAAGATACTCACCCCGCAAGTGTCGGAATGCATACTGGAGGGCATAACCAGGAATTCAGTCATTGACGTTGCCCGCGGTATGGGATATGAGGTCATAGAGACTCGGATAACCAGAACACAGCTTGTCACGGCGGATGAAGTCTGGATGACGGGAACGGCCGCCGAGGTCGTGCCGGTAACATCTGTGGACGGCAGGACGATAGGCACGGGGAAGATCGGGGACATAACGAAGAAGATCCACGACAGGTTCCACGAGATCACTGTCGGCAAGGACCCGAAATACAGCAACTGGCTCGAACATGTTGACTGAACCTCTTTGAAACAAGGTCCCGATCGGACATTTTCATTTTCTTATCCTGAATACTATGAACTTGCTTGCGAAATAATTCAGAACTATCTCTATCACGCTGACCGTTATCCTCGCGACCATCCCGTCAACGTTGAACAGGGACATATTCAGTCCCAGACCGAAATACAGGGCCGGGAATGTCGCTATCGCCACCAATCCGGTCATTATGCGCAGGAAAAAGAACGAGCCGACTTCTTTCACAAGGACGTTTTTTTCCAGAGAATAGCTCCGGAACACTATCCATTTGTTCACAACGAATGCGAAGGACACCGCACAGATCCATGACAGGATGTTGCTCGTGCTGACATCGATATTGATCCCGACGAACAAAGCATATGTCAGCCAGCTCAACACGACCGTTCCGGCACCGCATGCGAGGTAGAGAATCCCTTCCCGGTACTTTTTGAGAAAATCTGTAAAACGGTCCATGCAATCCCATTTCCAGATGCTGATATACAATAATATTTTTGTGTTTCAGTCCGTGCCCCGAATGTCTTCGGAGGAGTACTCTCCCGACAATACTTTACCGTACACGGATTCGATCTTCGGCATGAGCCCGTCCCATCTGTATGCATGTGCCCGTCTGACGGCATTCTTTCCGAGCTCTTCCGTATAGCTGCGGTCGGCAACGAGTGTGTTAATGGCCTTTGATAGCGCGATCGGATCTTTCGGAGGGACGGATATCCCCCCGTCTTTGACGGTTCCCGGGAGTCCGTTCACATCGGAATACACGATCGGCCTGCCATGTGCCATAAGCTCGATGGCGGCAAGACCGAGGGATTCAAACAGTGAAGGCATTACAAAAAATCTGCAGGACCTCATGAGTTCTTCCTTCTCGTCTTCCCCCACCCAGCCCCTCATCTCGATCCTGTCCTCCAGGCCGAATCTGCGTATCATTCTTTCCAAACGCTCCCTCTCCGGTCCTTTGCCGCATATTATCAGTTTGTAATCAATATCGCGCATGGCCCTGATTAGGTATTCAAGACCTTTTGTTTTCACAAGTCTGCCCAGGGAGAGTATGAACTCCCCGTCACCGTCCCCGACCTCCGGATATTCCGACAGGCCGGTGGGTATCGATGTTATGTACTCCGGAGGATACCCCCTTCGTACGAGGTCGTTCCGCACATGGTCGCTGACCGCGATTATGTGGTCGAACGTGTCCAGACAGGATCGGAATCTGTCATCGTTAACGGATGAGAGCCTTGCCTGCATCCCGATGCCCTCTCCCCACATGTTGTGGTATGTGAAGACCTTCTTGCCGTCATACCTTCTGAGGTCCCTGTTGTAGCTCGGAGCCCATCTGTAATTATAGTTAACAATGTCCGCATCGATATCCTTCAGGGTCTCAAGGACATCCTTGGATGATATGAACGGCGGATTGTAGATATTGATTATAGTCGATTTGAGCCTCATGACTCTGTATCCGTATTCCGTTTTCTCTTCCTCGGGGGTGTCCGGGAGCCGACCGGTGAGCACAGTCACATCGTGGCCTCTGGAAGCCAGAAGCCTGCTCGTGTCGTGGATCCTGTGCTCGATGCCGCCGGTGAACGGATAAAAGAACGGGTTAACATCAACA
>JAITTK010000096.1 GCA_031287135.1 Candidatus Methanoplasma reticulitermitis
CGGGTGTCGCCGCATTGATAAGCTCTGTTATGAAAATAGGAAGCACCAGTGCGATTTTGACATTCGTGCTCCTGCTGCTCATACTTCCTATAATATCGAGCGTGATAAGCGGATCCGCATCAGTGGATCCATGGTTCATGCTCAATGAGTCATCAAATGCGATATCTACATGCATACCGGCATATGTGGATAGCACGAATGAGATGATACAGAATCTAATTGACCAACTGGGATTGCCGCAGGAGACATTCGAACAGTGGATGATAAGCGCACCGGACCTCGTAAAGGTCGTCGGAACAATGGTCGGCTGGGGCATAGTCTCGATGGTGTTGGCATGGCTGTCATTCATAAGAAGGGAGTTCTGATTGAACGGACTTTTATGACTTTGATGCGATCCAGCAATGAAATCGGCAAGATGTCTTTCGTGGCCACGGGACCCGTACCGATGACGGAACGGGGAATGTCCCGGGTGTCCGAAATATAAGGCGTCTTGATCAGATTCAAACCAATTCCAAAACATTTTTTACAAAATTATGGCGAATGTTTATTTGCATGCAATGATGCTCTCTGTCGGATCTGCCATGAGCGGAATCGATATTCCGGATACTTCTGCAACAACGGCGGCGATCATCAGTACGTCAATGTCGTTCCGATCCTGGGGGCGGTATAGCTTCAAACCGGGAGCGTTGCGGTGAAGAGAGGATGATACAAAAGCGTGCGGTCTCAGCGGCTCTTCATCGGTTTATGTCCGTAAGGGAGGATGAGGTCATAGTTTCCTGAGAATCCTCGCAGGATTCCCCGCGACAATGGTGTCAGGGGGCACGTCCTTCGTAACGACGGAACCCGCTCCGATAACGGAGCGGGCACCGACCGATACGCCCGGAAGGATTACCGCCCCCGCACCGATCCAAACATCATCCCCGATATTCACGGGGGCACAGGTCACGGACCAGTCTGCTCTCTTTCCGGCATCAAGCGGGTGTTTTGCAGTGACGATCTTCGTCCCGGGACCTATCAGCACGTTGTTCCCGACAGATATCTCCCCGCAATCCAGAAGGACGCAGTCGTAATTAATAAGCACATTCTTCCCGAGTTTTATATTGAATCCCAGGTCGCAATGGAACGGCGGAACGACTTTGGTGCCGCCGACAACAGGAGTGCCCAGCATATCGGAGAGCATGGCTTTCCTCTCTTCCGTCGTGAGAGGCAGTGTGTTGTATCGGAGTCTTTTCTCCGCACAGGCCTCGAGTGCCCTGTTATAGACATCGTGGCCCGGTGTATCTCTCCCGACCTCCTTTCCCGACTTGAGTATGTCCCAAACCACAGACTTCTCCATGAGGGGTTATCGTGTTGTGTGGTTTATTAATCATGCCGGTAATCATACGGGAACAGCTAATTTTGTTATCGAGGATCCCGCCTCATACTTCTTTAAGAATATGTCTCTGCACTTCTTGTACTTTGCAAATGTCCTGACAGCACACTCCTCATCGCCGTAGACCTTCCAGCACCCCATTGTTTTGGAATATCTCCCACCGTATTCCATGAAACCCAACACGTCTTCCAAAGGATATCCCAGGAATATACCTATTTCCGGGGGGATCGTTCCCCCGGAGTTCATTTTCTCTGTTAAGCGGGTCAAGCATGAGTGGATATCGCAGCAATCGTAACCCATCAGATGCAAAAGACCCGATATCTCCGGCGAGGATAGTCTTTCCATTATTTTGTTCTCCCGATAGACCAGGACCAAGTCCCGGCAGGCGCAGGAATAGATTATCCGAACAGATATCCCGCGGGGGTTCAAGAGACCGTTGAGGCGCCGGACTTCTTCCGACGCCCCCATCCTGTCGCTGTATTTGAACAGACTTCCGCATTTTATGCCGGCCAGGGTGGGTGAGCAGTGCTCGACCACTTTTCTTTCCATCATGCTTGTGACCCGGTTTACGCCTTTGCCAATTTCACGCCCAGGTTTTTGCAATCGGCAGCCTCTTGACTGTTAGGGCTTTCGTTGGCTATCACCCCTTCGGATACAAGGGTCGCGCCGGTGCTTCTGCAGCGCTCTGTCCAGAGCCTCATCCATTCCCCGTCCCCCCAACCGTACGATCCGAAGAGGGCTATCTTCTTGCCGCCCAGGTCGGATTCGATCGAACTGAACATCGGTTCGAACACATCTTCTTCCAGTACCTCGTCCCCCATCGACGGACATCCGAATGCGATTTTGGAGTATTCGGACATTTTGCTTTTGTTGAAGTCATCCGCAGCGTAAACTATCGCCTCAGCCCCGGCGCTTGTTATCCCGTCCTTTACTAATCCGCACATCCTCTCGGTGTTCCCGGTCCCGCTCCAGTATACTATTGCTATTTTTTCCATGGCTATCCCGACTCTTTTGTTTTTATAAATTTAGGATAGACTAAATTTATATAAATTTTGTTGTGACCGAATCTAAAGACGCAGTTGCTACAACAAGTGAACGTTATTATGTCGCCATAACGGGAGTTCAACTTTTTGATGGGTTGACGGTTTGTGGTTTCATTTAAGCCGGGATGTTTTCTGCCGAATCTCGTCTCTGTGGTTGAGTTATGCTTATTTTGGCTCTCTCGGAAGTTGAGTGTAAGTTCTTGCATCGTATGCCTTGATAGCACCACTGATACGATCGTAGATGAAGCATCCCCGGAGATGCCGGATGGATAAGTGGTCCCCACCCCCTGATTTGAACAGGGGACCTGCTGATTTCAACGGCTGTATCGGATTACTCCGAGAACACTCTACAGTCAGCCGCTCTAGCCAGGCTGAGCTAGGTGGGGTGAAACATGATTAAGGATACTCTATTTAAATGTAATCTTCCGGGCCACTTCATCCTATGTAGCCGAGATCATGATGGCTGCGGTCCTCCATCTCCTTGACTTTTGCCGTGAGTTCATCGATCTGTTCCGATCTGTCCTTCAGTTCTTTGAGATCCACCTCCACGTTCAGTTTCTGCATGAGCACGCCGACCATGGACATCGCACTCTTATGGTCGATGAAATACCCGGAGGTTTCCCCCATAAGGCATATCGAAGGTATCCCGTATATCTTTCCGAGTCCGACAAAGATCCCGCTTGCCCCTATTATCCCCGCGTTCGGGTCTCCGGGCGGGAACTCCACCCCGTATCCCATGAACTCTTTCTTCACCGCGAGTTCGGTAACCGCCCCGAACACGCGCGGAGCATCGACCATCGCGCCGGTGCCGTATCCTCCGAGGGTGATTATGCATGACACGTCATATCCCATTATGATGTCCAGTATCTCCTTGCAGAGTTCGAACTGTCCTTCCTGGGTCGATCCCTGGCAGTCTCCTCTGAGGAATATTATGTCCCGCCCGCCGATATCCTCTGCATACCATAGCTGGTTGTTCATCATCTCAATAACGTTGTCATCGTCGAGAGTGACCTGGGACGGGAAATGTTTGGAATATATGGTGGCGAATTTTTTCGCGTTGAGCGAATCGGCCAGGAAGTCACCCGCCGTTTTACCCACATTCCCGATGCCCGGAAGGCACTCGATGAAAACGGGGGTCCTGAGGGAAGGTTTGGAATCATAGATGATGATACTTTCCATTCTCCCCATACTCCTCTTCAACGGATTTCCTTCTGTACCCCCCATAACGGTCCTCCGGCGAGAATTTCGCCGGCACCGGGTTCACAGATACGGAACCGCACGCCGGACAGATATCGCCGAGCGTGTATCTGCCGCAGGCAGTGCACTTTCTCAGAAAGGACTTCATCTCACTTACTCTCGCGCTTGAGGGACGCGATACCGCCCGATGCGGTGAGTTCGTTCATGGCCTTGGTCGTCACTCTTTTCATGACATCCTCGGCTTCCTTGTATTCGCTGGCAACGACGACGACCCTGTATCTGGGCGATCCTATCGATGTTATCTCCGCATGCGCCCCGTCTGCCGCCTTCATTCCGGCCACCAGAGCTTTTTTGATTAGTTCCACCCCGTTCGGTGCGGCGGATGCCATCTCGAGGATACCGTCGATCTCAACGAATGGCGGTGTGACATTCTCTTTCGCGACTTCCATGAATTTATCCACCCAGTCGCCTGTGAACTCCTCTGTGAAATCTTCGGGATAAGCGACGGCGGATTCGAATGCCCCGTACAGCGTCTCGTAGGCTTCCAGAAGTTCATTCGCAAAAAGCTCGTATGCGGAGTCGACGGGAACCGACATACGCTCGGCGATTATCTCCACGAGTTTCTCCGCTTTGTTCTCATTCTTCCATTGCTGGATCTTCTCTCGTTTCTGGTGATCGTTAACGGATTTGAGGGAAAGGTCAATATGTCCTTTGGAAGAGTCTACGCCCAGAACTTTGCAGACTATCTTCTGTCCCTCTCTGATGAAGTCCCTGATATACTTTACCCAGCCGGTGGCTACATCCCTTACGTGAACGAATCCTTCTTTACCGTCATACTCATCCAAAGTGACGAAGGCACCGAAATTCTTGACGTTTGTGACGGTGCACACCACAAGTTCTCCGTTCTCGGGAAAGCCTTTGGCCCTGGACATCAGCCTACTACCTCAACGATCTCGCCCTTGATATCTCCGATGCCGCCTTTCGGCACGATGAGGGTGGATCCGCATACGTTGCATACTACTTTCGTGGCTGCTTTTCTGAATACTATCTGTTCATTGCCGCAGTCCGGGCATTTGACCTTTATGAAATCATTAGTCATGCAATCACTCCGTGAGTTCGAATTTCTTCGCTCTTATGCAAGAGGTCAGGTGGGCCTTTTTGCAGGTCTCGCATCTGAATCTGATGTTGACTCTCTTTGTAGGTTTCTCTCTTCCCTCGGGCTTAGGTCTGGGGAAACCTCCGTATCCGGCGGTCACCCTTCTGAATCTCCTCTGACCCCACTTGAGCTCGCTGGCCTTTTTCTTCTTGACCCTTTCCAC
>JAITTK010000014.1 GCA_031287135.1 Candidatus Methanoplasma reticulitermitis
GCGCTCTGGTGATGGGACCGGTCGGGGACTTCTCGTCCACGCTGCTGATCATCGTTCTGATAATCCAGATGACGATATCTATCGACAGCCTGTCATTGAACACGGAGAACCTCAGGAAAAACAAGCGGCCCATATTGCTCTCGGTGATCGCGGGTTTCGGTATATCCACGATTGTCACGTTATCAATAGGTTCGTTATTCATCGCCGACCATCCCGAGATATGGGCGGGATGGGTCATGCTGGCAGCCGTTCCGTGTGCCGTATCCACTGTGACAATGTCTTTCCTCGTCAAAGGCAATACGACAATGTGCGTCCTATCTTTGGCGGCCATATACCTAATCGCATTGGTATTGACGCCTCTGATCGCGTGGACATTGATCGGGGAGTCGGTCAGTGTAACAAGGGTGTTCCTCTACGTCATATTGTTCGTGGCGGTGCCAATGGCCGCATCCGTGCCGATGAAGAAGGTGAAAATCAACAGGAAGACAAGAGTCGTTGCGATAAACATCATGATGTTCGTGATGGTGGCGTTGTCGATCGGTCAGAACAGAGATTATCTTTTCTCAGAACCAGGAACGGTGGTCCTGGTCGTACTTGCCTGCATTGTCCGAATATTCGTTGTGAGTTTCGCGATTCTGCATATACTGAAGAAACGCGGCTCCAACAGAGATAACAGCATGGTATACCTTCCAATGGCCGTATGGAAGAACTCCGGTTTGAGCATGACGTTATGCTTTGTAATAATGGGGGCCGCTTCCGAAGCGGCACTCCCTTGCGCAATATCAATGCTTGTCGAGGTATCATGGTTCGCCGTGATGATGAGTTATATCGAGAAGGTTTGGCCCGGCGGCAAAGATACTGCTCTTTCGTCGAACGGTTGAGTTAAATATGACCAATTTATTGTTGACCCGAGCGGAGGTAGCTAAGCCTGGCCCACGGCGCCGGTCTTGAAAACCGGTGGTGTTTCACCCCGGGAGTTCGAATCTCCCCCTCCGCGCCACTTCTCGTATCCGCACATGCCTGGGTTCGTATGGCCTGTGCTTTGATGCCGGCCGTTTGATATCCTTATCCCCAAAGCCGCTAATCATATATTGCCATCGAACGATAACACCGTGCATGAACGATACATTGCGAAGCATATACGGACGGTCATCTGTCAGAAAATACAAGGAAGACAAGGTTCCGGAGGAGGACATACGGGAAATACTCAAGGCAGGATTCCATGCAGCCAACGGAATGAACCGCCAGGCAATAGAGTTCGCTGTCATGGAGAACAAAAATTCCAGGTCCAAATACAGCAGAAAGGCAATATCGCGTCTTGCAGAGGAAGCAAAAGCGGCGGGGCATTCGAATCCGATGATCGAGAGGATGGCGGCCGACCCCGCCTCGGACATATTTTACGGCGCACCTGCTGTAATATTCGTATTCGCCGACCAAAATGCCGTCACGCCGGTGGAAGATGGTTCTCTTGCGGTAGGGAATATGATGCTCGCCGCTCATTCCATGGGATACGGTACCTGTTTCATAGGTTTTGCAGCCGGACTCGGTGGCGATGATGAATTCCTCAAAGAATGCGGCGTGCCGGACAATCACCGCTACATCGCTTCCATGATACTCGGTAAGCCTGACGGTGATATCGATAAACATCCGCGATCAGATGTCAGGGTGCTCAAATGGATTAAGTGAACATGAAATATTCCAAAGTCCGCCGGGGCAGATTTCTGGAGAGGCCGAATAGATTCATAGCATATGTCGAGATAGATGGTATTGCGGAAAAATGTCACGTAAGCAACACCGGCAGGTGCAGAGAATTGTTTGTGCCGGGTGCAGATGTAATCCTTTCCGTATCTGACAATCCGAAACGTTCTACCGGATATGATGTTGTCTCCGTATACAAGAACGGTATGCTGGTGAACATCGACTCGCAAGCTCCGAATAAAGTAATTATTGACCAGATTAGAAATATCGCCGGATTTGAGGACATAGACCTTATACGTCCCGAATATGGTTACGGGGCCTCAAGGATTGATCTGTATGCAGAAGAAGGCGACAGAAAGATACTGATGGAGATAAAGGGAGTAACTTTGGAAAAAGACGGTACGGCATTATTCCCGGATGCTCCGACCGAACGCGGATTGAAACACGTAAAGGAATTGGAGAACTCGCTGAGAGAGGGTTATGAGGCATACATAATGTTCCTGATCCAAATGAAGGGACCCGGAACTTTCTCACCCAATTATGATATGCATGAAGAGTTCGCGCTGGAGGTGGAGCGGGCCGACAGGGCGGGGGTCGGGGTATTGGCTTACGACTGCGTGGTCACGGAGGATTCCATATCTCTTGGCAGACAGATCGATATCAGATTCGGGGATCACTCATAATCTATTTCGGATTCCGTGTTTCTGCCCTTTTCCTTACTGTCCTCTGCCAACATATCCTGCACGGTTTTCAGATATTTCGAGAGAGCGACCTCCTGCTCGTTGATCATCTGATGCACGAGATATACGTTCTTCAGTGCGGGAGGGGCATCTATGAACTTACCGTTCTCCGGTTCATCCCGTATCATGTTGATCACTATCGATTTCATTGATTTCGTTCCGGCCATGGTCTTCTGATACCCCACGACAGCATCCAGCGCGGATGAGCCGTATGATGTTGCGTTTATGTAATCCATCGCAGCATCGCAGAGGTCCGAATACACGTTGAAATCGACATCTTCCACAAGATGGATGAACTTGTCATGGAGTTTCTCCTGATAGAATGAGTAAACCTCTATTTTCGACTTTCCGACATCGGAAATCAGTTCGGAGGGTCCGAACATATCCCTCATGTCCTTTATCGTGAATTTGGCGTTGATCTTGAATTTCCTGACCTTCTTGTCGTTGGGGGTTATAACCATATTCTTTCGTATGATGTACAGATCGACAACCGGTTGGATGATCTTGTTGTGGCGTATGATCGCTTTCCTTTCTTCACGCTTTTTCTTCTTATTATCGCTGTGAGCGTTTATGTTATCCAATATTATGACTGCGAACAGCAAGGCCAGCACACTGCTCATAACCCCCCTCAGGAGATCCCAGAGATCGGGGAATCTGCCTGCCGCGGACAAGACCAGCCCTATACATGTCGCAAACCCTATGATTGCAAAGATCGAGAAGATCAGAAGCCTTGATTTGTGCACTTTTTC
>JAITTK010000100.1 GCA_031287135.1 Candidatus Methanoplasma reticulitermitis
AAGGCCGGGTCTATGTTCACTCCTCTTCCTCATCCTTCCTGCGGCGGAAGATTATGAACAGCAGAAACATGCATCCCAGTATCGCCGCTATTATTAGTACCGGCACCCAGTACGGAAGACGTATTTCGCCGGTGTCGGAACCACCTCCGGATCCTCCGCCCGAGTCGTATCCTCCCTGGCCTCCGCCGGAACCGCTTCCCCCTCCCGTGCCCGAGCCTCCTCCGTTGCTGCCATCTGGCTGCACCAGGATGTTCACGTGCACGTTCGACTGCACGTTCTGTATCCTGTACCATCCGTTGGTCTGCAGGGATATGTCCGCGGTGCCCGACAGCGACGGTCTCACGATGTAACCGGCCGAGACGCGTATGCTGAACGTCAGGTCATCCCCGTGGCTGACCGTTACCGCCGAGTGCACGGGGGAGCCGCCGATGAATACCGTGTATTCGGGACCGGAGTCGAAGGTCACGGTATACTCCTTCAGGACACCGTCAGCGGTCAGGGTCACGGCCCCGCTCACCGATTGTATCGTCAGGGGGTTGGCCGTCGATGACGATGACCATGACCTGAACTCATATCCCGTGCGCATGGTCGCGGTTATCACAAGAAGATCCCCTTTGTTGACCGTGAAAGGCGCGGTGTACGGGGTGCTAGGGCTGCCGTTGATCCCGTATGCGAACCCGCTTATGCCCTGCCCCGCCGTCAGGGTCACGGTGTAAACCGCGATCCATCTTGATGAGCCAGTATCCCACTCGTATGCGGCGCTGTCGGCACCGAACCAAAGCTTCCTTCCCGTATCCCCTGCTATACCTGGGATGCCGTTCGGATCGTACACGGTTGAATCCAGATCGTCGAGGAACAGGTACTCCGCGGGTGAGGTCGCGCCGGGAAGATACCAGTTGCTGCCGCCGTTACTGAAGTACGTCTGTATGACCTTGGTCGTATTGTTTCCGGTGACGGTCACGGTCCTGATTTTGTCGCAGTCTAAGAATGCATCGGTACGGATGTCCGCACTGCCGTCTATCGTGACGGATTCTAAGGCATAGCAGTTCTCGAATGCCCAATCTTTGATGGTCTCCACGCTGCCGAGATCCACGGTTTCAAGGGAGAGGCACACTGAGAATGCCCACTCTCCGATGGTCTTCACATTGCTTAGATCCACGGTTTCAAGGGAGAGGCACTCGTAGAATGTCTGAAGTGCGATGACCTCCACTCTGTTGCCGAAGTCAACGGTTGTGAGGGCTGAACAGCTTTCGAACGCCTGAGATCCGATGGTCTCCACCATGTCGCCGAGGTCTGCGGTTATGAGAGAGGTCTTCATGAATGCCGCATTTCCGACAGTCACCACACTGTTGCCGAAGTCAACGGTTTTGAGAATGGAACAGGACAAGAACGCCTCGTCTCCGATGGTCTCCACGCTCCTGAATTCTATGGTTATGAGGCTGGTGCACTGCTCGAATGCCGCATTTCCGATGGTCTCCACATTGCCGAAATCCAGGGTTTCGAGCGATATGCAGACTGAGAACGCCTGGTCTCCGACGGCCGTCACGCTGCCGAAGTCAACGGTTTTGAGGGCGGGACAGAAATGGAATGCAAGTTTTCCGATGGTCTCCACACTGTTGCCGAAGTCGATGGTTTTGAGTGAAGCGCAGGTTACAAATGCCCGATATCCGACGGCCGTCACGCTGTAGACCAAGCCATCATCGGGGTTTGTAACAGTGTCCGGTATGATCACATCCGCCGGAGTGCCGACGTATCCGATGACGGATACGGTGAGGGGTGCCGTCGATGATGTCACCGTGTATTCGAGAGTGACTCCGTTGTATTCGTATTGGAAGTCGCCTGCTGCTGCGTCGGACCCGTCCGGTGTTTCATAGAATGCGACGAACGCGGCCGCCGCGAACAGTATCGCGGCGAACATCGCCGCCATTTTCCTGCGGGAGAGGGTCACCGATCTCCCCCCGGCCTTTTTATCTGAATTATTGGTAATGGATACTTACCTCCTGTTATATCGCCGTTAAAAACACGCCTGTGAGATGTGTTCACGGAGAGGGTAATTCTATTTATTTATATATGTATATGTACCAATAGTGATTCGGTGAGAAATCCCGATAATAGCTAGGTGCCCACTGCCCCCGGCAACCCGTTCATACAAAGCGTCCGCCGCATGGGCATCTCGCAAGAATGACGGATCGCCGAAGATACCGCTGATCGATGAACTGTCAATCGGTTTCAAAGCCGTTCGACTGCGGTGTCGGACCAACATCTGTTTCACGAATCGCATTTTTCGAATGGTGCGAGGGAGGGGATTCGAACCCCTGAACCCCTGCGGGACAGAATATCTTCCCCTGGGAGTCTTAAGTCCTGCGCCTTTGGCCAACTCGGCTACCCTCGCCCGCCATTCCGATGGCTGACCACATATTAAACATGTTCACGCATCATACGATCGGGCGCGCGGTGAAGGCCGCGTTCCGTCGTTACGGTGTTCGGAAACGGTTAATATCTCCGAACCGTATGATGGTCCCGTGCCATACAGGATCCCCGATGAAGATATCATTTCCGATGCCGTATCATCCGTTATAGGACGGACCCCGCATATAGAGACCCAGGCCGAATTACTCAGGCTTGTGAGGGATGAACTGCTGAAGAGGGACGGGGAATACCGGGTCGGCGTGGAAAGGATAAGGAGGATCGGTCTGGAGAGAGGCATACTCAAAGTATCGATCGAGTACAGGGAATCCGATGCCGGCACCGTCCCGCATATATGTCCGGTCTGCGGGAACGCCATGTCATCCGTGATGAACAGATCCCTGGACGGGGATCCGGTGGAGATCGGGAGGAAATGCGTGTTGTGCCCGTATGCCGTCGGCAGGACGGTGCTCGTACCCAGCAGATACGTCTTCTCCGGAGCTAAGTCGGAAGCCGTATCCCGTCAAGAGATATCCGTTAGGAAACTCAGGAAAGCATCCGCGAAGATAAGGGAGGCCATTGATCTTATAAACGGTGCGGTCGGCGGCACCGGACTCGGGGGAAGAGGGGACGAACTCGTATGCAGACTTAGGGAACTGGCTGATTCCGACGAATCCCCGATAAGCGTAAGGAACATATCGCTTGATGTCAGGCAAGCCGGGGAAGGGCCGGATTGGCTGAGACCGGCCGTCTCGGTAAAGAATTCCGACCGAAAGGATATATGAACAGAATCAGTTGACCGGATGATGGTAAGATGAAGAACTGGGAGTTCACGAAGATAGAGAACAACAGGATCCGCATGGACAGATGGCTCACCGACATAATGGGGCTTGTCGAGGGAGGATATATTTACAGCTCGCTTTTCAAATACCCGGACAAGGGCCCGAAGAGATATGAGCTGATACTGTCGATGTACCCTCAGGAGAACTTCAGGACCCTTTCCCATGTCGACATCTACATGGAGGATGTACCGGGAGCCACCGTGCAGTCCGCGAAATTCCTGGGGGATCAGAGCATAAACATACTGAACTCCGTGTCTCTCAACGGAATATCCGAGACCGTCATCATATGGAACATAATGTGCGAGCTGAACTTCGCGGGCGAGGGAGACATAATAAAAGAGAGGTTTTCACAGCTCAAAGCGGCCGGGGACCCTTCGGTGTCCCTGATAAAATACATAAGCATAAAGCCGGCGAACATAGGGCGCATGTTCAGGAAAGAGTCGGAAGGACAGATCAAAGAGGAGATACGCCACGGCTCTCCGACGACATTCCACTCCGGTTCCTTCGACCTCGGCGTCGAATACGGCGACATCCTGAACGACGTGGAGGGATCGGAGGTCATGATAACCGTCGACCCCTCCTCGTGGCTCGTGTCCGTGGTTTTCTTCAAAAAAGACACGAAGCTCATAAAGGTGGACATCAACATCCCGGACTGCCCCGGCACCATCAATGTGGCGCTTGAACCGCTTGCCGAGGAGAAGATAAACATAATCTCCGTCTTCTCGAAGATAGTGATCTCGTATCAGATGATGACACTGGAGGTCGTGGCCGATATGAAGAACAGCGGTCTCACGATGGATGAACTGAGGTCGAAACTGGACAGATACCTCTCCGAACAGAACGGGGTCTTCACGGTCGCGGACATCTCCAGCCTCGGGTGATGCCGTGCACATCGCCGGGTTCGTCAAGACGGCCCTCCGGGAATGGGAGGGCGAGAATGCCTGCGCGATACTTCTGTCGGGATGCAATTTCAGATGTCCTTACTGCAACCGACCCGATCTGATGTTCCCGTCCGGGGAATCCATCGGCGCGGAACCCATTCTGGATTACATAAAAGAGAACAGGGATTTCCTGGAGGCCGTCGTCATATCCGGCGGAGAGCCCACCGTCAACGGCGATCTTTACAAACTGATAGGTCGGATCAAGGGCCTGAAAGTCAAAGTGAAACTGGACACCAACGGGAGCAACCCTGACATGCTGGACGATCTCGCGGGTGCAAAACTGGTGGATAGGGTATGCATGAACGTGATGGCCCCCCTCGACCCGGAAACATATTCGAAGGCGGCCGGGGTCTGTGTCGACACGGAAACGATAAAGAGGAGTCTGAAGGTCCTTCGGGACTCCGGCATACCGTATGATATCAGGACCGTGGCCGTTCCCGGCATAATCACACATGATTCATTTGTACGGATGCTCCGCGACCTGGATGGTTCGGAGAACATGATAATACAGCAATTCGATAACCGGGCAGTCACCGGCCCGTATGCGGGTACGAAACCATATCCCGAGGCGACGCTGGCGGAGATGGCCGGGACGGCCAAGGGATGTTTCAGAAAGGTGAAGATCAGGGGAATCTGATCATTTGAGGAACTCCTCCGCCCTGGCATATACGGCCGGGCGCAGGGTCGTGCTGCTCTCGTTCACGAACTTGAATCTCGCATCCGATTCTGAGAGGAACCTTTCGATGACCTTGCGGTCCTTCGAGAATATGCCTGCGGACAGTCCGCATTCCGTCTCCGCCAGCTCCTCGAGCGCGGCATCGAAGTCCTGAACGGTCTTTATGCACAGCACAGGCATCCCGAAATCCATGTACATCAGTTCATCGTCATCATCGAGACCGGTTATGATTGCGGGAGTGAAATATGAGCCGTTGCCGGTGAATTCGTCATCCACCTTCTTTCCGCCGTACAGAACACTGCCCCTTACCTCATTCAGCTTCTTAACGAATTTCTTCGCGCCCGCCTCGGAGATCAATGGCCCGGAGAACACATCGGCATCCGCGGGATCGCCGATCTTCAGTCCCCTCACCTTTTCAAGAAGGGCGTTTATGATCTTGTTGCTGTCGTCCGCGGATATGATCAGCTTCGATGTCGAGAACAGCCCCTGTCCGCTGTACGAGAATGCCGACGACAGTATACCGGATGCCGTCGCGTCCGCATCGCCGGACCGATGGACTATGATCGGATTCATGCCTTTCAGCTCGTTCAGGACCTTGAGTTCATCGTCGATCTGGAGGAACATCATATCCTCGGTGTAGTCCGCGGAGCCGGATATCACGACACCTTCCAGCCTCGGATCGTTGGCCAGATGCTCGTATGTGTCGTCCTTCCTGTCGATCAGGACATTCATTACGCCGGAGGGGAGACCCGTCCTCTCGATCATCTCGTACAACACGTATACCGGTACGGGACAGTATCTGGACGGCATGACGACGACGGTGTTGCCGGCGATCATCGCGGCGACCGCGTGGCCCACCGGGGATGCCAGGGGCGAATTGTGGGATGTGATTATCCCCCACACTCCGGTCTTACCGTCCATCTCTTTCTTCGCTCTGCCGCATTCGGAAGAGATCACATCTATGAGCCTGTCCACCTCGGACACCGATTCCCTTCGGGTCATTCCGGAACTGAGGATCACCATCGCCGCAAGCCTGTATCTCTGTGCCTTCACCGACTCGAGAAGGTTCTCGAAATAGCTTATGCGTTTTTCGATACCGATCGCCTTCCAGATCGGATGCACCTTGGCGGCAACATCCACCGCATGGTCGGTGATCCCGCTCTCCGGCTCCTGGAAGAAACCGAAGCTTATGCTGCTGTCTATCGGACTCCTGACGGCGAATTCGTTGCCTGAAGCCACCTTCAGACCTCCGATGTACGAGGGGAAATCCCTCTTCTTCATCTGCAGAACTGTCTGGAACGCAGCCTCCAGCTTATCGTCATCATAGGGAAGATCATCATTCGGACCAGTCATACCTCCGAATAGCATGAACCGGATATGTTAATCTTACGGGTCCGGGCCGGCGCGGCGGTCTCAGAGGTTCATGATACGCTTCTTGACCGCATCGAACTCCTCTTTGGTTATTATCCCGTCATCGAGCAGTTCTTTGTACTGTCTTATCTCTTCGGCAGGAGACTGTTTCTTCGACTGGTCCGGCCCGGAGAAGAACTGAGGGGATGGGTTGACCTCGGATTTCTTGACCTTTCCCTTTATTATGTCGTTTATCTGCTCAGGCCTCAGGAATTGGTAGTTCGGTATCGAGGCCAGTTTCTTGTTGCATGTGAGACAGACCTCGCCGTACATCAGCTTCGAGCTGTATGCGTCCAAGAACCCTCCGAGAGGCTTGCCGCAGCCGAGACAATTTGTTCTTACCATCGTATAATATGTATATGCTCCGATATTTTAATACTGAGGCCGTCGGACCGACGGGGCTGTCGGTGCATCCGATGCAAAAGTGCTGTTGGTATGTGTTTAAACCGGGGCGGTGCCCCGGTGTTCGGGATCAGATGTCCTCTTCTCCCGTCGCTTTATCCCAACCGTACAGTCCCACGAACACAACGGCGGCTATGGCGGCTCCGACCAGCGGGGCGACTATGAATATCCACAGATCGGGAAGCGATGAACCGACATCTGAGAACAGGGCGGGCCCTATGCTCCTCGCCGGGTTGACCGATGTCCCTGTGAGGGGTATCCCCACTATGTGCACGAAGGCCAGCGTGAGACCGATGACTATTCCGGCGACACTCCCTTTCGTCTTGTCCGAGACTACACCGAGTATCACGAGCACAAAGATGAACGTCAATATGATCTCGACCAGAATCGCTCCGGCGACACCCGTCGTCGAAGCGCTGTTGGCCCCCAGCGCACCGCCCGTCATGTCGACCAGACCGGTTATGTCGACGAGTCCCCAAAGCATCGCGGCACCTATTATCGCACCTATTATCTGGAATTCCACGTAGCCCACGAAATCCGTGAATCCTATTTTCTTCGTGAGCAACGCCCCGAAGGACACCGCAGGATTGATGTGACAGCCGGAGATCGGCCCGATTACATATGCGGCGGCCACGATCGAAAGACCGAATGCCAATGCGACGGCCAGATGACCGCCGCTCGTGCTGACGCCCAGGAATACCGCCGCGCCGCAACCCATGAAGACCAGTATCATGGTTCCCACCAATTCTGCAAAATACTTTCTTATTCTGTTTACTTCCATGCTATCCCGTCCTTTCCGCGCATGCAGAACATGACGGTCTTGGATTTGATGCTGAGTATTTATATATACTACATTCGGGAGATAATGTTGTTCCATGGAGCAGCCGTTAAGATGTTGCGCAATATGGCCGAGGTCGCTGGGGAACAGGGTCCGGGATGCGGTGTATTACAGGAACGGATGATGCCGTTCCCGACTTTGTACGGTTAACTACTTTTCAAAACATTCCCGTGTCCGTTCTGCGGCAGGATGTGCGAGGTCTGCGGCCCGTCACGAATATCCGCCAATGTCGACGGGACTTTGGGTGTGAGAGTTACGGACACAAGTGCCTCTTTCAGCCAGTCTTTAAGCTGTTTTAGCTTTGCGATAATCGCAAAGAGCAGATTGTTGTGAGCGATTTCGCTATTCATATTCCCACGCTCGGTTTCAATGCCTTTGCATTTGCACCGTGTCCATGCTAAACACACTTCTTTTAACCTTAATTTTCGGCTCCTGCCACGATCAATTGCTCCACGATCTCCGTATAGCCGTTCTCGGACGCATAATACAGGGCACTGTGCTCCAGATTGTCAACCGCATTGACATCTGCGCCGTTTTCAATCAGCAATGCGGAAAAATCATTTTGTCCGCGCATAGCCGCCACGATCAGGGGAGATTCTCCATCCTCATGCTGACAGCTAACCTCCGCGCCTTTTTCAATGAGTGCCTGTCCCAAAAACTTGTTGCCGCCTGCCGCCGCGTAATGCAGGGGCGA
>JAITTK010000109.1 GCA_031287135.1 Candidatus Methanoplasma reticulitermitis
TAAGGGATATGAACTACAGGGATATCGAGATAAACAGGATTCACTGGTTGATATCCAGACAGTGTAACATGGCCATTAAGGACACGGCCGTATCTCGGAAGATGAGTGCGTCTCCGTACGAACTTGTATCGTGCCTCCAGCTCAGCGGAGTACTCGAGCGCATAGGCGACTACGCAATCTCGGTGTCGAACTATCTGCTCATAATATCAGAAAGCAAAAGCTTCTGCAGTGTGGGCGAGGATATCCACGCTCTCGGGATGGGCGTCGTCGATCTTCTTACGAGATCGATAGAAAGCTGGATCAACAAAGACATGGCCATGGCCGAGCAGGTGATCAAAGAGGCCGACGAGATAGTCCAGAAAGTCGTCAACAATGTCGAGTCCAATGTCAAGGCGCATAACGTGCCAGAATATGTACGGGAGGTCGTGCTGTTCTCTCTGAAAAGAGTGGCCGAGGGATGCAAGGACATCTCGGACCTCACATTCAACATGGCAATGGACTGATCATCCGTACCATCTTTCACAAACCATTTCCCGTTTCTGTCCTTATTCGATTCAGGGCGGAACGGCTATTTTTATCGCATGTGCGATCGGCAGTACATGATCATAACTCACGTCGGAGCATGATTTTCCAGCGAAACATTTCAAAAGTATCACGGAGTAGTGAAAAAGAATAAAAAGGCCGCTTTCACGGCCGTTGGGTTTATGATTTGAATCTGTACTGTTCCTTTTTCAGCAGGAATGCAAAGATTATCCCGAGCACTCCGGCGATGATCCCGCCGACGAACAGAGCCAATATGGAACCGATCAAACAGTAGACATAGGCATCATGGTGTTTCTCCAGCTTGTAGATGTTCATACAGCACAGAAGCGCGAAGAGTCCGCTCAGTAAACTCAGTATGCCGGCGACTATGAGTACGGGGCCGGTCAGGAAGAAGATGAAGACACTGCCACCAGCGAATAGGAGTATTCCGGAAACGATCGCACACACAGCCCAGATGATCCCCAGTACGAGGATTATCGTCAGCGTTCCTCCGAGCCCCGATGATCCCTGCGGTCCGCCGCTCGGACCGTAGTTGTTGCTCGGGTTCTGATTCTGATTGTAGTTGCCGCCGCCGTAATTCTGCTGACTGCTGTATCTGTCTCCGGACTGATTCGATGCCGCTGCGCCGCAATTGGGGCAGAAGGCCGATCCGTCCTGGTCTGATTCCCACATTTTGAACAATATGTCATATTATACCCTCTGGGTATGGATTAGATACACTTAATGTATGTAATTGTATGTATTGCAAATACGCTACAACCGTATCGGAGGACAAATGTCCATCGCTCTCCAATCATACTATTGAGTATATATTCAGGCCGGAAGCTTGGAGATGATGGTCGATATCACCACGGTGGTTGCCCGGTGTCGCAGAGTTTCTGATTGTATTCTTTGGCCAGTTTGTATCCGTCATACGCCTGCCAGAGGAAGTATACCAAATGGATAATCCCGATCACAAGCGCAAAGGCCATTATCGACACGAAATCGGAATTATCATAAGGGTAGTAGCCGTCATACCACAGATCCGATAGGAGATAAGAGAATATCACGATATAGGATGCAGCTATCAGGGCAAAACCCCCGAGCATTATAACTATGCCCCTCCCGACCTTTCCAACATAAATCTGGCCAACACCCATGATGCCGAATAGACCGAGGAGTACTCCGAGGATTATGGTTATCCCTGTGTCTTTGGTCTGATATTGGGAGGCATAACAGTTCTGACTGCCGTTGTTCCATTGGTTTTGGTTGTTGCAGGGGCCTGTGCATTCATCGAGCGTCCGCAGCTCGGACAGAATGCCGCGCCGGCCGGCATCTCATTCCCGCAGTTGGTACAGTATGTGATATGATCACCAGACATAGGGATGATTATTGCCTGATATAACACTATGTATGTTTTGTAAGTTTGCGATTCGTAGGATATATCTCGATACAGGTCCCGAACGAACATCCGCCCCTTGTTTCGGATAATATTGAATTATAAGTTTGAGCTGTCCGCAATCGGTATATTCGATGCCCAGAACAGCACTGACCCCATCCATAATTCTGGTCTGTTCACGCATATCGGCACGTCGTCGCACGAGATGGCGCGCGGATGCAGTCAGATACCTCCCGGCACGGCTGGTTCAACCAGATACGCTGACGAGTTATATCCTGTTAGGTATATGACCTGTCTATAAGCCAGAACCGGATAAAGGAAAAAACCCCGTTTTCGTCCAGACATACATAAGTTCTTATTTTCATAGGCGATTTTATGACGGAAGACACAACGTCCAGCCCAAGGGGGGAGAGGGTCAACTGAGACCGAACCGCTTCTAAAGACAGTAATGCAGGGGGTATCAATGATATGGAGTATGGAATCGTAGCCTTAGATTCAAAGACGTGCAATCCGAAAAAGACATCCGGATACAGATCTCTGTGGAGACCTCACGATGCATCAATTTCAACTCTGCGTCATATGCAAAACATATGTCTTGGGATGATTTCCGCGCTCATTTTTGGATCGACTACAATCTGTGCATATGCCCCACCAAACGTGAATCAAGCATTTGCATTACTAAAAAAGGAGAAAACGACATGAATAGAATCAGTATCATCGCACTTGGAGTGCACGATATGAAAAGGTCGGTAAAGTTTTACCGCAATTTGGGCTTTAAGTCGGAAGAAACCTCAGATGAGCCGAAAGTGATATTTTTTGATACAGTGACGGGGACAAGACTGGAATTGTATCCGATACAGGGTCTTGCTGAGGACATCAATGCGGCCAATCCTCCGAAAATCGTAGAAGGTTTTGCCGGGATAACGCTTGCCCATAATGTAGAGAGCGAAGAAAAAGTCCGCGATACGATCGAGCTTGCCAGAAAGGCCGGAGCAACTGTCGCAAAAGAGCCTCAATCGGTTTTTTGGGGCGGCTACCACGCTTATTTCGCCGACCCAGACGGCTATTACTGGGAAGTGGCATATAACCCTTATTTGAAAGAAGTCTAAACATGGCGGCACAATTGGCTTTATTGAATTCGTCCGCGGTCAGATCGAGGGCGGGCGTGGCGCGCCACAAGAAGATGTTCGGCAACTACACGGTCTATGTGAACGACAAAACAGTTCTGCTTGTATGCGACGACAACGTGTTCGTGAAGATGCTGCCGGAGCTGGTTGGTTTGATGAAAGGCGCAGACACAGACTTCCCCTACGACGGTGCAAAGGAACATTATGTCCTTGACATCGATGATACCGAGCTTGCAAGAGCGGTCGTGGCGGCCTTGGAAATAAAGATTGGAAAAAGCATGTCAGAAAAAGTTATTGATTTTGAAAATCTGACTGCTGGATAGTGAGTTAGGTGGGCCCGCCCAGATTTGAACTGGAGTCAACAGCACCCCAAGCTGCAAGGATACCAAACTACCCCACGGGCCCGTTTAATTGGTTTGGTTTTAAGAGGTTTATCCGAGAGGTGCTATCTCTCCGATGAGATCCGCATGGGATACGATCATCCTGCGGCAGCAGTATCTCTCGAACCCAAGTTCGTCCAGAACGTCTTTGGGGTTTTCTCCCATACCCACTCTTTTAACGTATTCTGGGTACGCGCTTCCGACCACTTTTCCGCATGTGAAACATCTCACCGGTATTATCATGATATCACCTTAACGGTACGACTTCTGCTTCTTGGCACGGGCACCGTGTCCGAGAGGATTCTTGGGAAGCTTTCTCCTGTCATCATTGATGATCAGTGTCCTGTCGTATGCTCTGAACACCGCTTCGAGTTCTTCGTCCTTGTAGAAGTCCACGAGACCCCTCGCCACGGCTGTTCTGGCCGCGGCGGCCTGTCCCATGACCCCTCCGCCGTTCACCAGGACGGCTATGTCGACCTTCTCCGCTTTGTCGGGCACGAGGCCGAGAGGCTCCTGTATCTTAAGCCTTGCCAATTCCGGACCGTATACGTCCAACGGTACCTTGTTTATGGTCACTTTGCCGGTACCCTCTTTGACGGTCGCCCTTGCGATCGCCGTCTTTCTTTTTCCGCTTGTGTTTACGTGCTCCATGAGATCATCTCACGTTGGATCCCAGGAATTTTGAAACGGCTCCCAGGGTTGTGTATTTGCCGGTGATCTCCCTGACGGCCTCTGCAGGCCTGAGTTTTTCGCATGATTCGAACTGCTTCGGTGTCCCCACGTACACGTGGAGTTTCCTGTATGCGTCCCTTCCGCTAGTCGTCTTCCAGGGGATCATACCTCTCACGCAGCGTTTGAACAGCAGGTCCGCCCTGCGGGGATAGAAAGGTCCCTTTCTCTTGGTGGTGTCTCCGCGGTCGACTTTGGCTTTGAAATCCGCGAACACCATTTCTTTCTGACCGGTTATGACGATGCCTTCCGCGTTGAGAATAACAACCTCATCACCTGCCATGATCATTTCGGCGACATTGCTGGCAAGTCTGCCGTGGATCAGTCCTTTTGCGTCAATGACTGTAACCATTCATATCACCTCATGATCCTCACATCGGAGCCTTTCGGATTTGAATCCATGAGCTCCCTTATCGTCATCGTTTTTCCTCCGGCGGCGGTTATGCCCGCTGCCGCAGCATCCGAAAAACCATATGCTGCCACCGTTACCTTCTTGGTCACGCTTCCTGCGGCGAGAACTTTTCCGGGGACGATGATGGTGTCCCCTTCCTTCGCATACCTTTCAAGTTTGCTGAGGTTCGCTTCGGCCCAATTCCTTTTCGGTTTCTCAAGCCTAAGCGCTATGTCTCGCCAGACAGCGGCCCCGTTCTCCCTCGTCTTTGCTTTGAGGTCTGATATCAAAGCAACGAGCTGAGGGTTTGTTTTCACGTTTCCACTCATATTCTGACTCTCCCGACATCGGGTGACCGTCGTATGAGGAGGTTGCTTATAAATCTATCCTGACATGCCCGCTTATCCCACAGTAGCGTGCGTCTGCGTGCGCATATATTTAATACTGCCCAGCATTCCCAAGTCACAGTTGGTGATGCCGTGATAAGATTTGGACCTGCCGGAATACCCCTGTCCTGCAAAGGACGTACACTTAAAGACGGGATAGAGGATGTGCACAATCTGAGCCTCAACGCACTTGAGATCCAGATGGTGAGGGCCGGAGTATACGGGAGATATCCGAACGAGGACGAGATCGGGATAAGGGTCAGGGACCTCGAGGAGGGCTTCGTCGTGGAGATCGATAGGGACGGTGAGATCATATCGGACCCGGACACCGTGATCGAAGAGGAAGACGGCCTCGTCTGCATGCAGTCCGGGATAACCGATAACTTCGGGGAACTCTACAGAATAGGCGATATCGCCAAGAGGCTGGATGTGAGCATATCGCTCCACACCCCATACTACATGGACCTGGGATCCGACAACGAACTGACAGGGTCCTGCATTGACAGCATAAGGCGTGCGGCGACGATCCTAAACGCTCTGGACGGAGACATCGTCGTAACCAGCCTGGGCCTCTATACCGGAAGACTTTCGGAAGAGGAGATAGACGCCAACATACTGAACAATGTCAACGACATAATGGACTGGTGGAACGGGAACGGCATCCGTCCCAAACTGGGGGTCGAAGTGACCGGCCATCAGTCGGTCTACGGATCGCTGGATCAGATACTGGACCTGTGCGATTCCGTCGACGGCGTCGTACCCGTGATCAATTTCCCACACTATCATTCCAGAACCAACGGGTCACTGATGGAATCGGAAGACTTCCTCGAACTGCTCCGGCAGGTGGAGCCTTACTGCAAGGACAGGATATACACGGCCTATGCCGGTGTTGAGTATGCAGACGGGAATGAGAAGAGGCTCACGCCGATAAAGAAAGGGGATTTGAAGTTCGAACCTCTGGCCGAGGCGCTCTGCGACCTGAAACCCGAGGCAACGATAATCTCCGCTTCTCCTTTGCTGGAACACGATGCCATGTACATGAGGATCATCAATGAGAGAGTGGTGAGCAAGAGGGTTGCCAAAGCAATCAAAGAGAAAAGGAAGGCGGAGATGGCCGCCGCAGCAGAGGAATGATACGTGCGGGAGACGATGGACTACCTCAAGGAACGATGCAAAGCCGTCGTATATTCCATACCCGAGAATGATTGGGACAGGCTCATCGATTTGATAATATCCAAAGAAAAGATATTCGTCTACGGTTCGGGGAGGTCCGGTCTGATCGGACAGCTGTTCTCGGTAAGGATGGTTCAGATGGGCCTGAACGTCTATTTCGTCGGGGATATGACGACCCCGATAATCGGGGAAAAGGACCTGACTATACTGATATCCAATACAGGTCAGACAACGTCCGTCGTTCAGACGGCCGAGATAGCCAGACGTATAGGGTCCCACGTCGTGTCGCTGACGGCTTCCCCGTCAAGCAAGCTCGCGGCAGTTTCGAATACCGCGATAGTATTCAAAATCAGGAAGGATGACATGGACTCGGAATTGGCCCCGCTGGGTACGATCTTCGAGGATACCGTGCTCTTCTTCTTCGACTGCATAGTCCCGGATCTCATGAAGAAGCTCAATGTAACCGAAGAGGACATGCGTAGGAAACATGCCATATGGGTATGATCAGGTCATTATTATCATCGGAACAGCATGCGGCCGACCGTCGCTGCATGAGAACGATGCGAGCTTCGATTCCACGGGATCGATTACCAACGCGTATCCGACATCCGCTCCGAATATGCCCACATGGGTTTTAATATCCACATCGGACAGGTAGCATCCTATGCCGAGGTGCGAATGGTACCATCCGACTATCGCGTCACCGTCACAGCCATCCATCGATATGAAGAGTTCTTCTATCGAATCCTTTCTGAATCTCACGCTTATCTCATCGGCATCCAGGCCGGAGGTCGCGGTATCCGTGACCTTCACGTATGTTCCCGCATCATCCCTCAGTACGTTGCCGATCAAAAGGCCCAGGATTTCTTTGTTCTCAAGACATCCCATCTCGGCATGCGCCGTAACAGACGCTATGACGCCCTCGCTAACGAACAGTGAAACACCCCTCACGGGTCTTGTCCTGAACTCTGTCTCCGACTGCTCAGAGGCGATTATCTTAGGCATCGCTACCACAGTACCTTATACGGGCTTCGAACTTCGGTTTGTTGTCGATATACCATCTGGCAGCTTCCATACAGGATTCCGTACCGTACGGATTCATGGGGTTCGGGTCCGATATCAATTGTTCCACTCCTTTGACGAATGACAGCAGGGATGACCCGAAAGACCAGTTATCAAGGGTCTTGACGCAGACGAATCCCCCGTCCTCGGGCATCATTATGTTCGGATGAAAGATCGGCGTCATCCACTTCGCCCTCGGCCTTTCGTATGGATACTCTTCGGACACAACGATGATGAAGATGTGATCGTTTGCCGTTTCGTCCCTGTATATCTTCGAGGGAGTATTCCTCAGGACCACGCTGATCTCGATCGGGAATCCCGCATTCTCGGGTACCGGCCGGATATCGATCCCGAGATGGCCGTTCAGCCCCAGGATCTCGTTGTTGATCCGCTTTATGAGCACAGGCCTCACAAGGCCCATGTCAGCTTCCGCCTTCGGGATCCGGGATCATCTCTATGATGTCGTCCTCTCTGAGATTTATCTCATCAATGCTCTGGCTCTTGTTGAGGAGCTTCGATCCCTTCCTGAGGACATATGCGCCCGCATCCTTTCCCCAGTATTCTGCGGCGGTATCGATGATGTCTTCCACAGACTCGTAGGATTCAAGCTCCATTCTTATGGACGAGCTGTTGAGCGTGTTGACCACTGTAACCCTGATCGTCATTTCAGTTCCTCCCGGCGAAGTGATTGGGACAGTCCCTGTCTTCCGATATCTCAAGACTCTCCATTGTCCCCAGGATTCCGTCATAGTATATTACGTTCCTTATGCAGAGATCCCTTCTGCCGGACAGTATCTTCATGGCCTCCCTTACCTGGATCGCCGCTACGATCGAGGTGGTTGTTATCTCGGATGCCAGTTTAGGCAGGAATACGGCCCCGTTCCCGGTGCACGAGAACCTCTTGTCGATGAGCTTCATGTGGCTGCCGTTCATTCCGCATTCCAAACACGGTCCGTCATCCATGACCGACTGCACCTTCCCTCTGAAACCGTCGGTGGCGCCGTCGATATAGGGTATGCCGTGATATCTCGCATGAGAATTCACGTGCAGTCTTGCCGAGATGTTATCGACACATCCGAATACGATATCGAAATCCCAGTCTTCGGACTCCTGTATTCTCGACACGACCGGGACGATATCGGCCTCCGGATAGAGATCGTGCGCTCTCTCCGCAACCGTCGGTGCCTTCTTCTTACCGCTGTCCTCCTCTCTGAAGAACACGCATCTGCTCACGTTCGATATCGCGATGTCATCCATGTCCGCAACGCATATGTTCCCGAATCCGGCCAGCAGCATGCACTTGATGACCTCGTTGCCGAGGGCCCCGGCCCCCACCACCAGACATCTGGCTCCTTGCAGGCTTTCGATATCCAACCAGTCTATCCTTTTCATCCGGTCGAATCGGTCC
>JAITTK010000118.1 GCA_031287135.1 Candidatus Methanoplasma reticulitermitis
GTGGAAAAATGATATATTCAACAAAGTACGAATCGCCGCTGGGCAAGATGACTGTGGCGAGCGATGGGGACAGCATCGTCGGTCTATGGAAAGAAGGGCAGAAGCATTACGGCGGGACATTGAAGGAGAAGATGACGGAGTTTGACGATCTGCCGGCATTCGTTGATGCCGTAAAGTGGCTGGACATGTATTTCTCCGGCCATAAACCCTCAATTGACGATTTGTCTCTGGCCCCCGTCGGCGGGGAGTTCCGGCAGGCAGTTTGGAAGATACTTTGCGACATACCGTATGGAAAAGTCATAACATACGGCGATATTGCAAAGAAGATGTCCGCGGAGTCGGACGGAGCCGGAATGTCAGCCCGGGCAGTCGGCGGGGCGGTCGGACATAATCCCATATCGATAATCATCCCTTGCCACAGGGTCATAGGGGCGAACGGCAGTCTGACGGGGTATGCGGGCGGGATGAACATGAAGATAAGATTATTGGAGCACGAGGGAACGGACATGTCAGGCATGCGTGTTCCGAGGGAAGGTACCGCGATCTGATACGTTTGCACACCCCTTATGAGGTTCGGAAACATTTCATTCCATGTCGCACCATGGGCCGGAGTATGCGTAAGAAAAGCTGTTTTTGCCGTAAACTAACAGATACTTTTATATCCTTTAAATGTGGATTTTATATTGGCCTCTGGTGTGAGGCAGGAATAGTGTTAGAATGGATGGAAAATCAATATTGGACGCAGTAATAGCGTTGATACTTTACATTGTGTTTGCGATAATCTATTTTGTCATCCTATCCTTCATAATCAACTTCGGAGCTGGTTTGGTTGGAGACGGGGACGTAGGTGCATCATCATTGGCCATCGCAGCCGCGATATTGACCGCGGGTACTTTGATTGCCGGTGGCGGGATCACAGACGCATTCAAGAGACCATAAGCACGTAAGTGCCGAATGATCTGAACACAAACACTTTTTTACAAGTTTTATTTAGTTTTCATATACTTGTTTTGTATGGATTTTTACGTCCGATGATTTGCTGTCGCAGATGCGAAGATGTTGTCCGAAGTATCGTTCCGCAGCGATTATGGGCCGACATCCTGTTTTGTATCAGGTATCCGACAATCGGATGAGATGATCCCGGAAGACCGATGTGGATCAACGGAAGTTCTCATGTGATCTTCCGGTTGAAGGCGGCACCTATCCCATTGTGTTTCAGGTTTTTAGGAACATGATGCTGCCGGCCGCTCTCGGGGACAATGATTCTGACCGATGTGCCAAATCGATGTCGATGCAATTGCGGTTATGCAAGTTATTAAAGCAGATTTGCCATTACTGCGATCATGTATCTTACCCGAGAGGAAGAAGAGATATTGGCCGGTGAGGAAGGCGAAAGCTCCCAGAAAGCGATGGAACTCATAGTCGCGCTGGGTAAGATATACGGTGCGGACGATCTCGTTGATATAACTTCCGCACATCTTTCCGGAGCTTCATACAAGACGATCGGGGACGGGGGTCTGAAGTACCTCGAAGACATGGTGAGGGGCGGGGCCGTCGTCTCTGTCCCTTCAACCCTCAACCCTATCGGGATGGACAGGGAAAGATGGAAAGAGATGCACATAACACCGAGTTTCGCAGAAAAACAGCTGATGATAATAGATCTGTACGGAAAGATGGGAGTCAGGACCACATGCTCATGCACCCCGTATCTGGGAGAAAACGTACCATCGCTCGGGGATCACGTGGCATGGGCGGAATCATCTGCGCTCTCCTTTGTGAATTCATACATAGGTGCGAAGACCAACAGGGAGGGGGGTCCGGGTGCGCTGGCCGCCGCGATACTCGGAAAAACTGCGAACTATGGTTTACACATAGACGAGAACAGAAAGCCTGCCGTTATAATCGATGCGGAGATAGAGGGCTCCGTGTTCAGTTACTCCATGCTGGGACAGGCCGTCGGTATGGCGATAGGCGGTAAGATACCATACTTCAGGGGAATAGATCCGACCGTGGATGATGCGAAGACGATGTCGGCCGCCATGGCCGCTTCCGGGGCCGTCGCACTCTATCACATCGAGGGCGTTACCCCGGAGGCCGGGAACTTCGATCTCAACGGACTTGAGACCATTCATATCGGGAATAAGGAACTCGAAGAAGCTTATGGCAAATTGAACACGACGGACGATGTCCAACTGATCGCATTGGGGTGCCCCCATCTCAGTCCGAAGGAAATGCGTGACATAGCGTCTTTCCTCAAAGGGAAGAAGAAAAGGAACAAAGATACGGAGATATGGTTCTGCACATCCGCGAGGGTGCGCGAGGAGTGTCCCGAGGAAGTGAAGATAATGGAGGAATTCGGCCCGGTCCTGGCCGACACATGCATGGTCGTCGCACCGATCGAGGGCGTGTTCGAGAGGACAGGCACCAATTCGGCAAAGGCCGGGAACTATCTTCCCACGCTCTGCTCCCAGGAAGTGATGTGCAGAGATGTCTCGAAACTCATGGATGTGGTAATGTGATCAAAGGCAGGGCGATATCGTCGGGAAAGGCGGAGGGAAAGGTGCTGAAACTAGACGGCACATTCAGCTTCTTGGGCGGGGTCAATGCCTCCACCGGGGATCTGAACGTCAGAGAAGGCAACATCGCCGGGAAGGTATTCGTATTCCCGGGGGGCAAAGGGAGTACCGTTGGCTCATTCGTCATGTATGACCTCATGGTCCACGGCAAGGCCCCCGCGGCAATCATAAACGAATCCGCCGAGACCATAGTAACCACGGGGGCGGTTATATCGTCGATACCCATGGTTGACAGAATAGACATGAACGTCCTGAAAGAAGGCGATGACGTCATCGTCGATGGGGACACCGGCACGATCGAAATAAAAGGCACGAAGTCGGTAAAGGTCGTGTCCTCCGCTATCCTCAGGGATGGGAAGATACTGATACTTCAGCGCCCCGGGAATGCGAAATCCTTCCCCGGCAGAAAATCGCTCGTTGCGGGAAAGATCGAGACCGGGGAGATTCCGGAGGCTGCTGCGGCCAGAGAGATAATGGAAGAGACCGCGATATCCGTTTCAGCGCCGGATTCCGTTCTGTCCCCGGTATTCGTCAGGGAAGACGACATAATCTGGGAAGTCCATCCGTTCCTTTTCAAAGTCGATGACGCGGACCCTGTGCTGAACAAAGAGAACGTGGGGTTCGAGTGGATCAGTCCGGATAAGATAGCGGATGATCCTTCGGTCGTCCCCCTGACGCACCGCGTCGTTAATGAGATGATAATGGGTTTGAAATAAGGGGGACAGCCCCCGATCATTGCTCGGCAGAGGTTATGCCTATCACGATATCTTTGTCCATGACATCCCATGTCTTGATCTCGTCCCCACCGGGGCTGTCCGTGAATATTAGTTTCTTGGCCCTGACCTCGTTTGATATGTGATCGGCCCAGAGGCTGAACAGACCTACCAGATGAGGTTCGGCACCGACATCGCAGTTGATGTACTGTTCAACATTGAGTTTCATGTCCTTCCTCATCTGCTGTATCCTTCTGATGAGCTCTCTGGCATATCCTTCGGCCTCTATCTCCGGAGTAACATCGAAATCGATGAAGATCTTGCCGCCGTCGAAATCGACGCTTTCAAGGTGCCCGACATCATCGCCGGCCCTCGTATATCTGATCTTTTTTATGTTCCCCTGTTGTGCCAGAACATCTTCGAATACGGAGATCGAATCATTGGCGTCATCATCCCCTCTGACGAATATCTGTTTGAGGGGCCATCTGAGCTTGCTGCCCATCTTGGCCCTTTCCGCAGCCACGACCTCGATTATGTTCTGTATCAGATGCATGCTGCGTTCCAGGCCGTCATCGACGAGAGACTCGTTGCACTCGACCCAATCCTCCATATGTACGGACAATTCGGTGCCGCCCATGTGCTGATAGACCTCTTCCGATATGTGGGGGGTCAGGGGTGCCAACAGAATGGCGGTGTTCATTATGGAATAGTGGAGCACGAAATAGGATGCGATCTTATCGTTGAGCGAATCGCTCTCCTCGCTCCAGCTCCTGTCTCTGACCAGACGGACATACCAGCGCGACAGGTCCTCCATGATATAGTCCTCAAGCGCCCTCGCGACCTTGTGGAACTCCCTTGACTCCAGACCCTGTGTCACAGCCCTCTTGACCTTCTCGGTCCTCGAGAGCATCCATCTGTCCTCTTTCCTGAGATTCCCGTGCACGCTGTCCAGTGTATGGGAGGATGGATCATAGCCATCAATGTTCATGTACGTGGATGCGAAATTCACGACGTTCCAATAGGTGTTCAGGATCTTCCTCGCGTTCTTCGGCCCATCCTTTTGGAATGCCGTATCTTCCCACGGTGCATTTGCTTTTATGAGATACAGTCTCAATGAATCGGCGCCGAGTTCATTTATTATCTCCAGAGGTTCTATGACATTCCCCTTGGATTTTGACATCTTCTGTCCTTTGGGATCGAGCACCCAGCCATGCATCATGACTTCGTCGTACGGCGCGCGGTCGAATGATACCACGCCGGCCCCGAGCTGTGTGTAGAACCATCCTCTCGTCTGGTCGTGCGCTTCGACGATGAACCGTCCGGGCCACCATGTGTCGAACTCATCTTTTTTCGCGGGATAACCGAGTTGAGCCCAAGCGGCGACACCGGAATCGAACCAGACATCAAGGACATCCTTCACCCTTTGCATCTCCGATCCGCATTTGGGGCAATCGAACGTGACTTCATCGATCCACGGCCTGTGGGTATCCATGCCGTCCGTATACCCGTGGCCCGCATGCAGGTCCTTGTACTGCCCGACTACGTGTATCTCTCCGCATCCGCATTCCCAGACCGGTATGGGTATTCCCCAATATCTCTGGCGCGATATGCACCATTCCCTGGCACCTTCGACCCAGTTTCTCTCTCTCGATTCTCCGGCCCATTCCGGTACCCACTTCACGCGGTCGATCTCGCTCAGCATATGGTCCTTTATCTCCGGTATGTCTATGAACCACTGTCTGGTGTTCCGATAGATTATGGGAGTTTTACACCTCCAGCAGTGCCCATATCTGTGCTTTATCCTGTCGGAATCGAAGAGCGATCCTTTGCCGTCGAGATATTTCACTATGTCGTCATTGGCAGCCCTGACCTTCTTGTTCGCCATCATCGGGAACTCTTCGGTGAACCTTCCGGCCTCCCCCACGGGACAGAACGGCTCGATCCCGTATCTCTTCCCCGTTTCGTAGTCGTCCGGGCCGAATCCGGGTGCGATATGGACCAGGCCGGTATTATCCTTCTCCACGTAATCTGCGTTCAGGACCCGGTATGTCCAGTCGCTTCTTTTCAGATGATCGGGACTGATGTCGAAGGGAGGGAGATACTCCAGCCCTTCGAGCTCTTTGCCGGTGAGCCTGTCGATAACATCGAACTTCTCATACCCGCCTTTCTTTGTGACATGTTCGGCCTGAGAGAGCATACAGATGACGGTCTCTTCGCCCTTGCTGCCGGAAATCCGTATTTTTGCATAGTCGCAATCGGGATGGGCCGCCACGGCCATGTTGGACGGAAGTGTCCAAGGGGTCGTGGTCCATATGACCAAAGAGGTATCCGTGTCCCCGACGATCGGGAATCTAACCATTACCGAAGGATCCGTCTCGTCCCAATATTCTATCTCGGCCTCTGCCAGTGCGGTCTCGCACCTGGGGCACCAGCTCACGACCTTGCTGGAAGGTTCAAGCA
>JAITTK010000048.1 GCA_031287135.1 Candidatus Methanoplasma reticulitermitis
CAGGCCGAGACCCAGTGTTTCAAAAGATCCTGTCTTCCGCGCGTCAATAGTTCGATGGCATAGTATGTATCGATATATGACGGTGAGTCGGACCGAGGGTAATGTTTATAGGTTGAAAAAGATTAGGGGCCAGAAGGTGTAGTTTTGCCGAATCTCGCGATAATTGGGGCTCAATGGGGTGATGAGGGTAAGGGAAAGATAACAGATTATCTGGACGAGAGTGCCGACATCGTTGTTCGTTTCCAAGGCGGCAACAACGCCGGACACACCATAGTCGTCGGAGATAATATATTCAAGCTGCACGGGTTGCCGTCGGGCATCGTGAGGAAGGGCAAGCTCGCCGTCATAGGCAACGGCACGGTTGTCAACATGGATGAACTCCTCGAAGAGATCAATCAGGTCACGGAAGCCGGATGTTCCCTGGAAGGGCTCAGGATCTCGGACAGGGCGCATCTTGTGATCAACTACCACAAAAAACTGGACGGTTCCGAAGAAGGGTACCGAGGCCAGAAATCGATAGGGACGACGAAAAAGGGGATAGGTCCGGCATATCAGGACAAGATCAAAAGAGTGGGGATACGTGCCGGAGACCTTCTGGAGGATGATGTGCTGAGGGAAAAGACGAATTCCAACCTCCCGTACAAAAAGAATCTGATCGCGATGCTCAAGGCGGAGCCGTGCGGCTGCGACGAGGACATGATGTTCAATAAGCTGAAAGGGTGGCAGGAGAAGGTCGGCAAGTACATCTGCGATACATCCGTCATGATCAACGAGGCATTGGACAACGGCATGAAAGTCTTGTTCGAAGGTGCACAGGGTGCGATGCTGGACATAGATCACGGGACATACCCTTATGTCACATCATCGTCGACATGTAGCGGGGGTATCTGCACCGGGGCCGGTGTGGCACCGAACCGCATAGAGAAGGTGATCGGTTGCCTGAAGGCCTATACGACACGTGTCGGCGAAGGCCCGCTTGTCACAGAATTGTCCGGGAACGAGGCCGATGCTCTGCAGAAGAAGGGCGGCGAGTTCGGAGTTACCACCGGCAGGGGAAGGAGATGCGGCTGGCTGGATCTCGTGGTCGCAGAGCATGCATCGAGACTGTGCGGGTTTTCCTCTTTGGCTATAACGAAACTTGATGTTCTCAACGATTACGAGGAGATACCCGTGTGCACGGCATACATGATCGATGATAAAGAGACTAAATATTTCCCAGCATCCATATCCAAGATCAAACGGGCAAAACCCGTTTACAAAGTGATGAAAGGCTGGAACGGGTGGAACGACACCTATTCCGTGGTAAGGGAGGGATACGATGCCCTTCCGGATGAGATGAAGAGGTATATCGAGTTCATCGAACAGTACCTGAACATCCCGGCCGACATAATAAGCATAGGTCCGGACAGAAAAGATACCATAGACAGGAAAGGCGATTGGTGGAACTGACCTCATTTGAGGCCGGCGATCCGCGCTTTCTCGAATAACCGTCTGTCCCCGCCGAGCGGCACCGTCGCGTCGTAACCCACTTTGTATGTGGTCTTGGAGGCCTCATCTATGCTGGGATCCAGAGATGATCCCGCCGCACCGGGTATCTTTATTATCCTGTCGCCCTGCATGCGTGTGGCGACCGCCCATTCGACCTCTATGTCACTGAATATGTCGATATCGTCGTCCACCACTATGACCTGTTTCATGGAAGGGTGACCGGTGAACGCCGCGAGTATGGCATTCACGCCGTCGCCTTCCTTGTTCTTCGCAATGGAGACAACGCCGTTCAGCCAACAGCACCCTCCCTCTGTAAGACGTACGTTCTTCACTCTCGGGACAGCCTGTCTGACGGTCTTCAGCATAACGGGTTCGCGCGGGAGTCCCATAAGCAGGAAATGATCGTAGCCTCCCGGCAGCAGGAGATGGAAGACGGGATCTTTGCATGACCACATCTTCTCGATTTTTATCACCGGCTGTTCCCTCACGATATCGTATGTTCCTGTTATGTCGACGAAAGGGCCCTCCGGAGCAGTATCGAGGGTGATCTTCCCCTCCAATACATAATCGGAATGAGACGGGACCAGCAGCCCGTTGTCGCATCTGCCCACGTCAAGGGGTCTGCCGTGGCCCGTTTTGAACATGGATGATGCCACTCTGAGCTCGTCCTCCCCGTAATCCACCGACAGGGCCGCCGCCAGGAGCACTTCCGGAGGGAGACCTATGCATATGGATACATTGAGCTCTTTACCGTCCTTCTTGGCTTCGTTGAAAAGTGTGAACAGGTGCCTCGGAACAAGTCTGACTGCGAGTTTGTCCTTGTCCATGACCATCATCCTGTGGAATGAGATGTTCTTCTTCCCCTTGTATTCGGCGACTATCACTCCGGCGGTTATGTACCGGCCGCCGTCCTCGGGATAATATTTGGGGATGGGGAGCGACATAAGATCCGTTTCCATGAGAATGCTTCTGAATTCGGGATCTTCGATCGGGTTCACATCGCACGGGGAGTCGATGGCCTGCAGTATGTGCTCGACGATCCTGTCGGAAGGGATGTTCATGGCATCCGCCACTTTCTTCCTGGTCGAGAAGACGTTTCCTGCCGCCCTCTTGCCGTTCACATCCTCGAACAATACGGTCGCTTTCTGATCCCTCAACAGCGTTTCGGTTATCTTCGTCGAAGATGTATCCGTTCTGTCTTTAACCGTGCAGACTTCTTTCCCCAGAAAGTCCATGATTGACATGTATTCACCGTAAGCCATCCATGCTTATATTATTAGCCGGAAGAGTGTCCTCTGACGAGGGATATGGAAACAGGTGCGGACTGTGCCCGCACCTGTTTACATTCGGATCCGATAAAGACCATATGATCATAACTTTTAAGATCGCACAACCAACAGACCAAATCTGGAGTCTTAATCGGAATTCAAGTGATATTAAATATTATGATTTTTTAAAGGATGAATCGGACACAGACGATGTGATGTTTTATGCTCATTGAGGAAAGACGTAAAAAAGCAATCGTTCTTTGCGGTGTCTTGGCCATCGTACTGGTGATCGAGGCTGCATACGCAAACGGAGAAAGCTTGATGTTTATGGCATTCCTCATCAGTACAGTGACCGGAATCCTGGGAATCGCAATATATCTTGGCGATTATTCGCTCATGGCCGGGGCCAATACCATGTCGGATGAAGAGATAAAAAAGCTTGACATGGACAGAGTAACATCTTTCATGGGCCTCTCAATGCTCGCCATATCGATTATCGTGTTCTTCATCACGATAGTATCAATCGGCCGCGTGGGTACATCGGAGTCGGTGATTATAATGGTGGTCGCATACGTCGCAATGATCATCGCAGTTACAATCCATCTTGCAACAAGCAAGAGATTTAAGGCTTGAATGCGCACCCTGATGCTTTCCGATGATGGATACCATGTACTTCATTTCAGAGGACATAGGTTTTCACGGTTCTTTTCCGCTCAGAGATCCCGCTGTGGACCTTCCCCTCAAAGCTGACCGTGATGTTCCCGGATAGCAATGAAATGCGCCCGTATCGAATTATTTATTTGCATTTGATACACCTATATTAAACTACAAAACCGAGTCCAATACGTCCATTGCAGATTCCCGGGTGTATCTCGGACACCCGGGACGGGGATAACGTGCACGGGAGCGCGATGGAACCGGTCGCGCACCGGCATCCCGATGAACAGCATAAATATACGAAGTAAAATGCGTAGGTATGTCGGACGACAGCACCGAGGCACTGATAAGGAAATATGCGTTGCAGAATGCGGTATTTTTCAAAGGAACCGCGAATCCGAAAGCCGTTGTCGGAAAAGTGCTCGGCGAGAATCCCGAATACAGGAGCAGGGCGGGAGAGATAACCCCCCTCATAGAATCGATAGTGTCCGAAGTCAATAAGATGCAGCCCGATGCGCAGATCAGGGCTCTCGGGGATATAGACTCCTCCCTGTTGGCCAGGGAGAAGAAGGAAAGAGTCTACGAACTGCCAGAGCTCAGGGATGCCGTCAACGGAAAGGTCGTGATGAGGATAGCCCCGGGGCCGTCCGGCCCGCTCCACATCGGGCATACCCGTGTATCCATACTCAATGATGAATATGTCAGGAGATACAACGGCAAGCTGATAGCCAGATACGAGGATACGAATCCGGAGAAGATAGATCCGGATGCGTATAGTATGATACCCGAGGACCTTGACTGGCTCGGTGTGAAAATACACGAGAATGTGATCCAGTCCGAAAGGTTCGAGATCTATTACGATCATGTCAGAAGACTCATCGAGATGGGGCACGCGTACGTATGCACGTGCGATGCGGACGACTGGAGGAAGATGAAGGAGGATAAGAACGAGTGTCCGTGCCGCAATCTTCCGGTGAGCATACAGATGGAGAGGTATGACAGGCTCATAGGCGGGGAGTACGGCGAAGGCGAGGCCGTCGCCGTCGTCAAGACGGACATAGCGCACCCCAATCCCGCCGTAAGGGATTTCGTCGCTTTCAGGACCGTGGACCACCCGCACCCAAGGACGGGCGACAGATATCGTGCATACCCCATGATGAACCTGTCCGTCGCGATAGACGATCATCTCATGGGGGTCACGCACGTGATAAGGGGAAAGGACCACCTGAACAATACGCTCAGACAGGAGTACATATTCGATTACTTCGGGTGGAAGAAACCCGTCTACTATCATTACGGGCTCGTTAACATACCAGACACCGTGCTCAAGACCTCGCTCATCAAGGAGAGCATAGCATCCGGGGATTACAGCGGATGGGATGATGTCAGGACCGGGACCGTCAGAGCGATGAGGAGAAGGGGGATAAGGCCGGAGGCCATCAGAAGATACTGGGTGGAGAGCGGCATAAAATCAGTGGACATACAGTTCTCATGGGACAACCTGTACGGGATGAACCGCGATCTGATAGATGGTGTATCCAACAGGTACTTCTTCGTAGCTGACCCGGTGAGATATGATATCGAAGGAATCGATGCGATCAGCGGCAGGGCACCGGTACACCCCGACCACCCGGAAAGAGGAAGTCGCGAATACATGCTCGAAGGAAGCAAAACAGTCTTCATATCATCGGAGGACTCGAAGATGTTCTCGGAGAAGAAGCAGGTACGTCTGAAGGACCTATGCAATCTGGATTACGGCACGCCGGCCAAGTATGCGGGCAACGATCTGTCGGTACTCAAGAAAGGCGTGAAAGCGGTTCAGTGGGTCGGAAGGAACAGTATAAAGACCGAACTCCTGATGCCCGACGGGACGATCCTGAACGGCGTGACGGAGGACCACATCCTACGCGAGCACAGCGACACGGTGCAGTTCGAAAGGGTCGGATTCGTAAGGTTGGAGAGTGTCACGGGAGATATGATAAAAGCGGTGTTCACGCACCGCTGATGGGTATGGTCAAAGTATCCTGATGATATGTTCCTCTCTCAGATGATGGTCTCTATGGTGCCGTTATAAGTGTATCGAGCTATCCGAACTTTCAACAAAACCATCATCCGTTCCATGGAAAATTCGACACTCATTGTGATTACGGGAACAGGGGGACGGACAGAACGCACATTCTCGAATTTCGAGAGGATCAACACAGTCATCCTGAGGGTGAAACGCCCTTCCGATAGGGTTCCGCGGGGCTGAAAGCCCCTTCGGAACAGATAGGATCGACAATATTCCCGATGAATAAACAGCTAAGGCTCTGATGTCGAATTTTCAGGATCCGAAGTCCGCCAGTCTTGCGGAGATGCGGCATCATTCAATCGTGTCTATGTAAACGGACGATGCAAAACCGGTGTCCAGGACCAGGACGGAACCGTCGATCCTGACCACCGTCATACGGTCCTCCTGGGAATTGGACTCCAAAGTGAGCTCCCGTCCCGGTACGAAACCCATCAGGATGAGTTTCTTGACGACATCCGAGTCGCTGCTCTTCAGATGGGACACTATCCCGCGGTCACCCGGATTCAGATCCGACAGCGAAGCGGTTATGTGCATCCCGTCTGAAGACATGGCCCTGCACGGCGCAGAGCATACCTGGCAGTCGCTGTCGATCTGTGTGCCCAGCATCTGGCAGATCTTTATTGCGGATTCCTCAGACAGTGCGTGCTCGAGGATGTGCGCTTCCTTGTGGGCGGTCTCGCTGTCTTGGTTTAGTACATTCATCAGGAAGTTCTCAAGAACATGGTGTTTCTTCCTTATGATCCGGGCATACGCCAGCCCTTCTTCCGTGAGCTTCACGCCGTGATATCTCTCATATTCGACAAGACCTTCGTTCGAAAGGACCTTCAGCATCTCCGTCACGCTCGCCGGGGAGACCTTCATGAAAGCCGCCAGCTCCGTTGTCTTGGTGTTATTCTCACCTTCGGTAAGCCTGAGTATGCTTATCAGGTAGTCCTCGCGGTTCCCGGTTGTCATCACCCCATGTTATGGCTGTAAGGTAGATAAATGTTAGGAATACCTAATCATACGTATGTGCGAACGGGATGAAAAAGGAAGATGTTTCATTTCCAATGGAAAGTGTTCGGATCCCATCGGCGGGGACGGCGTTCAGAGTTTCTTTCCGATCGCCTTCGCCTCTGCCAGGACGGAGCTGTTCTTCGAAGCCGTGTCGGGAGGGTTGGCACCCGTAAGAACGATTTTACCCACCGGTTCGAATTTCAGCATCCCCGCCATTATGCCCTCTACCTTGTCCGCCATCGCCTTTGCGCCGTCCGCACCCCCGCCACAGCTCACGACCGTCGCGAGTTTCTTGCCGGAGCCTATGTTCGGCACGAAATCCGGACCTATGAAACTGTAGAATCTGTCCTGAAGGAGTCTGAACTGTCCGTTCGCCTCTCCGAAGTAGCAGGGGGTGGAGATTATCACGCCCTCCGCATCCCTCAG
>JAITTK010000067.1 GCA_031287135.1 Candidatus Methanoplasma reticulitermitis
GACAGACGGCTGATTATCCGCCGCCGTGGAGAATATCTGCGACCTCTTTGTCGGGATCGTAGTGTTCCTCTCTATCAGGGTGGTTGAAACCCCTCCGAGCGTCTCTATTCCGAGCGACAGGGGGGTTACATCCAGCAGGAGCACGTCCTTCACCTCTCCGGAAAGCACAGCCCCCTGGACCGCCGCACCCATGGATACACACTCCATCGGATCGATACCTCTCTGTATCTTCGGTCCGACCATGTTCTCGACGAAATTCTGCACTATGGGCATCCTAGTCGGTCCCCCGACCATTATGATCCGGTCTATCGAATCAACCGACAGCTTCGAATCAGACACCGCCTGATCTATGGACTGTTTGCATCTCTGGACAATGGACTCCACGAGTTCTTCGAGCTTTGCCCTGGTTATCGTCTGTATGAGGTGTTTGGGTCCGGATGCATCAGATGATATGAACGGCAGGTTGATCTCCGTCTGCATAGTGGTGGACAGTTCGATCTTTGCTTTCTCGCATGCCTCCCTCACCCTCCAGAATGCCATATTGTCTTTTGATAGGTCTATCCCGGTCTCTTTCTGGAACTGGCCCAGCACGTATTTTGTGAGGACCTCATCCATGTCAGAACCTCCGAGCTGTGTATCGCCGGATGTGGACAGAACTTCGAACACCCCGTCGCTGAAGTCCATTATCGTGACATCAAGGGTCCCGCCGCCCAGATCGAAGACCATTATCTTCTGTGCGGTGCCGCTTTTGTCCAGCCCGTATGCCAGTGCCGCGGCCGTGGGCTCGTTGATTATGCGCACGACATCAAGCCCTGCGATCGCCCCCGCATCCTTCGTGGCCTGTCTCTGGTTGTCGTTGAAGTATGCCGGTACCGTTATGACTGCTTTGTCGATCTTATCCCCGAGGTATGATTCAGCATCCTTCTTTATCTTCTGGAGTATGAATGCCGAAATCTGCTGAGGGGTGTATTCCTTTCCCAGTGCGGTGACCTTCTCGTTAGACCCCATCTTCCTCTTGACATTCTTTATCGTGCCGTCCGGGTTCGTAACCGCCTGCCTTCTTGCGGGCTCTCCGACCAGCAACTGACCGTCCTTTGTGAATGCTACATAGGAGGGGAAGGATTTCCCTCCGACACTGGTACCTTCGGCACTCGGTATCATGGTCGGCCTTCCGCCTTCCATAACCGAAGCTGCCGAATTGCTTGTCCCTAAATCTATTCCTATTATTCTTGACATGTTTCTTCACCTTCCTTCTTCTTTGTGACTTTGACTTTCGGGTACCGTATGATCCTATCGTTCATGCGGTATCCTTTTTGGAACACCTCTGCTATCTCGCCATCGGTGTCCGCCTCCACTGTGCACAGGGCCTCGTGGGTGTTCGGGTCGAACCTACAATCGGTTGATATCTCCGTAAGCCCGTTCCCTTCCAGGATCTTCATCAGATTCTGTTTTATCCCCCGTATTCCAGTGACAAGTTCTGTCTCTTCCTCTGCCGTTCCCAATGCTCTGTCTATATCATCCACTATTGTAAGCAGGTCCCTGGTCATATCCTCTGTTGCGAATTTCCTGAACTCTTCGTTCTCTTTTTCCGTTCTCTTGCGGAAGTTGTCAAAGTCTGCCTGGAGTCTTCTGGCTATGTTGAGATACTCTTCGGCCTTAGCATTCGCTTCAGCGAGAGCATCCTTCGTGTCCACGGATGAATCCTCTTCCGCTTCATTCCTTTTGGACTTCTCAGTCATGGATCAACCTCTGATAGTTGAATTATAATTTATGAGTGGGGCCATAGGCCCCGTTTAAAGGGTTCAGTCATCCATGTCGGGCATACCGGACCCGTCGCCGTACTGTGGCGCAGAGCTTCCCTTGGATGCGATGACATCGTCGATCCGGAGGATCATCACCGCCGCATCCGTTGCGGAGCTTATGGCCTGTTTTCCGATTCTGTGAGGCTCGATGACATTCAGCTTGCGCATGTCCTCGATCTTCCCGGTGAACGGGTTCAGACCGGCACTGACATTTCCGCTCTTGTGCTCTTTCCTCATCTGGATGTTTATATCTATGGGGTCGAGTCCGGCGTTCTCAGCGAGCGTTGTGGGAATTATCTCCATCGCCGAGGCGAATGCCTCTATTGCGATCTGTTCCCTTCCGCCCACCGATGCCGCATAGTCCCTGAGCTGCATTGCGATCTCCATTGCCGTGGACCCTCCGCCCGTGACGATCATCCCGTCCTCAATGGACACTTTCACTACCGACCATGCATCGACGAGCGACCTCTCCACTTCGTCTGCCACGTGGTTCGTTCCTCCCCTTATGAGTATCGAAACCGTCTTGGGGTCTTTGCATCCGGTGATGAATGTCATTTCCTCGTTCTCAACGGTCTTCAATTCTACGGACTCGGCGTATCCGAGGTCATCCGCGGTCAGTTCCGTGATCTTGTTGCAGATGCTTGCGCCGGTGGATCTTCCGAGTCTCTCCATGTCGGACTTTTTGACACGCCTGCATGCGTAGATTCCTTCTTTCGCAAAGAAGTGCTGTGCGAGATCGTCAATACCCTTCTGACAGAACACGACGTTAGCACCGGATTTCTTCACCTGCTCGACCATTTTCTTGAGCATGTTCTCCTCTTCCTGAATGAAAGCGGAGAGCTGTGACGGCTCGGTTATCTGTATCTTCGCGTCTATCTCGGTCTTCTTGACCTCGAAAGCGGCGTCGACCAGGGCGATCTTCGCCCCCTTCACTTTCTTGGGCATCGCCGGGGAGACAGGCTCTTTGTCGATTATCAGACCCTTGACGAGTTTGGATTCGCCCATGGTCGCCCCCGCTTTCTTGACCGTCTGTATGTTTTTCAGGTCCGCGGTGTATTTGCCGTTCTCGTCCTTGTCTATGATGGTCTTGACCGCATCCACGACCATGTCTGCGAAGAATTCTTTGGATCCGCTTACCTGTTTGCTGATCATAGCATTTTCCGCGATCTGTTTCAGGAGTTTGTCATCCTTTATGCTGACCTTCGTGGAGACTTTCTTCAGTACTTCCTGGGCTTTATCGTTGGCAAGCCTGTATCCGGTCGTTATGATAGTCGGGTGTACATTGGAATCGATCATGTCCGTAGCTTTTTTGAGAAGCTCTCCGGCAAGTATGACGGATGTCGTGGTTCCGTCTCCGACCTCCGCATCCTGTGTCTTGGCGACCTCCACAAGCATCTTCGCCGCGGGGTGCTGCACATCCATCTCTTTCAGGATCGTCACGCCGTCGTTTGTTATGACGACATCCCCCATGGAATCGACAAGCATCTTGTCCATCCCTCTCGGTCCGAGGCTGCTCCTTACCGCATTAGCGATTGCCCTGGCCGCCGTTATGTTGTTGTACTGTGCGTCTTTTCCTTTATCTCTCTTGGTTCCTTCCCTGAGTATCAGGATCGGTGCGTTGCCCATGCCCATTTTATTCAAACCTCCAGTTATACCCTATCTTAGTATAGGGTCTCTGCGGGGGTTATAGTTTGTTCTTCTATATAAATATGACCATTTTTAGGTTCTGCACTCAAGGCGCATGGCCCGGCATTCGATGTGCGATCGAGGGGACTTTGAACGCAATGTCTACTTAACAAACGAGATGAACATCACGACGCCGTTTTGAATCGATATCCGACATCAATACCATCCGGCCGTGACTCGCAAACAATCCCTGTCCCTCCCAACGAGGAATGACAGACTATGGGGCAGTTAGGTCAAAAATTTGAAATAGCGTTGATATGTAACAGGATGCGGAGAGGGGAGGACGGGTTTTACCTGTCAGGCCCCGCTCCGTATTTCCCGTTCTCCGCATGACTGTTTTCGGACGCATTCCGTTATACAACGTGATTTGCGATATTCGCCGGAGACGGCCCGTCTAGCGGGCCGGCATGCCGTGCTTCAATGCCTGGGGAATTCAGGCAGAGGTGTTCGTGTTTTTGTTCTCTAGCAGTTTCTTGTAGCCTATGGGCAGAACTTTCAGGAATCTGCCGGCATCGCGTTCCCAGTTGCCGAGGATCTCAGCCGCCTTCGGGCTCCCCGTGTGCCTCAGATGCGATTCCAATATCGACCTCAGCTCCGAGCGGTCCTCCTCGGATTCCACGAGCAGCAACTCCACCATGTCCATGTTGCAGTGTCTGTCGAAGTCGCCGCTGTCGTTCAGCACGTATGCTATGCCCGCGGACATCCCCGCGGCGAAATTCCTCCCGACTTCTCCCAGTATCACCACTCTCCCTCCTGTCATGTATTCGCAGCAATGGTCCCCGGCACCCTCGGAGACGGCTATGGCCCCGCTGTTCCTGACACAGAATCTTTCTCCGACCTTCCCGGATATGTATACTTCTCCCCCGGTGGCCCCGTATAAGATGGTGTTCCCGGCGATTATGTTCTGTCTCGGCGCGTCCCCCTCGTGGAATATCGCTATCCTGCCGCCCGACAGCCCCTTGCCGACGTAGTCGTTGGCCTGCCCCATCAGCGTGAATGCCATCCCCTCGGTTATGAAGGCTCCGAAACTCTGGCCCGCCGTCCCCCTGAATGATACGTTGACCGTTCCGTCGGCTAGCTTCTTACCGCGCCGTACGAGCTCCCCCGAGAGCATGGCCCCGACGGACCTGTCGATGTTGGATATCGTGTATTCGAGGCTGACTTTATCTCCCGCTTCCAGCGAGTGCCAGGCATCATCGATCATCTTCCTGTCAAGTACATCCGTAAGCATGTCGGGCTGTCCCTCCGTGCATATTCTGGAGCCGTTACCGGCCGGTGTCTCTACGATCCTCCCGATGTCTATGCCCCCTGCCCTCCCGCCGCCCCTATCCGCACGGACTATGAGCTCTGAATGCCCTATGAGATCATCCATGGACTTCACGCCCATCTCGGCCATCCTCTTCCTGACATCCTCCGCTATGAACCTCATGTAGTTCACTATATGCTCCGCTTTGCCCGTGAATTTCCCCCTCCTTTCGGGGCACTGTGTGGCTATACCCACGGGACAGGTGTTCGATTGGCATTTCCTGCACATCACGCACCCCATCGCCACCATCGGCGCGGTTGCGAAACCGTACTCTTCGGCGCCGAGGAGTGCCGCTATCATCACGTCCCTCCCCGTCTTGATCTGACCGTCCACCTGCAGCCTCACCCTGTTCCTGAGCCCGTTTATCATCAGGGTCTGCTGCACCTCCGCGAGCCCCAGTTCCCAAGGCATCCCCGCATATCTCATCGATGACAAAGGAGACGCGCCTGTGCCGCCGTCCGATCCGGATATCAGTATCTTGTCCGATCCGGCTTTGACGACTCCGGCGGCAACCGTCCCCACACCCGACTCCGACACGAGTTTCACGCTTATCTTCGCCTTGGGATTCACGCATCTCATGTCCAATATCAGCTGTTTGAGGTCCTCTATCGAATATATGTCATGATGCGGGGGAGGGGATATGAGCGTCACACCCGGGATCGTGTGCCTGGTGTCCGCTATCTCCCTGTCCACCTTGTCCCCCATGAGCTGGCCGCCTTCGCCGGGTTTTGCCCCCTGGGCGATCTTGATCTGTATCTCATCCGCATTGACGAGGTATCGGACGGTGACTCCGAACCTCCCGGATGCGATCTGTTTGACTTTAGACCTGATGTCCCTGCCGTCCCTTGTCGGCACGAATCTCGCAGGGTCCTCTCCCCCCTCCCCTGTATTGCTCTGTCCGCCGATAAGGTTCATGGCTTCGGTGAATACCTCGTGGGCCTCCCTGCCGATAGCCCCGAAAGATATTCCCTGGCCTATGAACCTCTTCATTATCGACTCGGCAGGCTCCACATTCCCGAGGGGTATGGGGTCCCCTTTCCTCACGTCCATCAGGTCCCGTATGAAGAACCTGCCGTTTTCGACCATGTCCGCGAAATCGGAGTATGCTTCCGCATCGTTATCCCTCGTGGCCTTCTGCAGTGCCTTGACCGCGGCCGGGGACCAGGAATGTTTCTCGCCGTCCTTGGAATACCCGTAAACCCCCTCGTTCCCCGTCATGCTTCCCGGGCGGTCGAACGCCGACGTGTGAACTTCTATCGTGTCCTCGGCTATCTCCCTGATCCCGATGCCGCCTATGTTCGACGATGTGTTGCCGAAGTGCTCCCCGACGAATCCCTCATCCAACCCTATAGCCTCGAACAATCCAGCCCCGATGTACGATCTTATCGTCGATATCCCCATCTTGGACATTATCTTCATCAGTCCCTTTTCCGAGGCCCGTATGAAATTGTGTTCGGCGGAGTCGGCATCCATCCTGATCCCGTCTCCTTTGACGATGCCCTCCATCAGGGCATATGCAAGATACGGATTGATGACATTCGCGCCGTATCCGAACAGAAGAGCGAAGTGCATGACCTCTCGCGGTTCTCCAGACTCCAGGACTATCCCCGTCTGCACCCTCTTCCTCTTTCCGAGGAGATGCTGATGCACAGCCGACACCGCCAGCAATGAAGGTATGGCGGCATATTCCCTGCTGATGTTCCTGTCGGACAGCAGTATGTACGACCCCCCCTTATCAACGGCATCCTCTGCCTCCCTGCATATATTCACGAGGGCGCGCTCCATCCCCTCATACCCGTCCGAGACCCTGAAGGTTATCGGTATCTCGGTCATCCTGAACCCCCTGTATTTCAGATTCCTCAGAAGGTCCAGCTCTCTGTTGGAGATGATCGGGTGGCGGACCTTGATCATATTAAAGTTCTTCGGCTCCCGATCCAGAAGACTCTGACGCACGTGCCCGACATACCCCGTTATCGACATGACCAGTTCCTCCCTTATTGGGTCGATGGGGGGATTGGTCACCTGTGCGAACGATTGCCTGAAGTAATTGAAGAGCCTCTGAGGTTTATCGGAAAGGACGGCGAGAGGTATGTCCGATCCGGCGGAACCGACCGGTTCGCGTCCCTGGACCATCATCGGTTCGATTATTCTGGATACCTCTTCCTTCGTGTACCCGAAGGCCGCGAGTTTTCTCTCCATGTCCCCGACGCCTCTTCCGACCTCTCTGCCCGATGATACCTCATCAAGCTCCAGCCTGTTACGGTCGAGCCAATCCCTGTAATTGTATGCGGAGGCCAGTTCGCTCTTTATCTCCCTGTCGTAGATCACTCTGCCCTCTTTCGTATCCACGATCATCATCTTCCCCGGCATGAGCCTACCGGATTCCACGATGTCCGAGTCAGGGAACTGTATCACACCCGATTCAGATGCCAATACGAACAATCCGTCCTTCGTCACTGAGTACCTTGCAGGCCTCAGACCGTTCCTGTCCAGCATCCCTCCGGCGAATCGTCCGTCGGTGAAGAGTATCGCCGCAGGTCCGTCCCATGGCTCCATCAGTATGCTGTGGTATTCATAGTAGGCCTTGAGACTGTCCGGTATCGGGTTCTTGTTGTTCCAGGACTCCGGCACCATCACGGAGAGAGCATTCGCCATGGACCTTCCGGACATCGTCAGGAACTCGAACACATTGTCCAGGGATGCGCTGTCGCTCATGTCCGGCTCGACCATGGGCATCATCGCGGGCAGTTCCGGAAAGATGGGTGACTCAAGAACGCTCTCTCTGGCCGTCATCCATGCTCTGTTACCTTTGATGGTGTTTATCTCGCCGTTATGGCACAGCATGCGGAACGGCTGAGCGAGCTTCCACATGGGCTTGGTGTTCGTGCTGAACCTCGAATGAACCATCGCTATGGCGGATTTGAACATGGGATCGGAGAGGTCCATGTAGTAATCCCTGAGCTGAGCGGGCGTCAGCATGCCCTTGTAGACGATACAGCGCGTAGAGAGGCTGCATATGTAGAAATCATCCGAATGTCCGGCCGCCGCCATCCTGCTGCTGACTTTCTTCCTGGTGATGTACAGCTTGCGTTCCAGCACATCCTGGCTGTCGTAACTCGTTATGAACACCTGTATTATCTTCGGTTCGGTATCGGATGCCAGCGGTCCGGGGACTCCGTGATCCACGGGCACCTCCCTCTCCGATATTATGTGCAGTCCCTGCGTACCGCACTCCTTCCGCAAAGACTCCATGCACGATTCCGCGAGTTCTCTGTCCCGAGGGACGAATATAAGGCCGGTCCCGTACCGTCCCTCCTCTGGTACCGGGATCCCGATACCCGTTATGAACCCGTGCGGTATCTGAACGGTTATCCCGGTCCCATCGCCGGTCTTCCCGTCCGCATTCTCGGCACCCCTGTGCTCCATGTTCTCCAATGTACGGAGTCCCAATTCGACGACATTGTGGTCCTTGGCCCCGTTGATGTTGGCTACGAACCCGACGCCGCATGAGTCCCTCTCATTACCGGGGTCGTAGAGCCCCGTCTTCATTCCTATCATCTCAAACAAGTCCCGATCAGCGTATGAACAGCAGTTCTCTGTACTTCGGCAGGGGCCACATCTGATCATCCACTATCATCTCGAGCGCATCAAGGTGCTCCCTTATACCTTCTATGCAGGGTATCAGCTCATCCTGGTATGCCATGGCCATCTCGCGCCCTTCCAGTTCGGAGAACTCGTCGCACATTCTGTCCATATTGTCCGCCATAAGCCTGGCCTCGTCTATGTGGCTGGCCATCTCCTTTATCTGCTGGACCTCCTG
>JAITTK010000076.1 GCA_031287135.1 Candidatus Methanoplasma reticulitermitis
GCGCTCGAGGCCGTGACGGTCGCTCCGTTGATTGTGCTCGGTCCGCCATGGCCCCCTGAACCTCCGATACCGAGGCCTGCGGCATCGCCGCTGGATGTATCGGTTGTTGCATTTACAATCCCTCCGTTGATGATTATGGTACCTCCGTTCCTGCCATATCCTCCGCCGCTTCCGATGCCTGCGCCGCTTTTTCCGCCTGTAGCTGTGATGTTTCCTCCGTTGATTGTTATCGTTCCGCCATCTTCGCCGAAAGCTCCGCCGATGCCTGCGCCGCCAAGGTATCCGGTGGCACTGAGAATACCTGCCGAGCTTCCATCCGTTTCAGGCTGTCCGTATACCGTCAGGCTGTTCGGATCGCTGACCTGGATCCCGGGATGTCCTCCGGGATTGGCCCCGTTCACCGTAAGATTGCAGTTATTCTCGAGAATCAAATGCACTGTGCCGGAGACTGTCAGCGTACTTGTCAGCGATATGCTCCCCTTTACAAGATACCAGCCGCCGTTCAGTGTATATGGTTCCATGAAGTAGTTGTGATCGATCACCGTCACGCTGTCCCGTGTGCTTGCATTTCCGTCGCTGCCAATGTACGGGACATCGTCTTCGCTGGCCGCATCCGCGGCCGACGGCGTGAAAAGAAATGCGGCGGCCATCGTGATGAACAACACTGCCGTGCACGCTGTGATATATCTGTACTTTGTTTGCTATACCTTCAATCAAATCCCCAAAAATCTGATAACGAGAACAATGTATATGTGTGTATGCATACATCTATTACTTGAAACTATAGATTATACCGGAAACCCCGTCCCGACCCGGTCAGCGGATTAAGCTCCGGATCCATGCGGTACGGTGGACGCACGGCGGCACGATCATATCATTCGGGAACAGATTATCAACATGCCTATATACCCGGTATCTGCATCCCTGCAGACAGGGATAAGATGGTCCAAGGCAGATATCTCATGGCTCTGGCGGTGGCGGCGGGGGTTGCCCTGTTCATCATAGGGGCACACGCGATCGACTCCTCGTCCGACGACAAAAAAGCGGATGAGGAGAAGAGTCACATAAACATAACTTTGAAAATAGACGACGGCCTCATAGTGAAATACAACGGCAGAACGATAGAATCGGGAGTGCCGTTCGAAGCCTCTGACGATGTCACTCTGAAAATAACGATACCTGCGGTCGGTGAGTACAATCTCACATACAATGACCCCGGGACGGGCGGCAGCGGGGATGACAGCGGATATGGACCGGCGGGGATGACCTTCGACGCGTACATAGCGGTCTTCATACCATGGTCGGAGGACATAACAGGAGCGGTGACGTTCACAAGAGGCTGATGTTCCGATTGGCCGGTGGCCACCTTTTCCATATTTTTGAAAATTCACATGATGACCGTACACAGAGAATCATTTTGATAAGAAAGGAGAAGATTGCGTCGAACGCAGTTTGAAAGTTCCAGCTGGTTACGCAAGGTGGGAGCAGAGGGATTTGAACCCCCGTCAGCGGGTTTCCACCACGGGGGGAGCTACCCCCCGCGAAATTATGAGTCATCGCTCCAGTTATTCATCAACTGTCAGCAAAACTCTTCTAATCACGCTCGATAACTGGAGCCCGCCAGTCTGCCAGGTTAGCCTATACTCCCTTGGTGATACTGACGGGATCTGAGTCCCGTCAGTATCACTTCTTGCGTAACTTTGCTGCTCTCTTTCTTCTTCTCATCTTCTTCTTGCGCCATTTCCAACGCTGATTACCGCGTTTCTTCCAAGCGCGTGAGCTTCTCTTCATGATATTTCCTCTTCACGGATGCCACACCGCCTCAACGGCACATCCTCTGGCGGGCCCGTCGGGACTTTCGGTCCCCTCATCAGGAACTTTCGAACCCGAGGCGTCTGGCTTAGAAGGCCAGCGCTATATCCTGGCTAAGCCACGGGCCCCGCCAACCTCCATCGACTACTATCATTTAAAGCTTTACATACCGGTCTGGATGTACTGAGCGCCCGTAACAAGGTCATAAAGCGACCCGTATCCCATGAACATCAGTATGGATTCGACGATGCAGGCCATGGCAAGCACCAGCAGGAGCGGCCACCAATTGAACAGTTTCCCGAACAGTTTGATTATGCTCTCCGCGAAGCTCATCATCATATAGACCAGCGAACCTGCCACGAACGCCGCGATTATCCTCGGCCAGCCGACGGCCATGAAGTCCAGGGCCGTTCCCTCCAATCCCCCCAGGAAGATGTATACGAGGACCATCACCAGCAATGCACCTATTACGGCAAAATGCACATCGCGGAACGGTCTGATCACGAGTGTGAACCCCGTTACCGCGATAAGCACCGACGCGAACATGCCCCATTCCGTGTACGAGGATACACTGAGCAGAATCATCAAAACACCGAACAGCACCCCCAGCGTCATAAGTCCCTTGTACTTCATCGACGAGTCGTCTTTGATATATGTATATACTATCAGCAAGGCGATTATTCCGCCCGCCAACAGCACGAATTCGGGGACGTGCACCGAGATGAAGTCCGTTACAGATTCCGTGTCCATGTCTTATAATGTCAGTCGGACATTATAATGCTGACCGTCGAAAACCAAGTTTGTTACACGAAGGAACATCGAAGTGAAATTACATCCGTATGGATATCACAATAGCCGGAGGTCCTCCAATCTCACGTATCTGGCACCGAGCATGTTCGACAGGTTCAGCGCATGGTTGATCTTCCCGGGGATCAGACTGGAGTCCACCACGATCCATTCCGTATTTGGTATGTTCATGGTCGCGGCCACCTTTTTCAGTTCTATGCTTGCTTCCCTGCCCCTGATGACCGGGTATGTCGCCTCACCGTCCGTTATCAGGATGACATAGCACTTCTCCTCGGGGTTCTTCCTCACATAGTTCAGCATGTATTCCCTGATCAGCAGCATTGCCGCACCGAGCGGGGTCCCGTCACCCGTGACAGTGTTCTCCAGGATATCGCATACGCCTTCGACGGAACGCGTGAAGGGGACCGATATCCTCACCTCCCCCATCCTGAATGTCAGCAGGGCGACCTTGTCCCTCTGCACATAGCTGTCCATGAGCATGGCCTTGACACCGTTCTTTATATCCTGCATCATACCGCTCTTCACCAGGGAACCGCTTACGTCGACCGCGAAAAGAAAAGAGCATGAATCCTTTTTGATCCTGATCTTCTCCCTTATGTCCTGCGGTTTTATGTTTATGCTCAACCCTTTGCTCTCACGCGTCCTCTGGTAGGGGGCCGCCGCACGTACGGTGGCATCGAACGCCGGATCGACGGATCTGCCGGATGGGATCCTGAATCCGCGGTATCTGCCGGTGCGCTTGCTTATCGTGATGTTCTTTCTCCTTCCGGCTTTCCCGGCTATCCTGTGCAGACGGACCGCCTCCGCGCTGTCCATACTCTCCAGCCTTTCTTTGACCGAGTCCGTTATCTCCGCCACCGTGCCCAGATCCTCGGTCTCCTCGGGTTCCGCGTCCATGGTTTGATCGGGGTGCTCTTCAGCAACCTCTTCGCCGGCCCGATCCTCATCCGGGATGTCTTGCGATACCGGATGCGTGTCTTCCGGTACGGGTGCATCGGCCTTCTGGATCTGGAGCGGTCTCCTCCCGTTCGCCGGGTCTTTCCTCCTGTGCAGGAGACAGAGAACGGCCGCGTCTTTTATGTTGATGTCGGACACCGCATTCTTCCCCTCGATCGCCGCGAGGACCCGCGATACCTTCGCCACGGATATGTCCGCACGGTGCCCTTTGACATTCAGGTCCCTGCAGACGGCGGATATCTTCCGGATGTCCTTTCTTGAGATGATGACCTCGTTCAGGATGCCTCTGGCCGCTTCGATGCCCGACAGTATGTTCGAATCCTCTTCCGAATATCTTGAGATGAATCCGTCCGGATCCATATCGAATTCCAGATTCGCGTTCACTATGTCGAACCTCTCCGACACATCTTCCGCCGAATATGTTTGGACGCACATATCGAACCTGTCGGCGATGTGGTCGGGCAGTATCTGTTCGGCCGGGTCCATGGTAGCCACGACCGTGGTCCTGCATATGTATTCCGCGGAGATTCCCTCCCTCTCGACCACGACCCTTCCCGATTCGGCGCACTCCATTATCGAACTGAGCATCCTGGGGTCAAACAGATTCACGTTGTCCAGATACAGGATGTTCCCGTCCGCTCTCTGGAGGAGACCTCCCTTCACGGATGTCCTGCCCAACCTTATGGCCTCTTCCAGGTCCAATCCGCCGAAGAGCTGTTCGTCGGTCACGTTCTGCGGAACGTTCACCATGTTCTTGCCCGGCAGCATGTCGATGAACGATCTGACGAGCATGCTCTTGGCTGTGCCGGCTGGCCCTTTTATCAGAAGACCGGTCAGACTGTCATCGATCGCGATGCATTTCAGCGCGTTCTTCGCATCATCCGCTCCTTTGATCGCAGAGAACGGCAGACAGCGTCTCAGAATTCCTGGAGGCATATCCTTAGTTCCCCGGCATCGAACTTCGATTCCTCGAACGGTTTTCTCTTTATGCGGTGTGAGAGCACCATCGGAGCAACGGCGGCTATGTCCTCTTTGTCCGCCTTCTCCCTTCCGTCCAATGCCGCATTCGCCCTCGCCGCCCTGACCATGGTTATGTCGGCCCTGTGGCCTTCCATCTCGAAATGCAGGGAGACGTGGGATGCCATCGCGATCAGTTCTCTGTCCGCAACCGTGCTCAGCAGGCTCTCCCTCGCCTCTGCTACCCGTGCCTTTGTACGCCGAGTCTCTTCCGCGTACGTCTCGGTGAATCCTTTCGGATCGGCATCGAACGCCAGCCTCCTGGACACGATCTCGGTCCTCACAGACAGATCCTTCTCACCGCGTATCTCGACGCACAGACCGAACCTGTCAAGCAACTGCGGCCTGAGTTCTCCCTCTTCCGGATTCATGGACCCGACCAGTATGAATTTTGAAGGGTGCTCGAACGATATGCCTTCCCTCTCGACATAGTTGACGCCCATCGCGGCAGCATCCAGAAGGAGGTCCACCATGTGGTCCTCGAGAAGGTTCACCTCGTCCACGTATAGGAGATTGCCGTTGGCCTGTGCCAACACCCCTGGTTCGAATCTCTTCTTCCCGGTCTGGAGGACATGCTCTATGTCCAGGGTTCCGGCGATCCTGTCCTCGGTGGAACTCAGCGGCAGTTCAACGACCCTCATGGGGGACTTCTCGCATTCCGGTCTGACGTCCGATGCCATCATCTCGGCGCAGTCGGGGCACAGACTCTTGCTTTGCCTCGGATCGCAGCGGTACGCACACCCTTTGATATGCTCGACATCCGGCAGAACCTGGGCGAGAGACCTCACTGTGGTCGATTTCGCGGTACCTTTATCACCCCTTATCAAGACACCGCCTATCCCCGGGTCCACCACATTCAGTAGGAGGGCTGTCTTCATCTGCTCCTGGCCGACGATCGCGGCGAAGGGAAACAAAAGCTGTCTGTCTTTGGGCATTGCAACCGGATATGCGTTACAGAGATTAATTAGTTCCCCGGTCACTGCTCCGGAGGATCGAGCGGGGGGATCTAGCTGATACTGCGCATGGTTATACCCGTCCGGAATATCGTTTCCGCTTACTCGTGCGTGCACACGGAACGATGATGTCCGCGGCCCGGCGAGTTTTGACCGGGCATTAGAACTCAGCATATACGGCATGCCCCGAGAATATGGTGGGCACGGACCCGATGCGGGGGAGCACAGATAACGTTGACGGCATAATGTACCGCAGACTGTCCGAGTCCCTCAGAATGTCGGTGTCCCGGACGCGCAGACATATATACACGGGTTGTTTAATCCATTTTCAGTGTCACCTATGAAAGAAGTGGTAACTGAATTTACGGAGGAATTGGCTGCCAACGGGGGGTCGAGCGCCGCACTGTGTTTCCAATGCGGTACGTGTACGCTCAAATGCCCGTCTGCAGGCCTACGGACCGCGTTGCGGCCGGCGAATATCATGAGGGCGTCCCAGCTCGGACTGAAAGACGAAGCGATAGAAGACTACGGCCTGTGGCAGTGCACCACGTGTTACACATGCGTGGAATGGTGTCCGCGCAACGTACAGGTCGTCGATGTCATAACCGCACTGAGAAACATGGCGGTTGCCGACGGGGAGATGTACGAAAACCATAAAAAAGTGGCCGAAAGCCTGATAAAGAACGGCCACACGGTCGACAACAACGACAAGATCAAAGCACTCAGGAAAAGTCTCGGGCTTCAGGAGAACCCCGACACGGTGCTGGATGATGAGAAGGCGAAGGCGGACTTCGACAGAATACTAAAGGCGACCAAATTTACCGAGCTGGTGAATCAATGACGAAATATGCATTATTCTTGGGATGTATAGCACCCCTCAGATACCCGGGTATCGAGAAATCTACGAGGGAAGTGTTCAAAGCGCTCGGAGTGGAACTGGTGGATCTGGACGGTGCGAGCTGCTGCCCCGCCCCCGGTGTTATAAAATCGTTCAGCAAAGCGACATGGCTCGCCGAGGCCGCGAGGAATCTCGCTCTCGCCGAGAAGGCCGGATTGGACATCGTCACGATATGCAACGGCTGCTACGGCTCGTTGTTCGAGGCCGCCCACGAGCTGCATGAGGACGAAGCCGCTCTGGAAGAAGTGAACAGGATCCTCGCCGAAGTAGGATTGAAATACAGCGGCAGAACGAAAGTGAAACACTTCGCCGAAGTACTGTACAACGAGGTCGGCATCGAGAAGATCAAAAAGACGGTGAAAACCCCCGCTGCATACAACGCGGCGGCGTTCTACGGATGCCACTTCCTGAAACCCAGCAAATTGAAACAGCTCGACGATTCGGAGGACCCGACGATCCTGGACGATCTGGTCGAGGCCGTGGGTGCCGTGAGCATACTCCGCAAGAAGAAGGCCAAGGCCATATGCTGCGGTGCCGGAGGTGGACTCAGGGCACAGTTCGGAGAGACCTCCCAGAAGTTCACCCTGAAGAATCTGGAGATCATGAAGAACAGCGGTGCCGAGATCATAGTGGACGTGTGTCCCTTCTGCCACCTGCAGTTCGATGCCGGACAGAAAGACAGCGGATTCGCATTCCCCGTGCTCCACCTGTCGCAGCTTTACGGCATAGCGATGGGGATGGATGCGAAGGACCTCGGATTGGGCGCGCACATCACGCCCGTAAAACTTTAAAGAAAGCTGCAAAACAGAGCAGATACAAATCAATTAGGAAAAAGACAAAGACTGAAGGTGACATACAATGGCAAAATGGTCAAAACAAAAAATATGCGCAAGTGCGGATGAGGATCTCGAGAATTTTATCATAACCCTGCCCACGAACACGGCGTTCCACCGCGTGGACACTCAGAAACTGAAATGCGGGTTCGGTCTCGGCGGGATATGCTGCAGACTCTGCGCCAACGGTCCGTGCCGCGTTACCGAGGATTCTCCGAAAGGGGTCTGCGGTGCGACTGCCGACACTATGGTGGCACGCAACTTCCTGCGCACGATCGCGGCAGGTTCGGGATGTTACATACACATCGTCGAGAAGGCGGCACTCAATCTCAAAGCCATCGCGCTCGCTAAGGGCGAGCTGAGGGGGATTGAGGCACTCGACCGTCTCTGTGCCAAGTTCGACATCGAAGGCACCGATGTCCACGACAAGGCCCTCAAGGTAGCGGATGCCGTGCTCAACGATCTCTACAAGCCCGATTACGAGAAAATGGAACTCACAAAGAAGATGGCGTACCCGCCGCGCTACAAGCGCTGGGAAGAACTCGGCATACTTCCGGGAGGGGCCAAATCCGAAGTGTTCTCCGCCGTGGTGAAAACATCGACCAATCTGAACTCGGATCCGGTGCACATGCTGCTGAACTGTCTCAGGCTCGGTATCTCGACAGGTGTGTACGGTCTCACACTGACCAACCTGCTGAACGATGTCGTCATCGGCGAGCCCGAACTCCGCCTGGCACCGGTGGGATTCCGTGTGATTGACCCAGATTACAGAAACATCATGATCACCGGACACCAGCACTCACGGTTCTCGTACATCCAGGACCGTCTGATCCAGCCCGATATCGTAAAGAAGGCACAGGCCGCCGGAGCGAAAGGGTTCAAGATCGTCGGCTGCACCTGCGTAGGTCAGGACATGCAGCTCCGCGGCGTGCACTGCACCCAGATATTCGACGGACATGCGGGTAACAACTTCACCAGCGAAGCCATCCTGTCCACCGGCGGGATAGATGCGGTCATATCGGAGTTCAACTGCACCCTTCCGGGAATAGAGCCGATCTGCGACGAATACAAGATCAAACAGATCTGCGTGGATTCGATAGCGAAGAAAAAGAACGCGATACTGAAAGAGTTCACATACGAGACCCGTGTGAAGGTCGTGGACGAGATCATCGACGAAGTGGTATCCGCTTACAGGGAGCGCCGCAAAACCGTGCCGATGAGCCTGCTCCCCGAGCATGGGAACAGCAACTCCCTGACAGGCGTCAGCGAGGTCTCGCTGAAGAAATTCCTCGGTGACTCGTGGAAACCCCTGATCGGCCTTATAGCCGAAGGAAAGATAAAAGGTGTCGCAGGAGTAGTCGGCTGTTCCAACCTCCAGGGAGAAGGCCATGACAAGCTGACGGTCGCACTGGTCAAAGAGCTGATCGCAAAAGACATCATCGTCCTTACCGCCGGATGTTCGTCCGGAGGTATCGAGAACTGCGGTCTGATGAGACCCGAAGCGGCGGATCTTGCCGGACCGAACCTGAAAGCCGTATGCAAGCAGCTCGGCATACCTCCGGTACTGAACTTCGGACCGTGCCTTGCCATCGGAAGGCTGGAGATAGTCGCGACAGAGCTCGCCGAAGAACTCGGCGTGGACCTGCCCCAACTCCCCCTCGTGCTGTCCGCGGCACAGTGGCTCGAGGAACAGGCATTGGCGGACGGTTGCTTCGGACTCGCACTCGGTCTCCCTCTGCACCTGGGTATCCCGCCGTTCGTTACCGGCAGCGAACTCGCTGTGAAGATATTCACCGAGGATATGAAATCCCTTACCGGAGGATACCTGGTCATCAACGACGATGCCGTTGATTCGGCCAACATACTCGAGGATATAATCCTTCAGAAACGCAAAGATCTGGGTCTGCCGTAAAGCGGCGGATGCGGATGAGAGGAGGCCCCCGTATCCGGGAGGGGTCCGGAGGCTTCTTCTGGTCGGACAGCGGCGGACCGTTGCCGGTCCACCGCTGTCCGGCTGAAAACGAAACAACTTGGATTCTTTCTATCCGGCGGCAGAGCCGATGTCCCTGAGAGTGAATCGGAATGCGATTGAATATCCGGCCCGGCAGCATCCTCGAAGCCGGCGGCTCCGTGACCCCGGCTGATTTCTCGAGGTTCGGTTCTTCATCGATGAAGCGGTTGCCTGTCCGGACGTCGTACCGCGAGACCCCCCTGTCCACATGGATCGGTAAACGGTTTTCCATCTTCACGTTCGGTCGGAGTAGAGTTTTCTCCTTCCGATCTCGCGCAGCGCGTCCTCGATGAATCCTCTGACCTCGATGGCATCTATGCCGTTCTCTTCAAGCATGGTCACAGCCCCGCCGCCGATGCGGTTGACGAGCACGGCCCTGCAGCCGTCCATGGCTTTCAGCAGATCGGTGCTGTCCTTGCCCTCGTGCCCTCCGCCGGCACAGAACGGCTGTACGAAGCGGGTCTCGATGAATCGGAACTCCTCTCCGTCGATCTCGAAGATGTGGAATCGGTCCGCATGTCCGAAATGCTGGTTGACCACCTTCCCGTCCGTGCTCGCGACCGCGACCCTGATGCTCATGTGTTTCCTCACGCACTCTTCGATATCGTTACCGTGAATATCTTCTCCAGGAGGGATAGAGCCCCTCTGTACCCCACGTACGAGCGTGAGAGCACGACCTCGTACGAAGCGGGGAAGCTCACTTCCACTATTCCTGCGCCCAGGTCCTTGGCCACATCCCTGTCCCAGGTGGTCCCGAATATTATTGCCGGCGGCTGCGGAGCACTGCGGATCGTCTGGTCGACGACATGCCCGTCCTCTATGAACTGCACATCGACGGAGACATCGCAATCCACGCTGCGGAACTCCTCGCGGATCCGCTCGCAGTATTCGTCGGGCGGGTTCTCGGTCGCTATCGCCGTCACGGGTATCAGTCCGAACTGGTTCACGAGATATTTAGTTATGGCCAGTGCGTATGCGCTGTCCGTGACGATGGCGAACCTTGACGGAATGCCCCACCAATACTCCGAGAAGAAATCGGTGAAATCCTCCATGTACTTGTAGTAGGCCTCGTTCTCCTTGTCGATGAACGATCTCACCTTGGATTTGTCCAGGCCTGCGAACTCTCCCACCTCTGTGAGGAATCTCTCCGTCTGTATCGGACCTATGGGGATCACCGGGACATGGATGAACGGCTGCCCGTACTTCTTCTGAAGGTGTTCCGCTGTCCGGATGCCCAGCCACGTGTGAAGAACGATGTTGAACTGCGCCTTCGGTATCGTCCTCCACTCGGATATGCCCGCAGACCCGTGTCCGAACAGTATGTTCACTTTGAGCCCTATGCCTTCGAGTATCCTCTTGATCTCCCCGAGGTCTCCTCTCCAGAACGTGTTATGGAACGGAAGCTCCGTCCACACGTTAACGAGCCCTTTCTCCTTCTCTCCGTCGTAGTCTCCCAGGAACTGGTCCACGATGGATCTCACTATAAGTTCGTGTCCGATGAAATTGTTGCCTCTGAATCCCCCGGTCTCGGCGTAAACCACCGGGTCGTTCCTTCTCTGGAACTCGCCCACGACGGACTGCACGTCATCCCCTACTATATCGGAGACACATCCGGTGGTGACGACGAACAAATCCGCCTCTATGACCTTGAGGGACCCTTGTATAAGCTCCCTGAGCCTGTCGTTGCCTCCGAACACCACCTCTTTCTCGGTGGTGTTTATGCTGGGGGGCGTCGCACCTCCGCCGTATCCGCCGCCCTGGTATCCGTTGTAGAACGCGAGCGAAACGAACTGTTTGTCGCCGCACCCCGGTCCGCAGTCCAGGATCGGGACCACTTTAGGTATGGCGACCGCAGAGTGCAGCGCACCTATGGCACACCCATACCTCGGCCTGCTTATGGACTCAGACTTCATTGACGGTTGCTTGGTCATTTCACACCCTCCCAGATTATATCGGGATTCTTGGCGAGAATGTTGGGGTCCTTCTGGTCGGTCCACCATTTGGTGTACGGGGTGCCGACGTGCTTCGACAGGTCCACGCAGAACTTCTTACGCTTCACGATCTCCAGTATGACATTCCCCATGTTTATCAGACCCTGATATCCTATCGCGATGTGTTCATCGCCCAGAGGTGCCGCGGGAATGCCCAGACGGGCCGCCACGGGCGCGAGGCCGTTGTGCCTTATGAGGATGAAATCCGGACGGTGCTTCTGAAGCAGGGTGTAGAACTGGAACGGCTGCCTTATGCTGACCGTGAAGTCCTCCACGTTCCCGTAGTTTTCGACGAGATACGCTAACGAATCCTGTGAGGGATCCTCGCTGTCGTATATCGGATCGTGATGGAACACCAGCGATCCGTTGACCGTTATCCCCAGTTCCCTGAGCACGGTTATGAGACCGTGCGCATACGCCGATCCGGTGGAGACGAATCCCTGAAGGCCGCTGAGCTTCCTTTTGAGTTCCTCGACCTCCGGTGCTATCCTCTCGTGCTCGCTCGCAATGAACTTCTCCGCGAGTTCTTCACGGTGCGTGAGCCTTGCGAGGTCCCTGAGCCAGGCATCGGTCCCGGATATGCCGTACGGCTGCGGTGCCCTTACCTGCGGAACGCCGAATGCCTGTTCCAGACCTTCGGCGAGATACGATCCGAGGGTGTTGCAGAAAGAGACCGTCGCCGCGGCTTCAGACATCTGCGCGAGTTCATCCACGGTCGCCATGTCCACGACGTAGTTCACCCTCAGGTTCAGATTCTTGAACATCGGGCCGAAAACATCCGATCCCCAGAGGTTTATGACGTTCACGAGGTCCTCCTGCTTCTTCACGGGGTCCTTCGTGACGATTTGTCTTAGTATCCCGTGCTGCGTTGCGTCGAATCCTGTGCTCCAGTGTTTGGACCTGAATCCTTCGCAGTGCAGAGGTATCACGGGGATCCCGAGTTTTTCGGTGTATTCCGCGGTGACGCTGTCCACATCGTCGCCGATGATGCCCGTGGCGCACGATGTTCCGATGAATATCGCCTTGGGCTTGTGCCTTTCGTACACATCCTCGATGGTGAGCCTGAGCTTCTCCAGCCCGCCGAACACCATATCCCCTTCCGTGAGATTGGTGCATGACATCTTGAGATTCTCCACCGGGAGGTTCCTCGACGCCAGACCGACTCGGTATATGTTGTTGTAAAAGGACTGTGATACGCCGCATCCGATCGGGGAGTGCTGTATGAGCACCGCCTCCCTAACATTGCCGGCCTGACATTCGACCATCTGCTCACTGCACACGGACCCCTGCGTGAATGGACCTTTCGCCTCGCACAGCCTGCATCCCTCCCCTCCTCTCTTGCCTTTGCCGCATTTGGAGTAGCCGGACTGCTCGACCAGTTCCTTGGCGTCGCCGCCCCAATAGACCACGGTCCCGAGACGCTGCTCGCGGCTTTCGACCGCCGTGGCCTCCAGATTGATTTTTACCATATCCATTCCTCCGGTGTTCCCGATCAGACATTCGTTGCGGATGTCCCTATGTTCTGTCTCTCCAGTTCGAGGAGGTGCTGTCCCCATGTACCCGCCCAGTCCCTAAGGTCGGAGATCTCCAGCGGCGTGGGGACTTTCGACTCGGTGTGCGCGGCGATCTTCTTCGCAAGGCTCCTGTAAACGTCGGCCTGCGCCGAATCGGGTGCCGCTTCTATGACGGTCTTCCCCCGAAGCTCGCTCTGTGTGACGGTCACCGATCTGGGAACGTATTCCATGACCTGCGTGTTCGTCCTCCTGACGAAGTCGTCGACGATCTGCTTCGAGTAATCCTGATTTATGGAGTTGGCTATGACCCCGCCTAGCAGGGCACCTCCGGATTTTGAGTAGCTGCTGATCCCCTTGAAGAGATTATTCGATGCATAGATGGACATGAAATCGGACGACGAGACGGTGAAAACATGCTGTGCGATACCTTCCCTGATCGGAACAGCGAATCCTCCGCACACCACATCCCCGAGAACGTCGTAGAGCACGATATCCAGGTCCAGCTCCTCGAATATGTTCTGCTGCTTGAAGAACTGTACGGCGGTGATTATGCCCCTTCCGGCGCATCCGACCCCCGGCGCTGGACCTCCCGCCTCGACGCAGTGTATGCCGTTGAATCCTTCATGTATCACTTCGTGCGCATCCACTTTCGTTTTCTCCCTGAGGGTGTCGAGAACGGTTGGAATGTACGTCCCGTCTCTGAGGGTGTTGGTCGAATCGCTTTTTGGGTCGCAGCCGAACTGCATCACATTGTACCCCGCCTCGCTGAGCGCAGCTGTTATGTTCGATGTTGTCGTCGACTTGCCAATGCCGCCTTTTCCGTAGATGGCTATCTGTTTGATTTTCTTTCCCATACGAATACCTCGCGGTGAAACTGCGTGCGCGGGGCCGTCGGGACAAGTGTTTAAACCTTGTTTGTGTCGGCGGCCGGCGGAGCTGTTTATTTCTTCTCTGTCTGAATTCCGCTTATTCCATATTATTCAGATAGTGCGATTATAGAATATAAGTATATAACATAAGCTGTGATAAATATGCACATAAGAATATCATGTATGGCCCGTCCGGACCGATAACGGTTCCTGCTGCGAAGTCCGCGGGAGACTTTCATCCCCTAGACCGTGCTCATGCCGGGCGCACTGCGACAAGAGACCGCCGCGATTGCGGCGGTCCCCTTTCCCTTCCATTCCTTTCTTCGGGATTCTGCCGCGCACCATCCCATCCTCATAATGATCGTTCTTTCCCGCAGAACCCGTATGCGATTGCCGAGAACCTGATACGTCCCAGCCGATCGATGTGCATCCGCAAAGTATTTTACATCCGGACAGTGCTTTCGCCGTAAGGATACGGCCAGATGTCAGACAAGAGAACACTGAGACTCGGCGAAGATGCGCTGGAGAAACTCGACGCCCTTATATCCGAACTCAACAGAGCGAGGAGGAGGGGCAGATACGACATAGTGACGAACAGCGTGATATTCACCTGGTATAAACGCAAAAGCATAAAGGCGGGAGAGGGGCTTGCAAAGGATGCCGCAACATCCCTCGGGTCTTTCAAAAAGGCTCTGAAGGATGACGGTCTGCCCGAATTGGATATCGAGGAGTTCTTTGATAAACTCAAAATGAAAGATTATTTTCTCGGGATATTCGGCAATATCACCGTTCAGGAAAAGATAGTCAGGAATATCGGGGCGGCGGAAAAAGCAAGGTGTTCTGTGTCGGATCGCGTCGAGGCCCTGAGAAGAGATATCTGAGTCTCATTTGCGGCACTTATCCTCGGAAAGTGTGTTTCGGCATTTTCGGACATCCCCTGATTCCTTTTAAGTACGGACAAAGAAGGTGGGGATGATCGGCGAATCCTTTGATACCCGATAACAACACGTACCGACCCGGAAACACCATAAAAAACAATCCTGTCCGTGAGACCGATTACGACGAGTTCAGAGGGATCGACTGGTGCGAGGTCTGCAGGAGAGAGACCTGCATATGCCCGAGATATGTGGAATCCCAGAGAGGGACTGTCCTCTGGATGCACGAGGACATCGGGGCCATGATGATATTCATAGACAGCGACATCAGACCGTGGGAACTTACCGGACAGTGTTACCACGACGTGGACCCGGAAAGCGGGATGGATTACGTCTACCAGCTGACAGAATACATGACGGGACCTCCGCACGGATGCATATTCCGGGTTAAAAGGATCGGAGACCGGCATATGCTGACGGATAAAAAACATCACGGAGGATTCAGAAAACCGCGCATAAATGTCGATATCCGGCACGGCCCGGGGGCAACGGGGAGGTTTTAATAATCTGCATCCCCATAGCTTCCCGGTGAGTCGGTGGCAGTCAAAGACGATGTTTTGAATGCGATGAAGAGGGGCGGTAAGCCCATGAGCGCAGGAGAGATCGAGAAGGCGATCGGTGCGGACAGAAAGGAGATAGACAAAGCTTTCAAAGAACTGAAAGCGGAAGGTGCGATCGTCTCCCCGATCCGTTGCAAATGGGAACCTGCCAAAAAATAATCGGCATGGATCCATCTCATCCGATCCCATGATTTTCATACGGGATCATGCGGACCGTTCGATGTCCTTGTGATTTCAGTGTGAACGCGCCCGATTAGAACATCCTTCCACGTATTGGTCGCATTTTCGGAACAAAGCGGCTATTCCGCAGTGAGTTGAGCCAAAGTGTGCAGATCCGAGTAAAAACCATTCCCGGCAACGACGGCCGTGCGAATTTAGATGGGATTCACACGGACAGGTGCCAGACAATTATTTGATTACAATGAGTGGACAGGGCGAGATTTGAACTCGCGGCCTCTACCATGCCAAGGTAGCGATCTTCCAACTGATCTACCTGCCCGTTAGTCCCTCTGAATGAAGAGCCATTATTAAAGGATTGGCTTGTTCGGGTCATCCGCGGGCCAGGACCTTCTTCCGCATCACCCACGAACGCGGTATCAATGAACCAATTAAATGCGTGCATCCACTACATATTCCAGGAGGCTGACGAAGATGTCCGATAGGAAGATATTGAAAATAATACGGGGAAGGGCCGCGACAGACGGGGCCGGCGTCAATCTCGTAAGGGTTCTGGGCAACGACACGGTTCGGGATTTTGACCCGTTCCTTATGTTGGATTCGTTCGATTCCGATAATCCAGAGGATTACCTGGCTGGGTTCCCGATGCATCCCCACCGCGGTATAGAGACTGTCACCTATCTTATAAGCGGCGAGATAGATCACGAGGACAGCCTTGGCAACAAGGGTAAGATATCATCGGGACAGAGCCAATGGATGACTGCCGGCAGCGGGATAATGCATCAGGAGATGCCGCAACCCTCGGAGAGGATGCTCGGTGTCCAGCTCTGGATCAACCTCCCGAAGCGGGATAAGATGACCGACCCCCGATATTTCAACATAACGGAAGATATGATCGGGGAGAAGAGGACGGATACCGCAGACATAAAGGTGATATCCGGAGAATATCAGGATGTCGGAGGAGTCAGACCGCACCACATACAGGCGACGTACTATGACGTGCTGCTCAAGGAAGGTTCATCCATAACAATCGATACGATACGGGACGAGACCGTATTCGTGTTCCTCATCGAAGGCGATGCGGTGATTGAAGGCATATCGATACCGGAGAAGACAGCTGTTCTGTTCAGTAAGGGAGATACCGTATCCGTGAGATCGCCCGAAGGCCGGAAATCCAGATTCCTGTTCCTGTCGGGAGAACCTCTGGGAGAGAATGTAGCGTGGGGCGGCCCCATCGTCATGAACACGGAGGAAGAACTCGGACTGGCATTCGCGGAACTGAGATCGGGGACTTTCATCAAACACAGGCCCGTTATGTGAAAAATGCTTTATGGCGGATACGCCCTCAGAAATCCGAGTTGAGTGTTGCCTGGAACCTCTGTACCTCTCCGGGTATATTGGTCGGGTACCGTCCGTTGATGCATGCCAGGCACAGTTCGTCCTCCGGTTTCCCGATAGCTTCTATCAGGCCGTTTATGCTTATGTATCCGAGACTGTCGGCCCCGATGATCTCACGTATCTCTTCCACGGTGCGACCGTTGGCCACGAACTGCTCCCTTGCCTTCATATCCACGCCGTAATAGCACGGAGCGATCACGGGCGGGCTGCCGACCCGGACATGCACTTCTTTCGCCCCCGCCTTCCTGAGCATGAATATCAGCTTCTTGAGAGTGGTCCCTCTCACTATGCTGTCATCCACAATTACCATGCGTTTCCCTTCGACGGTGCTTTTGATGGGGTTCATCTTTATGGATACCGCCAGTTCCCTCTCTTTTTGGTCCGGAAGGATGAACGTCCTCTCGGCGAAACGGTTCTTCATGAAGCCTTCCTCGTACGGTATTTTGGATGCTATCGAGAACCCTATCGCATGCGCACGCCCGGAATCAGGTATCGGCATTATCATATCCACATCTGCCGGGCATTCTCTGGCGAGTATCTCCCCGATCCTCTTCCTCACATCGTACACTTCCCTTCCGTCGATCACGGAGTCGGGCCTTGCGAAGTACACCCATTCGAACATGCAGTGGGCCTTGTGCTTTTGTATCTGACCGGGATGGGATATGAAACGGTCGCGCATGACCTCGACTATCTCTCCCGGCGCGACATCCCTTATGAAGGTTCCGCTTAAGGCATCTATGGCCGCGCTCTCCGATACTATTATGTGCCCGCCCCGGACCTCGCCGATACACAGCGGCCTGAATCCATATGGGTCCCTGACTCCGAAAAGTCTGTCGTTTATGAGTATCGCAAGGGCATATGATCCCTCCAGTTCCTTCATCATACTCTTCATGGCCCTTATCGGGTCCCCGTACTGCACCATATACTTGCTGAGGACCTTCGTCACAAGCTCGCTGTCCGAATCCGTGAGGAACGACGTCCCTGCCGCCAGATATTTGCCTTTTAATTCCGCATAATTGGTTATATCGCCGTTGTGTGCAATCGCGACAGTGCCGAAACTGGTGGTTACTGTCAGAGGCTGGGCGTTCATCACACTCTTGGAACCGGTTGTGGAATATCTCACATGACCGACACCGACATTCCCGCAGAGCTTCGACACCTTCTCATAGGGGAGCGCGAACTGGACGAGGCCGTTATCCACAACAGTGCGTAAACCGCCATCGTTGTAGACTGATATCCCCGCGCTTTCCTGACCGCGGTGCTGGATTATCATCAAGGTCTTCTGCAGATCCGGTGCGACATTACAATCGGCGACTATGCCGACCACTCCGCAACTGTGCTTTGGACCCGACATGGGCATCCTTAGTCGCGTGCTTTGGCCCAAGCGTAGGATCTCAACTTTGCAGTCTTACCGTAGCCGCAGGAGGCACAGACCCCTCTTCTTGCGTGGTAAGCGCGTTTCCCGCATCTGCGGCAGGGTATGTGGGTCTTGTATTTGTTGTGCCTTCCCTGTGCTGGTGTTCCCGTTCCCATGATCTAACTCTCCTTATGGTGAAATGTAAATTACGTTGTCCCCGCGGACAATGGCCAGGCTGATCTTTCTGACTGATACCCCGTTGTGGAATTCCTCAGCGTTCTTCAACACTATGTTCATGTGAGGGTCATATCCATCGAGTACGCCCCTGTACTCCCTCTTTCCTTTCAGTTCGACGATGACGTTCTTGCTCGCCGACTGACTTAGAACAGACAATGGTTTGATCATTCAGCCCACCGAGACTTCATAGAGGGTTCAGTATTTGAAAGTATCGCACTTGCATTCATGTCACCGATCAGACAAAGGCACCTATCGTCGGAGCATCCAGCCTGTCCATGTCGAAGAATATTATCGCTTCTCTCATGCCCCTTTCCCCCATGCCCGTACCCATGAAATGATCCAGCATCGATGCCCTCCACAGAATATCGAGTATCGTGGTACACAGACACCCGTAATAAGCATTCGACATGTCATCCTCGTATCCGTTGGCATCCATCAGGCTGAACACGTTTCCGAGGAAGCTCTCCCTCCCGTTGAGTGTCAGTATGTAGTCCCTGAGGACCTCCCTACCGCCCGTTTCCGGCGGTCTTATCCCGATCTCCGATATACGGGCCGATCCCTTTTCTGTCAGGTCGCCCCTGTCATCCAGGATGAAGCGGTCTATCCTGTCCGCCTCCCTGTCCGCCAGGAATATGTTCCAATTCCAGTCCTCGTCGCAATACACGGGGGCATTGACCGGATCGTCTGCCTCCATCGATTCCATTGCCGCATCCATTGCCGCTTCGCCGATCTCTTCGCGATCCGCAGGCGAGTCGGTCCCGATGCCGTTCAGCGTGACGGCCGGTTCCATCATCGTCATATCCATCACCTTGCCCAGATATGCCAAATCCGTGAATCCTTCTATGTTTTCGATAACAGACCGCCTCAGATCCTCCGGGTCCCTCATCACGCCCGCCTCCATGCAATTGCGGTAGAACTGGGAGTATACCTCGCCCGCCTCCCTTGATGCCTTCCTTATCCGCGGATACGCTCTCGATACTGTTTCCCTGGCCTCGGCCTCTGCATCGGCCCCTTTCCCCGTCCATGCGCCTCTGCATGAGAGATCCAGTTCGACCTTCACTTTGTCCCCGACATAGATATGATACGGGAATTGTCTGCAATATGCAGGTCTGTCGGAATACACCCTGCATCTCCTCTCGTTTAGGAATACACAGGATCCGACCCCTTTCTTCAGCGCCAGCGCCGAGTAAGGCTCGGGACCTTTGCTCACTGTGAGGTCTTTCGGGAAATTCTTCCTGAAGAACGGTATCTCGTCGGCAAGGACCTCGGGCTGGCAGAGACAGCAGAGCCCGCATCCTTCCGGGCATTCGGTCCTCTTGCCGATGACCTCCGTATAATCGACGTTAATTTCCGCCATACATGTCCTCCCCCACTCTGTCCCCGCAGAATTCGCCGCCGTCCATCTGTATCCCGCCCCTTATCATGACCATCTCCGGAAATACCGCTTCCAGGCCGTCATACGGGGAATGGCCGGCCCTGCTATGAAGCTTTCTCACATCTATCTCGGTGAAATTCCTGAGGTCGAAGACCGAGAGGTCCGCATCGTACCCTTCCTCTATCCTGCCTTTGTTGAGACCGAATGTCGAGGCAGGAACCGCGGATCCCATCGATATGACCCGGGAAAGCGGGACCGCACCCGTTCTGACCATGTTTATCAATATCGGGATCGTCGTCTCCACCCCGGGTATTCCGCTGGGTGCCGAATCGAAATCCCGGGATTTCTCGGAATGTGTATGCGGGGCATGATCGCTGCCGAACATGGATATCTTCCCGGCCGCGAATGCCTTGTACAGCTGGTCCCTCACACCGGGACTCCTCAGAGGAGGGTTCACCTTGTACTCGGAAGATGAATATCTGTTCGGCTCGAACAGGAGATGATGGAGTGTGACTTCGGTAGTGAACCCGAACTCGTTCGCCATGGCGACACTTGCCGCATTGGTGTTGTGGCATATATTGATCCTGTTCCCTCTGAAGCACGACAGCCTCCTCAGGGCATTGATCTCCGCATCGACGGGGCGGTTCCTCAGATGGTCCATGCAGTTCTTCTCCGGCTCCCTCCGAATCATGCCGTCATCCTCCGCGTGGACGCTCACGGTCCTCCCCGTCCCGAATATGTTCCGCAATGCGGATGATATCTCCGCATCGTCATTGAGCAGTATCTTCCCCGTCGTGGAGCCCATGAATAATTTGAATCCGGGCACGAACGGTGCCATGGAACCTGCATTGCATCCCGGCGTTACCGCCGCGAACAGACCATAGTCGACGTACGCCTTCCCTCTAACGTGGTCTTTCTTTTCAAGCAGGGAACGCAGATCGGTCACCGGAGGTATGGTGTTTGGCATATCCAGCACACAGGTGACCCCGCCGTGGAGGGCCGCATTCGTACCGGTCGAAAAGTCCTCCTTCTCGGTCAGCCCGGGATCCCTGAGATGAACATGCGGATCCACGAATCCCGGCAGTATCACCCCTCCCGGAACCTCGATCCTCTTGTCACCTCCGGCCAGCGACCTCCTGACCTCCGATATTTTTCCGTCGGATATCCCTATCTCCGAGTTCGATACCTCTCCTCTCACGAATGCCTTTCCGCATATTACGAGATCGAACCCCAAACATTCACTTCCTGATTACTTCTCCCCTGGGCGATGTTTCCGAAAATATCTCTCCGCGGAATGCCTCGATGCTCGCATCGGGGGCAGCCCATGCATCCTGATCAAGTCCGGCCTTCAAAGACAGATGCATCAGGAACTCTTTCGCATCCCATCCGAATTCAGCCGGCACCTGCGGGAGCAGCAGTCCTCTCCTTCCGCCGCGCGTTATGATCAGCCCGTCCCTGCCGATGACTATCTTCGAGAGGAGTTCGCCGGCGGATGAATACTCCACCGGTTTCGGCACCGTCAGCACTGTCACTTCGAATGTGCACTCGTTCGTCTCCGGAAATGTAAGGTCTTCGAACCTTGGGTCATGGCATGCGGCTATCGCGGACATCATCAGCGCATCACCGAGCGAGAGTACGGGTTCCGGGTACCCTATGCACCCCCTCAGGTCCCCTGAGGGATATCTGGAAACCGTGACGAACACTCCCTTTTTATCCGAAAAACCTTCCGGAAGCCGAAGGTGTGCCCTCTCTCCCTTTGTCTCGGCTTCCGCGTAAGACCTTGCCGCCATGACCGCAGAAATGCCGTCCTTGAGTTCCATTTCAATCGTATGTCTTCGTGTCCGCAGCCACATCGGACTTGACAGGCGGCTTTGATTTCTTTTTGGGCACCGACTTTATCTCAATTTTCTCCGGAGACGCGGGTTTGGACCCGGTCCCGCATTCGAAGCCGGCCTTTCGGATGCCTTCGGATGCGTTTTTCCTGGCCTCCTCGGCTTTGTCGGCCATGTCCCTGACGCTGTCCGGAATCGGTGCGGCCTTCATAAGAGCATTGATGCCCATCATGAACTCTATCCCCATGGCCGTGAAATGTCTCTGAACATCCGGATCCGTGAGCATGTTCACGACGCCCTGCGTGGCATCCTTCGCCCTCTTCTTCTGCTCTTCCAGCAGCTCTTCGGCTCTGGCCTTCTCCTCTTCGAATACATTCTTCAGGAGGTCCTTCTCCTCTCTGAAGAGCCTCTCTACCATGTCCCTGTTCTCTTTGAAGAATCTCTCCAAGTCGGGATCCGTGCATTTTCTGTCTTTGTCGCTCATCCGAGACCCTCCTTCATCCTATGCCGCCCGTCGGTACCTTCCTGAGATGCCATAGGGCGGTCATATGCCTTAAACAGTTTGCTCATCCATCATTCCGTCTGTCTCTTGAACTTAACGATCAGATTCTCGTCATCGAACTCGGCCCCGAGCATCTCCGCATCGCACATGGACAAGGGCAGAGCGACCGTCCTCCTCTGTTCCCCCGCCTCGATCACTATGGAGTTATTGTTGCCTCGGAACAGATTTATGTCATCCTTGCTGAGGAACGGCATCCGGATGTACAGCTTGTTTATCCCGTCCTCGGTCTCGAAATGCATCGGACTTGTCTTAGCATACACCTCCGTCGGGTCGGAATCGCCGAATATCATGTCAGCCATGATATCGAGTTTCTCCGGCCCCAGGAGTTCCGTCTGCATCTGATAAGCATACATTATCTTCAGCGGGTCGAACGCCTCGCGTATCATCTTCATGTAGCCTTCCTGTTCTTCCAACTTCCTCTTCATGAAGTTCCCGTCCGCATCCTGCGGGATCACCTTGTTGACGATCAGGCACTCCACGGTTTTGTTGTAAAGGCAGAGATAAGTGTACGAACGCATGGTCTCGCTTATGGGCATCCTTTCCGGGTTGAGGACCAGCCTTATGGTCGTGTTCTCCGGGTCCTCCAAGACCTCTTTGACCCTTTCCATGTTCCTCTTTATGTCGCTTATACTGTCCATGACCTCTTTGGACGGAAGGGGGATGTCCATCATCTTCCCCACTGTCACCCTCGCGATCGATACCATCCTCTTGATCAAGCCGAATAGCTTTTCGATATACCAGTTCGAGACATCCGGGAAGCTCAGCAGCCTGAGTGTCTCCCCCGTTGGTGGAGTATCTATTATCACGACGTCATACTCCCCGTTATCTTTGAACTGAAGCACATAGAACAGCGCCGCAGCCATCTCCATGCCGGGCAGTATGGCCATCTCCTCGGCGGATATGTCTTCGACACCCTGTGACAGCATGAAAGCCGAGATGTAGTCCTTTATGCTGGACCATTTGGTCCTCATCTCATGCACTATGTTCATTTCAAGAGCATCTAGGTTCTCCCCGACATTCATGATATCCGCGGACAGTTTCACGTTCAGGGAGTCGCCCAGGGAGTGTGCTGTGTCGACACTCATGATCATTGTGCGGTATCCGAGTTTCGCACATCTCAGTGCGGTCGCGGCCGCCACCGACGTTTTTCCGACTCCGCCCTTCCCGTTGTAGATTATGGTCCTCATGATCCGGCATCTCCCGTATAACCGACATTGAAAAAGATTTGATGATCTTTCGCTGCTTTCGGAATAGGCATATTGGAATATATACCAACCCTAGCGCACCGGGTCACGGCACCGGCTCGCCTTCTTTCACCGATCCCTTCTGATCGATTATGATCGTCCTGAGCGGGATTTTCAGACCGGATGCGCCGACGGCACCGTGCGCGACGCGGTCCAAGGAACAGCACGGGACGCTCATCCTCACCACGGTCAGGCTCTTGGGTTCATTCTTCGAAAGGATATCCGTCAGCTTTTCGATGCTGCCGGCATCGAACTTCGGACAACACATCAAAACCCTCCGGCCTTTTATGAAATCCTCGTGCGTTCCGGCATATGCGAATGCGGAGCAGTCGGCTATGAGAAGGAGGTCCGCATCCTTCAGGATCGGCGATGATTCGGGGACCAGCCTCATCTTGACCGGCCATTGTCTGAGTTCGCTCCGCCCGCTCTGGCCGTCACTATGGGTCAGGGTACCGGAGGACGGACACGAGCAATCGCCGCTGCTCATCACCGGTATGTGCCTCGGTTCCGGATCGGCGTCGGGGAATGACAGTGCGCCCATCGGACATGCCGGGAGACAATCCCCCATCCCGTCGCAGTAGTCCTCCCTGATCATTTTGGCCTTTCCGTCCACAATCGCCAACGCCCCCTCGTGGCATGCTTCTACGCACAGTCCGCATCCATCGCATTTGGACTCGTCGATCAATATCCTCGGTTTCATAAATTAATAGTAAAAGCATTGCAACATTAGTATTATTCGCCCGAAAAGTTGCATAAGTGGGGGTTTTAGGATTCGATTATGAGTAATAGGTGCCGAGGATGGGGTTCGAACCCATGACCTTCGGATTTCCCTGGAAGAGGTCTGTTGACCAGAACCCTATGAGTCCGACGCTCCACCAGGCTGAGCCACCTCGGCATAAGTTGGTTTGGTTGGGAATGGGTTTCTGTTTAATAAGTTTTGGAGGACCCTTGGCGGCCATCGGGCCGCTGTCCGGCCTTAACTCTCTTCGGGCTCTTTCCCCTCTTCTTCCGTGACGTCATCCGCGGATTCATCGGGTGTCTCTTCTTTGTCGTCCGTCTCTTCGGAGTCCGCTTCGGGTTCTTCGTCAGCCTCTTCCGCCACGGGTTCCTGCCTCTCCTCGATTATGGATTCCGGTTCCCCGTCCCCTACCTTCAGGACTTCAGTCTTGCGGATCTCCACTCTTTTCATCGGTATGACCACACGGCAGGCCTTCGCGACATCTTTCGCAAGGTCCCCTGATATGATGGCCTTCACGATATCCGACAGGGTCATCTTCTCACCCATCTCGGTGAGTGCGACGCCGATCATGTGCCTCATCCCCTCTTCCTGGGAAGTCTGTATACGCCTCTCGGCGATGGACATTGTCTTTATCCTGACCAGATAGTGGTCGAATGTGAGAACATCCACCACGTGGTCGGTCTTCGTCTTCTTTCTGCGCGTGAGCCTTCTGACATAATCGCTTGTCAGATCATGACCCGTGAATGCGGTCTTGGCCTCGTGTCCGTCCGCCCCCGTGATCTTGAATTTCAGCTTGATGTGCATCTTCGAGAAGTCATCGGTGAGGTCCTGAACCGTCACTTCCACCGTTCTCCCTATAAGGAGTTCGGGGTCCGCTGCGGGCGTCTCCCCGATCAGCATCTCGTTGAACATTTTCGGAGCGTGTACGTTGTACCACTCCTTTGCCTTCCACTTGTCTTTGACCTTACGGCCTGCGTTACCTTTTGCTTTTCTAGCTGCTGCCATCGGAATCCTCCATGATTCGAATGAGACGAGGATTCACTGGTTGTATTAATAGCTTTGTTAAAACGCATAAAAAAATCCAAACTGTGCCAGCATATTTTTGAATATCATAATGAGGAAAAATTAGTACAAAAGGACTGTACCACATATATTTATA
>JAITTK010000103.1 GCA_031287135.1 Candidatus Methanoplasma reticulitermitis
GAATGGATCGCATGAGCATCAGTTCACTGCCCATGTCATAACCGAGGACACTGCCTTCCAATAATATCTGTACACTGATGTTCTTATCCGATGAAAGTTCACAGAGCAGTGCGGCGAGATTCGTGCTGGTCAGGAGATACATCGATATAAGGACCTCCCGTTCCGCTTTCTCGAGTTCCGTGAATATGGGGATACCCTGCGATTCGGGGAAACTGAAGGGCGTGACCAGCGAATCGTAACGGCGGTCGGGGTCGAATACATGGTTCGTGATACCCGGTTTGGTGCATGTCCAATCGGCGGAGGAATCCGTATCCTCGGGGCCAGTCCTCAAAAGGTATCTGTTCGATGAGATGTCGGCAGGCTCTCCCACCCATCCGATTTCGGAGGTCTTGTTCCCGTAACACATACTGTCGACGAGGAAATCTCCGTTATGGACATAGATGTCATCGCCCGTATTGGCCAAGATGAAACTGCCTTTCTTCTGGATCCTGTCGTCGCTGAATGTGATCACGCCGTCCCTTCCGGAGAACCAATCCCCTTCGCAGACCGATTTCACGACCGTCAATCTGGAATCCGGTCCCAGGTACAGGTTCTTCGCAAAAACCAGATGTCCCTCGCCGTCGGAGATTTCCCACCCTTTGAGATTAACGTCCGTGCGCCCGTAATTGAAAAGGGAGATGCCTTCACCGTCACCGAACGGATTCACCTCCGAGATCAATACCTTTGTGCTCTCCCTGTCCGAAGAACCCTCCGAGGCCGGTATGATAGGGGCGAGCAGGAATAAGAACAAAAAGGACACGACAACGACACGGTATTTGCACACGCCGTGCCATGCCGATGGATGATTTTAAAGAGGTCTGGATACAGTTAATATGCTCACAGATGTTTCACGAGATCCCGAAGCACCGCCGCAGGGTCTTTAGCCTTTACCACACCCGATGCGAGGAGTACGCCGGATGTTCCGAGTTCTATGGCCGTACTCACGTCCTCGCCCGTCTTCACGCCGGCACCGCAGAGGACACGGACGGAGCTGTTGACCTTCTTCACGGCCTCGACGGTATCCTCGATCACCGTCGGATTCGCGGTGGTGACAGAGATATCCCCGCCGATGAGTTCCGGAGGCTCCACCGCAATGAAATCAGGCCTGAATCCGGCCATATGCATCGCCGCATGTGCATTCTCTGCGCATATGACGGTCATCAGGTCCACTCCTTTGGAGAGCTCCACGCACTCTTCGATCTGGTTTTTCGGTATCCTGTGTTCCGAGTGGTTGATCAAAGTCCCGATCGCTCCGCACCCTTTCACCATGGACGGGGTGACCCAGCCGGTGGCGGACCCTGCCGCATGGGGATCGATGTTCTGCGACAGGACCGGGACGGAGACGCTCTGTGCCACCAGTCCTAGATCGACCGTCGGGGGGCAGACGCATATCGCGATGCCCGTCTCCTCTGACACGGAGTCGCATAGCCTGGCCAGATTGAGGGCACCGCCCCTTTCCACCTCGCCGTAGGCTTTGAAGTTCACGATTATGACCGGTTTCGACATCTTCTTAGTCAAGTTTCTCAAACCTTGATTTCAGTTCATTGAGGACTTCCGGTCTCGACGTGTATTCCATCTCCTCCGCTCCGAGTATCGAGGGGGTGAACGGACCCTGTGTCCTGAGGAACCTGCTCGTCTTTATCGCGTTTATGCGTGCGGTGTCGAATGTGGGGTTGCCGAAGAAATCGACCGGGATATGGTCCCCTCCCATGGAATTGAAGGCTTCGAGTCCCTGAAGTCTCCCCTCGTTGAGCTGGAAACCGAGACAGCATATCCTCGGAGGCCCATCGAAGTATGTCGGGTCGGATTCTTCGGGAGAGCAGGGGTAGAATGTACCGTAGTGGGAACCTCTCATCCATCCTCCCGCGATCCACGATGTCATGAGGAACGGTTGTGTGTACTCTCCTACGGACGGGAGGCCGCTCTGACAGCGGCACACGCAGACCGGGTCATCCTTCCCCACGTACTTGCCGGCGGTGAGATTGAGTTTATCGGTCGATACGACGCAGGCCGGACCGAGTCCCGCCCTCGAACATATCCTTTTTATGGCATATCTCGAGGTGTCCCCGAGCAAGGCAAGTATGTTAAGTGTCTCCTCCGGCGAGGACATGACGACTTTCTTGCTGTCCAATACATCATGGACCTCGACATCGAATCCTTTTTTCGCCCTCGCATCAACGACCAGCCCGGTGGTCGTGAACGGGTCCAGGAAGATCCTCGAGAGGATCGGTGAATATGCGGAAGGTTCGGTCTTGTCGGCGATGAAGAAGAGCAGAGGTTCCGAACCCCTCTCTTCGAACGTCATCTCCGCGGAGCCGGGACCGGCACCCTTGACATTGCCGGAGAACGCATCCGTCAGTATGTCCTGCCCCGCGGCATACAGCTTCATGGATTTGGCTATCTTGGTGGCCTCTTGGAAACACTCCCATGCGGCACCGTGGACCTCTTTGTTGCCTTCGCCCTTATAATGGGTCATGAACAGATTGATGTCGTCCCCGACCCGCGTCACGTAGAAGTCCTCAACGATACCCTGTTTCTGTTTGTCCGCCAGAACCTCTCTGGCGATCTGCAGCATGGACGGATGGGGCCTCGAATGTCCTACGACGGACCCGACATCCGCTTTGATAACTGAAACGGTCACTTTCTCTTTACCCATGGGTTCACCACTATAATGCGGGTATGAGAAGACCCTTAATATATTTGTCCGCTTCCGAAGCGGTTCTGTGTATTGTGAATCCTCATATGACAATCGTAAGCGAAGTAGCCTCCGGGCTGAAGTTTATATAAAATGACGGAAGATAAATATATATCCCATTAACTCCGCAGGCCTGTTTTCGACACACTGAGCAAAGTATATGTACTCAACCCATCTTTGATTTCGGATAGAGGTAATACTTTGTCTATACGTTCTGGATTTGCTGAGCATGATAAAAAGAGTGTTGTCGACCGCAGAAGGAGGAATACGCGTGCCGTATTCGCAGTGATCGCACTGCTGGTCCTCACATCCCTTTTCGCCTTCGCCGTTTTGGAGAAGGAAACATCCGATGCGGCGCCGATCAGTGCTTCGAATGTTGTGAGTGATATCCTGGCTTTGCCAGACGGGGGAACATACACCTTCGCCGGAGAGCCCGACGGCGTGATAACACTGAATATCTCAGACAATCACGACAGGATCATCGACGGCAACAACCTTACCTTACCTTGCCTGCTATCAGCGGGCAAAGGCATTTCAACATAACGAACACAGGCTCCGGGACGATAACGTTCATAAACATGAATCTGACGAATGCCGGGAATCCCAATTCCGGGGGTATGTCCCTCAATGGAGGGAAGTACGTGTTCGAGAACTGTACATTCACAGAAATCACGACGTATAATGCCGTGGATATTTCGGGCGGTTCAATATATGCTGTGTTCGAGAACTGTACTTTCAGCAATAACAATCGAGCAATGCATATGGCCCCCGGGACATCGTCCTCCGATATCGCCAGATACAGCATATCCAATTGTCTGTTCGAGAATAATTCCCTGACCAGCGGCAATATCTCAGACAGAAGGGGTGCCGCTTTGTATATCTCCGGTTCGAATTATCTGGTAGAGATCACCGGTTCGGTCTTCGCAGACAACAGAGTCGAGGGCGATATTTCCTATACTCTAGGGGAATATGGAAATAATTCTAGGGTCGACGGCGGTGCAATCTATGTCGGTGCCGCAA
>JAITTK010000028.1 GCA_031287135.1 Candidatus Methanoplasma reticulitermitis
AATTATTCTTGCTTCATTCCAGATTTCATCGATTCCGGTTTCCCTGCCGCCGTACTGTGCATATTGATCCCGGACACGATCTTATGATTTCGATGGGATTTGCGGTACATTGTTTAACGCCGACATGCGGGATCCGTTCACTTAAATTTTTTAGATAGACCTAAATTTATATACTCTTAGGTCTTCCTAAAAAATATGATCAGTAACTGCAATTGCGATAACGCAGATGGCCGGACATGCAGAGGGAACTGCACGGATAACATGTGTGTGCCCATGGAGAATGATTCATTCAACTCTGAGAGCGGGGTGCCTTTAGTTACCGCGAAGGTGGGGGAAGGAGGCAGGGTTGTCAGGATTTCCGGCAAACCCGAGACGAGGAAGTTCCTCTGCGAACTGGGATTCATAATAGGTGAACGTATATCGGTAGTGAGTGAAAACTCCGGGAATCTGATCCTTGACGTGAAAGGTTCCAGGATAGCAATGGATCGGATGATGGCATCCAAGATATTCTTTGCCCCGGCGTGATATGATGAGGACACTTAAAGATTTGAAACCCTCGGAGACCTGTAAAGTCGTTAAGATACACGGAGAGGGACGGCTCAGAAGGAGGATTCTGGAAATGGGCATCACCAAAGGATGTGAGATAGAGGTTGTGAAGGTAGCGCCTCTTGGGGACCCCATAGAGCTTACGCTAAGGGGATATGACCTGACAATCCGCAAAGCCGATGCCGAATACATAGAGGTGGAATGAATAACACTGGGTCTTTCACACGTGAGTGCAGGACCTGAAAATTACAGAAAAAAGGTGAAACAATGGTTACAAGGATCGCTCTGGCCGGGAACCCGAATTCCGGAAAGACAACAATGTTCAATAAACTGACCGGAAGTTCCCAGCGCGTCGGCAATTGGCCGGGGGTGACGGTTGAACGGAAAGAAGGTAAATTGAAAGGCGAGGCGGACACGAAGATCGTGGACCTTCCGGGGATATACTCTTTATCCCCGTATTCTCCCGAAGAGATAGTTTCAAGGGATTTCCTGCTGAACAGCCGACCGGATGCTGTCATCAACATTGTAGATGCGGCCAATCTGGAACGGAATCTGTATCTGACGACCCAGATACTGGAGATAGGGATCCCTACCGTCATCGCGCTCAACATGATGGATGTCGTGAGGAAGGAGGGCGTTGAGATCGATGTCGACAAGCTTTCTAAGGCACTCGGCTGCAAAGTGGTTGTGACCACCGCCATCAAGGGAGAAGGTGTGAGCGAACTGACCGAAGCGGTCATGTCCGTGATCGGCACCCCTGCGGAGGATCGGCTGAGGTATTCATCCGACCTCGAGAAATACATATCAGAAATGAGAGAAGCCATACACGGGAAGATTCCCGCGGAGGCCGAGAGATGGTATGCACTTAAACTTCTCGAGAGAGATGAGGGTGCGGGCAAGGACCTCGACACGGATCTCATGGCCAAGGCCGAGTCCATAGTCGTCTCGATGGAAGAAGGGATGGACAATGATGCCGACAGCATAATCGCGGAAGAACGGTACGCTCTTATAGGGAAGATAGTCGATGATTCGGTCGATAAAGGAGACAGGAAGAAGAAAGAAACGACATCGGACCGGATAGACAGGATTGTCACGGACCGTTGGCTCGGTCTTCCCATATTCGCGGTCATTATGTTCGGCATCTATTTCATCGCGATAGAGACGATCGGCAGTTGGGGAACGGATTGGCTCAACGATTACATCGGGGAAACGGTCATGCCCGCTACGGCGGATTGGCTGGGCAACATCGGCGTATCGGATTGGCTCAGCGGACTGATCGTCGACGGTATAATCGGCGGTGTCGGAGCCGTGATCGGATTCCTGCCGCAGATGTTGGTTCTGTTCCTGCTGCTGGTGTTGCTCGAAGAATGCGGATATATGGCCAGGGTGGCCTTCGTCATGGACCGTGTTTTCCGCAGGTTCGGTCTGTCCGGGAAATCGTTCATACCCGTCCTGGTCGGGATGGGTTGCGGCGTCCCCGGAGTTATGGCATCAAGGTCGATAGAGGGAGAGAGCGAGAGAAGAATAACAGCGATGACAGTCACGTTCATACCGTGTTCCGCAAAGCTGCCGGTCATAGCACTGATCGCCGGCGCACTGTTCGGACAGAGTGCGCTGGTCGCGGTGTCGATATATTTCCTCGGGATAGTATGCGTGCTGATGTCGGGGATAATATTGAAAAAGTGGAGATCTCTCTCCGGTACCCCGTCACCGTTCATCATGGAGCTCCCGTCCTATCACATGCCGAGCGCGGTCAGCGTCATCAAGTCGACACTGGACAGAGGATGGGCATTCGTGAAGAAAGCTGGTACGTTCATACTTCTGGCATGTGCGCTGGTATGGTTCCTTTCGACGTTCGATTGGGGAATGAACATGGTGGATGCGGGAGAATCCATGCTTGCCGACATCGGCAGGGCGATCAAGTGGATATTCGTGCCTCTCGGATTCGGAGACGACTGGGAGTTCACGGTCGCGACCATAACCGGACTTCTCGCCAAGGAGAATGTCGTCGGTACATTCGGTGTGCTCTTCGGCGCAGAAGAAGAGGGCATATGGGCCGCAATCGGAACTATGATCACTCCGATAGCCGGATATGCGTTCCTGATGTTCAACATGATATGCGCACCCTGTTTCGCGGCAATAGGTGCGATCAGAAGGGAACTCGGAACATGGAAGGACACCGGAAAAGCGGTACTGTACCAATGTACGCTTGCGTATGTGCTCGCTCTGATATTCTATCAGTTCGCATATGTGATCGCCGGATACGGCGTTGAACCGTGGATCGTGTTGGCTGTAGCTGCGGGAGCGGCGCTGATCTACATGCTGGCCTCGAAGGACCCGTTCAAAATCTTCAGGAGGATCGGATCCGATGCCTAATGCAGTAACGGTTGCGGTGGGGCTTGTCGTCATCGCGATAATCGCTTTCGCCGCATACTATGCGTACAAGTCCCTGAAACGGGGCGGGTGCTCGGGATGCGGCTGCGACGTATGCCCGAAAAAGGATGAGCATGGTTGCGGAAAACGTCCCGAGGATGACAAATAAACATCTTACACGGCTCCGGCCGTGAATATCCATTTTAGGTTCATCTGATCACAGACAGAATAATACCTGCGATTATCACCGCTATAAGGACTATCGAGACATTCACCCATTTCCTATCTTTTTCTTTCATGAGATGGACACACGTCACGATCACGCCCACGAACGGGGACCCCAAGAGCAGTATGAGTCCCGCCCACATTATTCTGTCTCCGAAGTCATATTCGGAGAATATCAGGCCTGCGGACATCAATGCGATACCGACAAGTAGACAGTATTTGAGGGAGGTCGATGTCGCATTGTTCGTATTCAAAGTATGCCCCCCATCCTTAAGAATATTATAACGGATATTATAAGCAGAAGAATCGAGAAGTACTTCCTCATAGGTTCTGAGTTGAGGACTCTGGACAGTCTAGTTCCCGCGATCGACCCGATAAACGCACCTACGGCTATGGCCGATGCATAATCCAACAGCAGACCCCCGTGTACGAAATATACAACGGCACCGGAAAACGCGGTTATGCCCATCATATAGCTGCTGGTGGCACTGGCAACTTTCATCGGAACATGCATGTATATGTTCATCAACGGCACCTTTATGGTGCCGCCGCCGACGCCTGCCATTGATGACATTATCCCCGCCGCGGTGCAGGCTAAAAGACCTCCCTTCACATTCCTGACTTCGTATCTCTTGGTTTTGTAATCCTTGTTGTCCGTGTATGAGAAACACATATCGGAAACATCATCGGGCTGTTCGATTATCTTCTCCTTTCTGATTATCATGCTGACTGCGCTGTATATCAGGACGAGCCCGAATATCAGCAGAATGATCCAATTCTCCATGTACATTGCAAAGGCCGCCCCCATCATCGCACCTATGGAGGTTGTGATTTCGAGCAGAAGTCCCAGCCTGACATTTGAAAGATTTATCCTTACATAGTGGGAGGCCGCTCCGGTGGACGCCGCGATTATCCCGACAAGGCTTACCGCAACAGCTTCATTCGCCTGCAGACCGAAAACTATAGTCAGTATGGGGATCAGCAATATGCCTCCCCCGACACCGAAAAGGGTGCCCATGGTACCCGCAAGTAATCCTACCGATATCAGCGCGAGTATGACCATAGGGTCCATATCGGCAAAAGGGGGACCGTCATATTAATCTCTGCGCAGAAATTGACTTATACATGCATCATCGATGCAGGAAAACGGCCGGTACGGATACGGACGGAATAATTGTCCTAATTCATGTATGAAATAATATATTTTGAAGTCATTCGGAGACTGTATGCCAATAATATTTGCAAGATACTCGGAAATCGGACTTAAGAGCACACCGGTCCGTTTGAAATTCGAGAACAGACTCAGAGACAACATGATCTCTATGCTGGCAAGCGATCGCGTTGAGGCTCTGATCACAAAGAAAGATGCAAGATTCTACATCGAAACCGCAGATATTGCCGCTGCGATATCGTCGCTTAGGAGAGTTTTCGGCATATCTTCGCTTTCCGTTGCGGAAGTCTGCACTTCGGAAATGGAAGACATCTGCTCCACCATGGCGGAATACTCCCTAGGCAGATTGAAAGAAGGGGAATCTTTTGCCGTCAAAGCCAGAAGAGAAGGGAATCAGAATTACAAAAGCATGGATGTCGCCAGGGAGGCCGGTTCGGCGATATTCCTCATGAATGAGAGCAAAGGTGTGAAAGTCGACCTTACAAACCCGGATGTCGTATTCTTCATCGAGGTCAGAGGTGGCAAGGCATTCATATTCGGATCGTATGTCCGATGCCACGGCGGCCTGCCCGTCGGGACACAGGGGAAGGTCATCGCCGAGGTCAGGAACGAAAAAGATATCGTATCGGCATGGCTGATGATGAAGAGGGGATGCAAACTCTTCGTCAAAGGAGAGAAACAGCCGCTGCTGGAAAGATACGATCCGGAATTGAAATACGGCGGAGAGGTATCTCCGGACATACTCGGCATAGTCAGAAGCACATCTTTTTCGGAGTTTGACAGATCTGCGATATCGGGCTGCGAACTCCCGGTGTTCTTCCCCAATATAGGTATGAATGATGAGGAGATCGCATCCATACTCAATATGATTAAAAATGAATCTGTTCCGTTCCAAGGAACGGAACAGTGAATTTGTGGTTTAAGAGATATTCACTTGGCTCTTCTGCCGTTGGCCTTGACGGACGGTCTGACCTTCTCGGCACCCTTACCCTTATTCCTGAGACCGCGTCCAGCTATTCCTGCCGATGTCAGTCCGCGGTAGACACGGTTCTTGTTGTTGCCCGTGCAGATCCAGTTGATTTTCGGGTCGGCCACTATGACCGGGTGTGCGGGATCCACCAGTATGACTTCGTACCACTCCTGCTGTCCGTCGGCACCGACCCAATACGAGTTCAGCACCTCAAGGTTCGGGTATCTCTTGGCGGTTCTTTCTTCGGCCATCCTCTGGAGGCTCTTTCCAGTGGTTATCTTGTTGATACCTTTCCTCTTGGGTCTCCTTCCTGCCGTTATGGCCCTCTTCTGGAACGACCCCTTCCTGACCTTCGCCCTAACCACTACGTAACCCTGTTTGGCTTTGTATCCGAGCGCCCTTGCCCTGTCGAGCCTTGTGGGTTTCTCGATCCTGATGAAGTTCTCTTCTTTTCTCCATTGGATCTTTCTTTCGTAGTTGAGTTCTTTCAGATAGCTCTTGCTCGGGTTCTTCCAGGCATCGCCTATGTAACTGTACATGCTCTTCCCGTTCACCGGGCGTGCATCCTGACCTTCGTCACTCATAATCTCACCATTTTCGGATTCACCTTACGGCACATTTCCGTCAGAAACTGAATTCTGTGTCACTGCCCAAGCATAAATCATATTTAAATATACTTCAAAACGGACGGACGCAGCGGCTGGCAACGCAACGGCATAGGATCTGTGCATAAAGATATTTGTCAGATAAACAATATATAGTAATCGGTTTGATACTATTATGAAGATTTTACGGGAGGGGGATTATGAATCGAATGTACGAACCTAAAAATGACAAACACGGAGTGGGTACGCTCGTCATATTATTGGTTGTTGTGATCGTTGTGGTCGCAGCGGCCGCTACATATATCGTGATAGCGAGCGGGGATGATGACAGCGACAAACTGAGGGAGATGGGACCGGGGACCGTAATGGAATACGACGTGAGCATCAACGGGTCGAAGATGGGATCGGCGAAATATGATTACATAGGTCAGAATTCAGGCGAGTACTTCGTCGAGATGACGGTCGTGCTGGGAGGAGGATCGGCCACATATTACGATGTGGGGCCGAAGGGCGTCCCGACAGGCGCCAAGAAGACCGGCACGGTCGAATTGGACACCATGGACGGCAGAAAGACCCTGGACGTATGGGAATATACCAAAAAGGAGGGCGGTGCGGTTTACAACATGAAAGCATATGCCGATCAGGAGAGGGACATGACGTACAGGCAGGAGGCTATAGTCGACGGCATCCTCGAAGTGCAGGAGCTCACATCATACAGCATAAAATGGCAGGAATCATACAAGGAGTCCGAATCGATCGGGGACACGTACGTGTACTCTGCGAAACTTGCGGGGATTCCGGTAGAGATCTATATAAAATGTATCGCGGACTGCGATAACGGCCGGTATGGCATACTATTCGACTTCGAATCATACACTGGGGAGAGCCAGTACGTCCTCAGCGACTATTCGCGAGGACTCCCCTCGGATGCCGCGGACACCGGTGAGCGGACCACCCTCAAAGGGACGATCGACGGTGATGTGAGCGTTGAGAAATGGACCCTGGATGATGGGGAAGGCATCGTCTGGACATTCTTCTGCGGATCCGAGTCGCATGTGATATACAGAATCAGTACAGACGCCACGGGAATGGAGACCGTATTCGACCTGAGCAAGAAACCGTGACCATGCAGGCGAACGCACTCCCTTTGACTCCGTCAGAAGAAATCATCGAGTCTGGGACCTTTATGTGCCGTTCTCGGCGCAGAAACCTCTTTTTTCTTCTTTTCCGGGGCATCCTTCGTGTCGAATTCCCCGCCGAACAGTGTCGACTGCTGACTGCCCATTACGAGATCCTTCTCATTCCATCCGAATACCTCGGTTATCCTTGAGGCGGTCTGTGCCAGTCTTTCCGCATAATATTTGTAATCGGGTTCCCCCTCGAACTCGGCACCGCTTATATACGGTTCGACTTCCTGAGGCGTGACATTCCCGTCTGTGACTATCCACGAGACTTTCATCCCCGGTATGAAATCATACCCTTTGTCAACCATCTTCCTGGCGGCCTGCACATTGCTCATCCTCTCCGGATTCTCATAGGCATCAAAGCCCTTGCATGTTCTGGATATGACCAGATCCCCGACGTCCACTTTCTTGGCGAGAGTGTCCTGTATCGTCTTCTTCACGAACGCCATGGCCTCGTCGTTCTTCTCATCAAGTATCTTTTCGAACAGTTCCATCAGCAGCCGGCTCTGGAGTTCGAAGGAGTCTGATCTCCTTATCTCATATCCTCTGACCAGAAGCTCTTCGGCTTTCACCGGCCAGATCACCTTTCCGACATATCTCTTCTTCTTCCCGTGCGAGAACAGAGGTTCGAGCAGTTTCTCGAACTCCAGTGTCCCCCCTTCCCTCGAGAACCTGTTCGCCATATCCTTCCCGAATTCCACCGAACCGTCCAGATCTGGAATCGGGGACTGCATGAACACGGAATCCGTGTCGGAATAAATTACGGACACTCCTTCGTCCTCAACCTCGTTTATTATTCCTTTGATGTTGTCCCTGGCAAATGCGGTTATAGCCGCACCTATGTTTTTGTCTGTGAATCTGTAGAAAGAGGATGCGAACACACCGTAAAATGTGTTCATCAGCACTTTCACGGCCTCCTGGAGGCCGTTCAGATATGCCTTTTCGGCCTCATCCGTGGCAGACCTCATCTTCGTCTTTATGCCATCCCTTTCTTTCATCAGATCCTTCAATATCTTCGGCAGGATCCCCTCTCTCACCTCGGGTGATGAGAATCTCACTCCGTTGGGCGCCACTATGGTCCCTTCCCGGGACAGAGTCGTGAAGCAGATGTTCTTGGCTATTATCAGGGAGGGATACATCGATTTGAAGTCGAGCACACAGACCCAATGATAAAGCCCGGGGTTGAGCGTATGGACATATCCCCCTTCGATGTGGTCTCCGGATTCCTTCCTTCCGGTCATCGGGACGCCGACCTTCTGTCTGTCCGCCTCCCTTATCAGAAGCGAATCGGCAAGCTGTGAAGAACCGGCGTTGAGGGCATCGTCCAACGGAAGCCGCGACACCGTGGAAAGGTCCATCCCCTTCCTAACCGTACCCACATTCAAAAGTATCCTGAGGGCGAGTTCCGCATCCTTTGTGCAGTATCTCACGACCTTCTCACTGTTGTTCTTCCATTCCTCGTCCATCTTTTTGGGATCGACATCCAGTTTGGACTCTCCCAGAACCTGCATGGAGACGGCATTCAGAGTCTCCTGTTTCGGCCGCAGTTCGCGTTTGGCCGCCCACCACGCATCGACAACTATGCGGCCTTTGAGCCTCCAGAACCTGTCATTCACCACGCGCGGCTGTCCGAGGTCCCTTCCCCAGGGCATAGCATCCTTCATCCCCCGTTCCTTTGCCCTTTCCATGATCTTCCTGATATCGTAATTGTCTATGTTGTATCCGGTTATGATGTCGGGGTCTTCCTTCCGTATCATCTCTGCGAACTTGGTGATTATCTCCTTCTCATCACCTAGTATGGGCTCGCAGTTGCGGTAGACCCCGTCCTCTTCCACGACCGAACATATCGTGTAGATGAACTCATGTTCGATGCTGTTCTCGATATCGAACGAAAAGAATCTCAGGCCGGGATCGAAAGGCGTTATGTTCTCGAACGAAGACATCCTCAATATAACGTCCGTGGCATACGGACCGTTGACCTTATCCCCCGTGACCCGTATGCATGAACCCATGTCCTTATCATAAACGAACCTGTGATGGAAAGGGATGTCCGCGGCCAGTACGATGAATCCCTTCTTCTTCCATTCGTTGCGGTAATCCGGGACCTTCCACGGATATCTTATCGTGACCTTCAGAACATCGCGGTCGGCACCTTTGTGGAACAAACGGTCCTTTTCCACATTCAGCACTTCCGGGTCCCTTCTCAGGGTCTTCTCCGAATCCTCGCCGGGATCTACTATGAAGAAATACGGATCGAAACCGGAACACAGCACGGTTATGGATTTCTTATCTCTGGTCTTTCCGAACAGTTCCACGAATACATTGCCGTTATCATCATTGCTGTATGATGCCGTCAATATCCTTATGTCAGCTGTATCCATGCCTGTCACCTGTTCGCCACTATCCTGACCACGTCTCCGTCCTGTAGCACATAGTCCGCTCCGACGGTTCTCTTTGTTTTAGCGTTCACGGCCCTTATGAATTTGTCCCCGAGTTCCGTGTGTACTCTGTACGCAAGGTCCTTAGCTGTGGAACCCCGCGGTACCAGGAAACAATCCGGCAGGATCCTCCCGAAGTGATCGGTGTACCTGGACTCATCTTCCACGGGATATACCGCTATCAGATCCAGTATATTGAAAACACAGTTCTCCAGACACGTCTGCACCCCGGTCCCGCTGTACTCCCTCATCTTCCCGGCCATGTAGTCCAGGGCCTTCTTCTGCACGTCGTTGAGTTCCACTCCCGATTTGACCGAGAACTCCGAGTTTCCCGGAACATAATCTATAAGTCCTGCCGCGGCGGCCTTCTTCAGGGCCAACTCGGTCTCCGCGAGTGTCGGTACGGCATCGTCCCCCATGTTCATCAGTTTGTCCAGATTCTCTTTCGGAGCGATATCTGCTTTGTTCATCGCGATCACCATGGGCTTTGAGATCTCCCTGATCCTCGTACACAGGGTCAGCAGAGTATCGTCATCCCACAGAGTCGGATCGGCGGGAAGATCCGTATGTTTCAGAGCATCCTTGATCTGCGACTCCGTCACATTCAGGCCCGCAAGTCTCTCCTGCAGTATCGTTTCGGGCTTGCTCCCCTGCATCTTTGCCTGCCTGGCTATCTTGTTGAGGCCGTTCTTTATTATCTCCCTCATCCAGAGTGCGATCTCCTTCCTCAGGAACACGACATCTTCGGATGGATCGTATCTTCCGGGATCTATCGTATTGCCTTCTATGTCCGTGGTGCCGCTGGCATCGACGACGTTTATGAACGCATCGGCCTGTCTGAGGTCATCCAGGAACTTGTTCCCGAGTCCTTTCCCCTCCCAGGCATCGGGGACCAGCCCGGCCACGTCCAAAAGCTCGACGGGAGCCATTCTGATCCCGTCCACGCATGCGGAATTGTGCGGGGTGCATACGACTCCCAGCTCCCTGCACGGACATTGTGTCCTGACATATGCTATGCCTTTGTTGGGCTCTATTGTAGTGAACGGATAATTTGCTATCTCCACCGGGGCCATCGTTGCGGCACTGAAGAACGTCGATTTCCCGACATTGGGTTTTCCTACTATTCCAACCTGCATATGATCGTCCTGTATTATCTTCCGAACGTTATACTTTTATTGATGTCCCCGATTGACATGTATGGCGTTGGCGATCTCCCCTATCTCGACGGGTCGGAGACTTTCGACCCTCGAATCCAGAAAGGGGACATCCCAGCCATCGCCGATGAGTCCTGCCGATTTGAGGGATGTTCCTATCTTCTTCCTTCTGTGATTGAATGTTGTCTCTGTCACTTTGAAAAACAGCCTTTCGTCGAACACATCGAACGGTGCCGGTCTCGGAACTATCTCCACAACGGCTGAATCCACCTCCGGTCTGGGCTTGAACCTTGATCTCGGCACCTTCTCAAGGATCCTGCACTCCGCCTTGTAGAACAGGTTGACGGTGAGCCTCGAGTAATCCGGGCTGCCCACATCCGCGACCATACGGTCCGCGAATTCTTTCTGTACCATGACGACCGCTTTCCTGAATTCATGGTCGAGCAGCTTGAAGATTATGGGCGTTGACACGCTGTAGGGTAGATTGCTGACGAACACATCGAAGGGGGGGAACGGGACTTTGACGGCATCCCCCCGGATCAGTGCCACCCTATCCCCGTATTTGTTCCCGATATACTCCGAGAGGATATCGTCAAGTTCTATGCATGTGACATGGGCGGAATGCTCAACGAGCCTCGAAGTCAGTATGCCGAGGCCCGGACCGACCTCCAGAACTCTGTCGTTCCCGGATATACCCGCGAAGCCCACCTGTCTGTCGGCGACCCTGTCGTCGATCAGGAAGTTCTGCCCCTTGCTCTTCTTCGGGACAATGCCGGTCTCGGCCATCATTCTCCCGGTCTCGTCTCGGCTCATTTGGATACGAAGAGGTAGCGTTTCATGCTGTTATCGGTCAGCTCAAGCACTATACGCGCGGATATGAGTTTTTCCGGATTCTTCACCATGGCGCGTTCGCTCAGGTCCTTGAAGTCTTTGAACGGCCCTCCTTTGGAACGCTCATCGAGTATCGCGGCCATCGTCTTCTTCCCGAGTCCCGGAAGTTCCTCCAGAAGATGTTTCCTCATGGATATGGCCTCTGCCTCATTGAAGAACCTTACGAATCTCTGCTGATTGGCCAGAACTATCTCTATCACACAGTATTCGAGCTCGGCTATCGCACCGTGTGTCAGGTCGGAAGCGCCCACGCGCCTTTTCACATGATCTATGACCGTCCTCTTCACGGGGTCCTTTCCGATGTATACCCTCTCTCCTATATTCACGACGGCATTCGCTTTGGGAACAAGTTCGAAGAGCTTGAACTCCTCGTCGCCCAGTGCATAGCACACCGGTTCCTTCTTCCCGAAATTACCGCCGGATACGCCCTGCGAAAGATAATCTAGAATATATGCGAACTCTTCCACCGTGATCCCTCACAGCCCCATCATATTACAGGTATTTACCTACTACCTCAATTATCTGATTGATGGTCTTAGGTTCAACGGTCAATCTCTCTTTGGAGAATATGGCGCGCACATCCTCTGGGTACTGAGGAGTAAGGTCCGCGATCTTCACCGCGATGTATCCCGTGACGCCGTCAATAGCGCTCACCTCTTCCACGATCTTCTCTGCATCCTCTGCCGACATCGAGCAAACTGCCCGGGCGTGTTCCATTGCGGCCTTCTGCGAAGTGAGGAGTTCCCTCTTCCCATGCTCTTCAGTCAAAAGGTCTCTGACCTTTGCCAATGTTACATACTGCTCGGACATTTGTGACAAACCCCCCGAACTGAGATCATTCTCTGTTCCTGACGAGGTGCTCCGGACGGGCCACGACCATCTTGGTCTTGTTGCCGTCTTTCACGCTGACCTCGTATGCGGCTCCTCGGGAACCGACTACCACTCCCGTGAGTCCGTGGAATCTTGAAAAAGGCATGCCCTTGTGCACACTAGGATCAATAACGATGTTGACTTTCTCTCCGGCGTCGAACTGCTGGAATGCTTTTGTTATGGGCGAGAGTCCGCTTGCTCTGGGTTTCTTCCTCAGCAACTGGCGGGTCTTTGTCCTTGTTCCTCTGGATGCCTGCATCTTAATCCCTCATTGGTTCTTGATAGTTGATCGCTATCACATCAAGGGCCTCCACGACACATTGTATGCCGAGAGCCTCGGAGAAACTCGGCTTGGTCCTGCCCTCGTCGCCCGAAACGAACTCCTTGACATATGTCCCGGATTCCGTGTTCAGCGTGAGATCGAACACATCATCGCCTGCCATCTCCGCCTCGACCCATCGGACCTCTCTTTTCCTGACAAGGTCGGCACGTCTGTGCTCGACCCTGCGTGGAGTCCTCTGATCGATGTGGATATTCTTGAGTGATAAGGCTACCTCATTTACTCTTTCTTTATTAACTTTACCATTGGCTCTGACCCTTGCCTTGTATATTTTATCGGGATCGGCGCCCTTGTACATCTGCACGGTGTCACGTGTGACGAAGTGCAGACGGTTGTATCCGGCGAGGTCCGAGGCGTTCGACCGCCTCTCTAATTCATCCAGATCTATGTCCCTTATCCTGGGTCTGCTTATCTCGAGCACAAACGGCCTTCCGTCCCCGAGCATGCGGGCATCTATGTCCTCGCGCCCCATGCCGTGAAAGAAGTGCTCTTCCCCTTCGGACATCTCCAGCGCGATGTCCCCTATTATCTCCTGCACGGATGTCTGATACATCTTGCCGGTCCCTCCGCACCTCTCGCACCCTTTGCCCTTGCAGGACCTGCACGGCCAGATCGTCTGAGGTATCTCGCGGCTGTATTTGGTGTATCTCCCGGCGATGAATACCGGGGCTATGTCCAGCGTGACATCGGCGAACCTCGTGTCAATGCAGGCCACGACCTGGGGGTTCTTGAATTCGACCCTGCGGTTTATCATCGGCAGGGCCAGTTTCCCGATCTCCCTGTTCAGTTCCGCCTTTATCGTCTCCGCGCTGTCGAGTCCGTACTCTTCCCACAGGGCCTTCTCCCTGTCCGATATCTCAGGCTCCACTTTGGAGCCCACCAGGAAGTCGTCGGACTCCACATCGTTGATTTTCTCGGCGACGGCCGCCGCGAAACGGTCCATCAGATCGAACACGTTCTCGCATAGGCTGCAAATCTCCGGCACGGGCACGGCCCTTCCGTCCTCCGACAGGGCATCCCTTATCTTCCTGCCGCGCAGGTCATTGGTCATCCCCGTACCGATCTTCCCGAACATCCTCCCCAGGCAGCGGTCGCACAGACCGTGCCCCGCCGGCCCGTGGGCCTTGTCCAGGATCCCCGCAATCCATTCATCCATAATAATAACTCACAGATCGAAGCCCATCTCGGCTATCCTGAGCCTTGGCCTCTGGTTTTCCAGATAATGATATACGGTGGCGTGCTCGCTGCCGTTCAGTATGAGTTCTATCGCATGTTTCGCGACCGGGAGGCTCACGGAATTCCCGATCAGCGACACGGTGTTCCCGTACACCGACATGTAGCACCCGGTGAGTTCCTCTATTATCCGCCTGGTCTTCCCGTCGGCCCCTATGAGCCTTCCCCTTATCCTGCCGAGCTGGTTGGGCCTGTCGCCGACCACATCCTTGAGGTCTATGACTTCCAGATACTCATCGTCCTCGAAGAGTCTGAGCGCCCTGTCCGGGTTGAAACCTCTTCCCACAGCTTTCAGGACATCGATTATCTTGAGCGCCATGAGCGGGTCCGTCCCCTCAGCCTCGTCGTTGAAGAGTATCTCTCCTTCTTCGTCGATCCTCAGTCTTATACCGGATATCTTTTCAATCGCCCTTTTCGTCTCGCCTTTTTTCCCGATCAGCGTACCCACGCGGTCTCCGGGTATTCTCACGGACCTCATTCTTCATCCACCTCGCCGTCATCGGTCCCGTTCAATGTCTCTTCCAGGACCTTATCCAAATCTATCACATCCGCTCCCCTGTTCCTGAAGAAACGGTTGACATTGTTGATATCCCTTACCAACAGGTCCTTGGCATTGAAAAAGTCATTGGTCATGGCCTGGCCGCAGTCGATCATTATCAACTCCCCGTCCCACACCAGGACATTGTATTCGCTCAGGTCCCCGTGCACCAGATGAGCATCCCTCCAGCCGTCGATTATGAAGGACAGCACCTCATCGTACATCTCGGTCGGATCTTCCAGGATCACGTCCTTCAGTTGGGGTGCGGGGCCGCTCTCGTCGCCTATGTATTCCATCAGGAGGCAATTCTTTTCGAAAGTTATCGGTTCCGGAACGGGTATCCCC
>JAITTK010000032.1 GCA_031287135.1 Candidatus Methanoplasma reticulitermitis
AACAGACAGATAAGAAGGATGTGCGAGCAGTTCGGCTACGATGTGAGGAATCTTAAGCGCATAAGGGTCGTCAACATACGGCTCGGTGACCTGACGGAGGGCCGTTACAGGGACATAACGAAAAAGGAAAGGGCCGAACTCTACGAACAGCTCGGTTTGAAATAAGGTTATATTAAAGGGGCATAGCCCCTGTTTGTTCAATTCGCGTTCGAGACCTTCTCCATCAGACCCTGGGAATCCCTGATCTCGGAGTCCGACATCTGGAGCTTGTTCTGCAACTGATATTCGGCGTGCTGGTCCATGCAGTCCACGTATGATACCAGTATGCCTTCGTCGGTAGCCACGAATTTCACGACGATCGGCGTGTTTCTGGTCACTCCCTCGGGAAGGTCCATCTCGAACTCTCCGACGCTGTAACCGTCAATGAGGTCTATTCTTTTCCCATCCTCGTTGTTGGATGCGGAGTTCTCGTATATCTCCACTTTTATGGAGGTCTGGCCGTCATCCATGGGGAAGTAGGTCTTCGTGGACACGATCGGGAGCACCTCATTTCTGAAGATTATGTTGGAGATCATCTCCTTCCCGTCATCGTAGTTTGCTTTTATCCCGAAGGACTTGCTAAGCACGTTGTGGACGGTGATCTCACCCTCTTCCGGTACGTACTCCTTGCCTGCCGCCGCGGCGGCTGCGAACTCCTCCGCACCTGACCAGTTGTGGGCCCTTGCGAATATGGCCGCACCCTTTGCTATGGATTGATCTGGATCGAAGACCCTGACATTGGCATCCGGGTACTTGCCGATTATCCCGTTCTTCACCTGGGGCATCCTCGATGAGCCTCCCACGAGGATTATGTCGTCTATGTCACCGATCTTGAAGTCCTTCGATGCGATGGCCCTCTCGATGATGTCGAGGGTCGTCTGCATAAGGGGTGCCGTGGCGGCCTCGAACTCCGCCCTCGTTATGGTATAGACGGCTTTCTTACCTCCGACCGTCAGCGTTCCCTTCGTGGACTCGGCGGACGAAAGTCTCTTCTTTATGGTCTCGGAATCGAGGATGAGCGCCTGCTTGACATCGTCATCATCTTCGAGTTCGCTCTCTTCGATACCGTTCTCCTCGCACACCTTCTGCTTTATGATCTTGGTGAGTGCCTGGTCCCAATCCTTTCCTCCGAGAAGCCTCTCGCCGTCCGTTGCGACCGCGGTGAACGAACTCCCGTCGATATCGAGGATCGTCACATCAAAGGTACCTCCTCCGAGATCGTAGACCATCACTCTCTTCTTCCCTTCCCCGCCGGCACCGAAACCGAACGATATGGCCGCCGCCGTAGGCTCGTTTATTATCGTGACATCCTCGAGTCCGGCTACTTTTCCGGCCGTCTTGGTAGCATCCCTCTCGGTCTGGCCGAAGTATGCCGGACATGTTATGACGGCCCTCTTGACATCCACGCCGTGGTTGTCGTTGAAGTCGTTGATCATCTTCCTCAGTATGGCGGCGGACAGTGTCACGGGGGTGTATCTGTCCCCGTCGATGTCAACCTCATAATCGGTACCGATCTGCCTCTTGATGGCCGTTATCACCCGTTCCATGGGATACATGATGGCCATGTCCTTTGCCGGTGAACCGACGATTATCTCGCCGTTCTCGTTGAAGAGTATGACCGACGGTGTCGTGTCCTCCTGTTCAAAGTTCTTCTCGACGACCGGGTCGCCTTCCTCATCTATATACGCAAGGCACGAGTAAGTCGTACCCAGGTCAATTCCGATCACATGTTCGTTGCTCATTTTTCCTCATCTCCTTCTTTCTTTCCGTTTCCCGAAAACCTGTAGATTTTCACCTTCTCTTTCAGGAGAACGCGTCCCTGGTACTCATAACCGTCAGACACCCTCTCCGCGATCATACCGTTCATGGCCTCGTCGTCGGTGGGTATGACATCGACGATCCTCTGGTGCATGGTGTTCAGTCTCTCGAAACCGCTGCCGCCTATCTGCACACCGCAGTCCGTGAGGATATTCTCCATGTCCACTCCGTATGCTTCGAAGGAACCGATCATGTCCTTAGGCGAGAAACTGTCCAATTTAGCGTTCATTCCTTCACAGAGCTTGAAGAAATCCTCCCTCATAGCAGAGAGCTGCTCCAGCATCCCGATGAATTTCCTGTTGGAGAGTTCGGCATCCCTCCTGTTCACGATCTGTGAATATTCCTTCAGTTGCTCTTTCGATGTCGTGTACCTCTGAAGCTCCGCCGTCAGGCAGGCGATCATCTCCTTGAGCTCCGCAACCTCTCTTTCGAGTGCGGACGTGTCCGCGGCCGGTATATTCTCCGCACGCGCATCATCCTCTTCGGACCCGATTGCCGGTACCTCTTCCGGGGCACCGTGTACCTCGACAGCGTATTCCGCTTCATACTCCGGCAGATCCTCCGCCGGGTGTTCTGCGGACCCATCGCCGTCGTATAATATCTCTCCGTCCTCTTCGGACACGCAATCCTCTTCCATATCATCTATGGATCCTGTCACCAGAAAGTTCTTCAGCTTACTGGCTTTGGTGGATCTCCTCTTCTCAGTCATCTTTTCTTCTCCTCCAGGCTTTCACAGTTCAGAAGCCATATGAACGGGTCTTCGACGCGCATGGGCGAGACACCTCTCGTCAGCACGTTGCCGGTCGGGTTGCTTCCGAGCGCCGACACGGCGAAATACGAGTGCTCTTTGAATTCCTTCACTTTCTGCACGAAACCGTTCGGCACAGCCCTGCGCATGTACTCCTCTATCTCCGCACTTATCTGATCCAGGTTGGTTTTGTCGTACTTCCCCTTCTCCCTCTCGATGTTTAGCGAGGAGTTGAGGCCGAACAGGATATTGCTCTCCTCGTCGTTCTCTGGGGCTTTCATGAGAACATCGGTCTTCGTGAGCACCACCGCCAACGGTATCTCTATCTGGTCCTTCATATTGAGGCGGTTGTTCGTTCTTATGATATTTGTTATGTTGGACAGCATGTTAGCTACATCGGCCCCCACAGAGGGTTTGTTCTCCATACGTATCCTCGTGTTGATGTAAGGTATCTGGAGGGGATCGACCAGGAACACTATGCCCGAGGCTCTGGAAATGAATGAATTGAGATTCAGTCCCCTTATCGTATCGGTCGAATTGAGGTCCTCTCCCGCGGTATCGAAGAATGCAAGCGTGTAGACACGGGGCGAGTCGCCTTCAAGGAACCTCAGGTAATATATCATGGGTTCCCTCGATTCCCTGCTCTCTTCGAAGGACATGGTGGGGGCAAGCTTCCTCCCCTCCTCATACAGCCTCTTGTAGTACATATCTCTGTACTTGAGGGTCGTGCGATCGGTCGCGGGGCTCATGGTGGCCCCGAATTCCGGGGAGAATGAGTTCCTCAGCTGGTTGATCAGCACCGCTATGTAGTGGCTCTTGCCGACACCCTTCGGCCCCAGGACCACGAACACCGTGCTGCCTTCTTCTTCCGCCCCCTGCGGTATGGGATTGTGGCAACCCGGACACAGTCTTTTGTAGACAGGTTTCTTACAGATGTCGCATATTCCTGACGAGTCCCGTATGACGTGGTACTTCGTGGTGATCGGGGACGGTCCCGCAGGATCCTTCCCCAGAAAGATCGAGTTCTCCGTGTCGATCTCCTCATCGATGCTCTTGGAGCGGTATTTGCGTCCGTTCTTCTCGTCGATTTCCCTGAGGAATATCTTCGTGCATGCCGGGTTCGTGCACTGGTAATGTATGTCCTTCAGGTCCACCGAACTGAAGCAGAAGGGGCATGTGTATATCGCCGGACGTGTCTGTGATTCTGTTTTCTTTGCCATATCATCACTTCTCCCGGTACAGAGGGTGTACGAATCTGAAGAGATTGTAGTCCTCTTCTTTAACGAAGAACAACCTGACCCTGCTGATGTCCACCTTCTCTCTGACGTTGAACACGATCACAGCCTTGCCGGAACTGATAGGCACGGGTCTGTTGGACGACCATATGGATTCCCCGTCCCATATCTTGAGCGGGATACCCTCTTTCACGGCAATGGCCGTCATGGGCGGAAGTTCTCTCACGCCGTGATCGGTGTCGATACTCAGTATGACCTTGGTCTCAGTTCTGGACGAGCCTTCAACGGCCATGGAGTATCTTACCTTGCTGCAGACCCCGGAGTAGATGTCGAAACTCATTCCCCGGGATGTCATCCTCTCGCCGGCGACATCGTATACCGCATACAGCGTCACGACCCTCTTCTTGGAACTGCCCATCGGTATCCTGACCATCTTATCTTTGTTGTAAGCGTCCCTGGTGATAGTGATCCTCTCCGCCTCCATATCATCCGGCCCGGAGGCTACGGATGATTCCTTGATCGCGAGGACAGCGGATTCGGCGCCGTTGGGCCAGGTCATTGTTATGTCGCAGTCATTGCCGCTTATCCTCTTCTCGACATCCCTGAACGGCTTCAGGTTCGCGACCATTATGTCCTTTCCCCTGACTGCCACCTTCCCGGTGGGTACCATAGGATAGATGTACTGCACCGCACCGTCGGGGAGGAAGAACCTCATCCCGTTCTCATATGTCTCCAGAGGCTGTATCTCCTTCATCCAGGCATTGATGTCATCGAGTTTGACCATCCTGCCGTACATATTGACCTTTCTGGGAGATGAATACAGAACGACCTTCTCTTTGCTCTTCCATTTCGCGGTGAACGATCCGTCTGCCTTGTTCCATCTTATCTCCATATCCCTGACAGGCTCCGGGAACTTCGTGGTGGTGTACGAGAACGCATTGCCCATCGATCTCTCGGTACGCCCCTTGTTCTTGTACTCGGCAACGAAAAGATAGTTGTATCTCACGCCCCCCTTCAACCCGTAATCGTCAATGACGGTCTCTCCGTCGTGCGTTATCTCCACCTCTTCCCCGGAGCCCGCCGCCGAGGTACCTTCCTTTCTCCAGATACGCACTCTCGAACACCCTTTGGGTTTCTCATAGATCAGACGCAGTCCGCCTTCGATGGGCTCTATGCTGACGTTCTCCACCTCTTTGAACACCATAACGGGGCCGCAGGAGGCGGCCTCCCTGGACAGTATCCCCCATCTTTTGGAATATACAGAATAATAATTATCGACACCGGGGTCCATGGTCTTGTCCAGGAACACGCTTCCCGGTATCTCGGCAAGGGGGACGGAGTCGTCCGAGACCGCGGACAGGGAATCTCTCGCCCTGAATATGCAGAAGGTCATACCCGTTCTCTCTTCGGGAACGGCGAATTTGAGCAGCACCTTCCCTTCCCTCACCTGTGCGACCGCATCGGCGGGGGATTCGGGAGGGTGCTCCTTCATCTTGGCTTTTGCGACCGGGTGGTCGGAGCACATCTCGATGGCCGTCACGTACATCATCATTATACTGCCCAGATCTTTGGACGCGGATGCCCTCTCGCAGAGCCTGTCGGCCTCGATTATCTTATGTGTGGCCTCTTCGTATTTCCTCTCTATGTCGGCGTTGTTCAGTATTTTGGTGAAATCCAGTTGGGCATCGTCTATCGCTCTCCTGAGCGAATAATACCTTCTCTGTTTGTACAGGAGATCCACCGTGTTGATGAGTTCCGCATATCTTGCCGACAGCGGTTTGAGTTCGTTCTTCATCTCCTGTATCGACGGATATGTGGAGTAGATGCGCTCTATCTTAGCTATGCAGTTCGCAGCCTCGTCCGTCATGCCGTACGAGAGGGCTATCCTGAATTTCTTCTCGAGTTCCTTGGCTTTGCTGAACCCATCCTGAAAATCAAAGCCGCACTTGACGCATGCCCTGTTGTCCGACGGCTGTTCCGTGCCGCACTGAGGGCATTTTGTTTTTATGTTGTGCCCGCAGACGGAACAGCACATGACATTGTCCCCGGATTCGACGAGCGCATTGCAGTGAGAACATGTCGTCAGCTTGCTTTCTCTGGATGAGAAGTTGGCGATGTACTTCCTTTTTACACAGTAATCCTCGAGGATGGACACGGCCATGCCCGGGTCCGCATTGGTATTGCGGATGAACCTGTTGATTATGCCGTCTATGTACTCCCTGGTGAAGGGCTGCCCGTAGTCCTCGTCCATAGTCCGTTTGGCCGGGCCGAGGGCCTTCATGCATTTCCCGTATTTCACGAGACTCGACAGGTCCTGGTCCGAGCCGAGGACAAGCTTGAGTGCTCTGAGCGACTGTATGTAGGAGTCCTGATTCGGAAGCACCTCCTGTCTGACGCTGTTGACCCTCTTCTCGCAGGAATCGAACGATGACCTGATCTGAGTCAGGGAACTCCCCTCGTCCAGAGGGTTTATGTTTATCTCCAGTTCAGGATTCCTGATAAGGTCGTTCAGAATGTCCATCGGCGTGAAGACCTGCACCTCCTGCAGGCCCTTGAACGCCGATATGACTTTCTCGCTGACGACCGGGGGTACAGAGGTTTTCCTGATGCCGGCCATGCCGATCAGTTCGTCCTTGCCGATCCCCTCCCACTGCAGTTTCTTAACGAAATTCTCTGCGGTGCCCGGGAGCAACACACGGCTGCCGTCATGCAGAATGATGGATTCCCTGTTAAGCCGCGAAGCCTTGGCCTTCAGTATCTTCCTGCCTTCGTCGAACTCCCTTGACCTCAGGTCAGGGTCTTTCATGACCCTG
>JAITTK010000079.1 GCA_031287135.1 Candidatus Methanoplasma reticulitermitis
ATACCGATGGGGCCGGGCAACACGGACAAACAGATCAAGATGATGACAGACCTCCGCAGCACGGTGCTGTGCGCCACATCATCGTATGCTCTCCTGCTCTCCGAGGAGATCAAAAAGCGTGAGATAAAGGATAGGATAAACCTGAAAAAGGGGATAATAGGGTCTGAGCGCTGGGGAGACAAGATGAGACAGAGGATAGCCGACGACCTCGGTGTGGAACTCTACGACATATACGGCCTCACGGAGATATACGGCCCGGGCATCGGCATAAGCTGTGACTACAAGAACGGGATACATCTGTGGGATGATTATCTCTACTTCGAAGTGATAGACCCGAAGACCGGCAAGGTACTTCCCGATGGTCAGGTCGGCGAATTGGTGATCACCACCCTGGTCAAAGAGGGGGCCCCGCTCATAAGATACAGGACGCACGATCTCACCCGGATAATCAGCGGCGAGTGCCCCTGCGGGTCGAAGTTCCCGCGCATCGACATAATAACCGGAAGGACCGATGACATGGTCAAAGTGAAGGGGACCAACATCTACCCCGCACAGTTCGACGGTGTGCTCAGCGGCATGAAGGAAGTCGAGAGCGAATACCAGATCATGATCGACCACCTGAACGGCAAGGACATCGTCACATTGTTCTTCGAGACAAGGGTGTCCGAGGAGGAGAGGCCGTCGCTGGAAAGGGAATTGACGAAAAGGCTGAAGGACTCGGTCGGCATAACGATTGTGCCGAAAGCCGTCAAGGTCGGAGACCTTCCGAGAAGCGAGAAGAAGACCAACCGCATATTCGACAACAGGTATTGATGCGCCGTTATCCATCATCCGATATGAGGGATCACCGATCCGTCACGAATCTGCTGGGGGTGCCGAGGGGAAATCTGCCGTTCGCAGCCAACTCGAAATGGAGCTTGGTTATTCCCAAATCCACCATGTTCAGATCGCCTCGGGGCATCTCCACGGACAGTTCACCGTCGGCATAACGGAACCTCGCCTTCTGGCTGTTCATCGCGGTAGGCGCGAATTGTACCGATCTGATCCCTTCGGAAACCCATGGGGGAACATCCCCGATGCCCGAGAGGAACTTCGATGCACTTATCGTCCTGCGGTGGGGTTCGGCGGGAATCTGCGCTGTCTCGGATATACTCTCCGATCCGTATCCGACCGGCGAGACGCATACGACCTTTTCGCCGCTCTTCACATTCAGGCTCTCGCTCTTCTTGTTAAACGTAGCGGCAACCCAACATGTTCCCAGGCCGAGCCCTGTGGCCGTGAGTATGAGCTCTTCGCCGTAATATCCGCATTTCTCGAAAAGGTCCGGGTCGTCCGTTCTGCCTTTGAAAACCATCACAGAACGGACATTCCGGAATCGGCCGAGCGTCTTGACGGACCTGAAAGCATCGCCGCTCTCGATGAACTCGATAGTGAGCCCGGATCTCCCGTTCACTTCGGATATCCTCTCCCTCAGGATATCCGCCTTTTCTTCTTCCACCTGCGAATCAAGGAATTTTCTGACGGATCTCCTCTTCCACACCGCACCGTACAGATTCTCACCGTCCATGTGAACACCCCTATCATCTCTTGCTGCCGCCTATCATCACCAGATAGGCGAGCAGGGCCTCGAGCTGTATCCTCTCGTTGCTCCCTTCCACGATCCTGAACTCGATCTCCCCGGTCTTATCGACGAGCCTGACCTTCTCGGAATCGGTTATGCTCAGGTCGAAGAACAGGGAATGGATCTGACGTATTATGTCCTGTCCCGAAAGTCCGTACATTATCATTATGTCATCAAGCATGTCCCGTGCACGGATGAAGTTGCCTGCCAGGGCCGTTTCCAGCATATTCTTCACTTCCTCAGGCTTGGCGAGGCCGGTCGTCTGATAGATCACGTCAAGCGTTATCTGTTTCCCGAGGGATGCGGCGACCTGCAGGGAATTGACCGCACGCCTCATATCCCCCCTTGCGACGTGGACGAGCCCGTCCAGGGCATCATCGTCTATCCTGATGCCCTCATCCGCAACTATCCTCTTCAGATAGTTCTCAACATCCTCTTTGGAAAGCGGGCTGAATCTGAAGACGGCGCATCTCGATTGTATGGGATCGATTATCTTGGAGGAGTAGTTGCATGACAGGATGAAACGGCAGATCTTGGAATACTTCTCCATCGTCCTTCTGAGGGCGGCCTGAGCATCCGATGTGAGGGCATCGGCCTCGTCCATGAATATGATCTTGAAATCGGCCTTTCCGAGGGGTGAGGTCCTGGCGAATTCCTTGATCTTCCCCCTGACGACATCGATCCCCCTCTCGTCGGAGGCGTTCAGTTCTATGAAGTTGCCCCTCCACTCGTCGCCGAACATCTCCTTGGCCAAGGCGAGCGCGCACGTCGTCTTGCCGGTGCCGGCGGGACCGGTCAGAAGGAGATGGGGCATGTTGCCGGATGCGACGTATGCTTTCAGCCTCTCCGTGATATGTTTCTGGCCTACGACCTCTTCGAGGTTCTTCGGCCTGTATTTCTCGGTCCAGATCTCGTTCATGTGAAACAACCGTCCATCGCATACGTATATGATAAAAGTTTTCCGAAGGAGTACGGCATCCGCAACGGTGTTGAAACCGTCTTCACGGAATCGGCGTGTTCGAAAGGAAACGTCGCATGGAATATGTTTCAGCTTCGAATCGGAGGCGATGATCATAAGATATATCCGTTTGATCATGAACCGCATGTGATGAGGGAGACTCGATCCATCAAACCGTACCTCAAGTGGGCCGGGGGGAAACGTCAGCTATCCGGAGAGATATCGGCAAGGGTTCCGAAGGATTTCGGGAGATATTACGAGCCGTTCGTCGGTGCGGGGGCGATCCTGTTCACACTCAGGCCGGAGAAGGCCGTGATAAACGACCTCAATGAACAATTATGTTTGACATACAAAGTCATCAGAGATGATGTTGATCATCTGATAGAGCTGTTGGAGATTCACAAGAACAACAACT
>JAITTK010000037.1 GCA_031287135.1 Candidatus Methanoplasma reticulitermitis
ATGAGGTCGGGCTCATGTGGGCTGGGGCAGTCCTCCCGACGGCGTTCAAGGCATCGATTAGATCCTCCATCTTCGGCGGGGACATCTTTGTGAATGACGAGAGTTCGCTGATATCGTACAGGAAGACCCTTTCGTCAAGTTCATCCCTCCACAGCCTGAGCATCTTGACGCAACGTCTTTCATCTTCTAGATCGCAGACCTTCATGCCCGCCAGCAACGATTTGTCATGCAACGGGCCGAGCCAGAACGGTCCTTTGTCATGTTTCGCATCCGGGTCCTCCGAGGCGGACCTCTCAAGCGTATACGGATCGTAGTGCATGTACCCGATCTGTCCCAAGGACCTGTCGGTTGCGTCCGCGCCCTCTTCGACCTGTGCATACACTCTGAAATAGTGATCGGCATAAAATGAAAGGAGCGGTTTCATACCCCTGTCGAATTTGGCCAGTTCCCTGGCGATCGTGCACATGAGTATGCGGAGTCCGCCTTCGTGGCACATGTATCCCCTTATCGGTTCCGACTGATATCTCCTCCTGCACTTCCCGACCTGCGCTCCGGCGAGAGGGGCGGTGTCCGTTGCCGTTATCGCGATGATCCCTTTTTTCCTGCAGCCGCGTATGGCCGACTGTATGAAAGGGACCGGGGACCCGAATGGATCCAGGTCGACATAATCGAACGACTGTTCCGAGAACAGCACATGCATGTCCATGTTCGACGATACGCAATTCGAGACCGAGTTTATGGATATGTTATGGTCGATGTACGGGACGGCTTTAGGATCGACATCGTTCGCGGTCACGGTTGTGCTGCCGACCTCGTTCGCGATCCTGACCGCTCTGGAACCGGTTGCGCTCATTGCGTCCGCGACCGATATGCTGTTCCTTTCCAAAGCCCTCAGGAACATTATGCTCACGTCCCTCCCGAAAGCCATTTGTTCATTGAAGAAAACATCCGATGTCCTTGTGCCGGGACCGTGTGAAGAATGTATCTGAGGGACAAGCAGTCTGGTCCGGCCTTCCTTTATCTCAACACCTGAGGGCATCAGACATTTTCACCGTTCATGAGGCGCAGGATCTTGTACGGGAGGATGTTCCTGTTCGTGGGGGTAACTTCGAGGATCCTCACATCATCCCTCCTCCGAATGTCCTGCAAAAGAGGATTCCTTGATTTCTTATGGAGCGTCAGTATCATGGGTTTATCGGCATCGAGGGCTTCTTTCACCACATCGATGAACGCTTGGCTCTCCACCTCGACCTTACCCACTTCATCTATGATTATGATGTCGCATTCTTCGCATGCCGTCCTTATCGCAGAGATGCTCACCTTCTCGAACTCAGAGATGTCGACCCCTATCTTGCCTATCATGATCTTGCTTTCTATATCAGCGCTGGCGAACACCCGTTTCTCCCCGGTCAGGATGTTCCTCACCGAGAAGCCCGTCCTCCTTTTGCCGTCGGTGAGAGGTTCATCTATCATCCCCCCTATGACAAGCTCTTCATCACTAAGCATTTCGATTACTTTGAGAAGAGCATATGTCTTACCGGAACCGGGAAGACCAGTAATACCAATTTTAATGTCGCTGATCATTTCCTATCACACCTTGAAGCGGACTTCCTGTATGGCAATACACTGCATGGCATAGGAGATATAAATAACAATTCAGCTGGGTGTTTATTCTATACCAGACACGTACATGAGAGGGTATTTCAGCACGGGATCGTACCTCATCTCCGCTCTTACACGCACATCATCGATCCTTATCGTCAGGATGACATCCAACATCTCCCCGGACAGGGAGTGATACGAATACTCGTCCTTCTTGGATCCGAAAATGCTCCTGTCTATAGTGACTTTCACACTTTCGACATATGGCTGTACCAGTACACCTTTTTCGATGGCGTCTTCCAACGCGCCGACGCTTTCCTGATCCACGGGAACGCCCACGAATTGGTGGTATATCGTCCCCATCTTTATGCCCGCCTCGAACATCGCCCTCTCCCTCACCGAGCATTTGAATTTCTTGGCCGCAAGATCCTCTCTGCTGTCTGTCATCTGCACGGTGTAATAGGCACAAGATTTAAAGGATGTGCGGATTACTCATGGGACATGGTCTCCGCCTCAGAGAGGATACTCGAATTGAAAAGGAAGAAGAACGCGGTAATCCTTGCCCACAACTACACATCCCCCGAAGTGCAGGACGCGGCGGATTATGTCGGTGACTCTCTGGGACTGTCGATGGCAGCATCGAAAACCGACGCGGACATCATAGTCTTCTGCGGGGTTTCTTTCATGGGGGAGACTGCGAAGATCCTCTGTCCCGACAAGACCGTCCTCATGCCGGAACCGGATGCTCACTGCGCTATGGCCGCGATGTGCACCGGGAAGGAACTCAGGGAGTTCAGAGAGGCCCATCCCGACTACGCAATTGTGGGGTATGTCAACAGCACCGCGGAGTCCAAGATGGAGATGGACATCTGTTGTACATCCTCGAACGCCATCAAGGTGCTCAGGTCCCTTGAGGGGAGGAGGGTGCTCTTCGTGCCCGATATGAATCTGGGTGCCTATGCGGCATCCAATACCGGCATGGACATCAAACTTTGGAGAGGGTTCTGTTCCATACATCATTTCATGACGGCGACCAGAGTGAAAGAGTTCAAAGACAGATATCCGGAAGCCCTGGTTATGGCCCATCCCGAGTGCAGGAAGGAGGTGCTTGACCTTGCCGATCACATCGGATCGACCGAATCGATGATCGCTGCGGCCCGGTCGTCGGATAGAAAAGAATTCATAGTCCTCACGGAGATCGGGATGAAACACAGGCTGGAGAAAGAGAACCCCGATAAGATATTCCATTTCATGGAACATGCCGTATGCACGACGATGAAGATGATCACACTCGATTCCATCCTTGATTCCCTGACGAACGGCACCGGGGAGATAATCCTTCCGGACAGCGTAATCGCCGGTGCGAAGGGTCCCGTCAAGAGGATGATCGACCTCGCATGACGGCATTCCGGGTCCGCGGGCCGTTACCTATATAAGCGCCCAGATTCATCGTTAAGTGTTTATCAGTGGAGAGATAACCATATGACTGAAAATGAGACAACACTGAAGATGCCCCTCATCGGGGATAAATCGCCGGAATTCAAAGCCACGACCACGCAGGGGGTCATAAATTTCCCTCAGGATTTCAAAGGAAAGTGGATCGTCTTCTTCTCCCACCCCGCTGACTTTACGCCGGTCTGCACTACGGAGTTCATGACTTTCGCGCACAGGGCCAAAGAGTTGGCCGATATCAATACCGTGCTGGTGGGACTATCCGTTGATTCCCTGTCTTCTCACATAGCCTGGCTCAGGAAGATAAAGGAGCTGAAATGGAAAGATATGGAGGGAGTGGACGTCGAGTTCCCGCTAATCGAAGACATATCCATGACTATCGCCAACAAATTCGGTATGATCATGCCCGGACAGTCGAATACACAGGCGGTGAGGGCGGTGTTCGTGATAGACCCGGAGGGTACGATAAGACTGATACTCTACTATCCTCTGAACATAGGCTGGAACTTCGACGAGATAAAAAGGGTCGTTATGGCCCTCCAGCAGGCGGACGGGGGCAAGTGCGCAACACCGATGGACTGGAAACCCGGAGAGGACACCGTGATACCCGCACCCAGGTCCATGGACCAGGCAAAGGAGAGGGCCAAGATGGAAGGCGACAAACGTTGCTATGTCGATTGGTTCCTCTGTTTCAACAAAGGGTCTTGAATACACGGGCCGCAGGACGGCCCGTTATCCTTAATTTTTCCGATGCACAGAACGGTAAAGCTATAACCTCCCAGCTATCTAGGGTCAGATACGGGCATTGCTATGAATGTAGTGATCATCGGAGCGGGCAACGTCGGTTTCACCTCCGCCGAAGCGCTTTCCAAAGTGCACGATGTTCTCATCGTGGAGAAGGATGCCGCGAAGGCGGAGAACGCGAAAGCATTGCTGAGCGTATCGGTCCTTCATGAGGACGGCAGCAACCCGAAGGTCATAGAGGCCGCGATAAAAAGGATCAACGCGGACATCATCCTCTCGGCGATACCCGATGACGGCCACAACCTTTTCATATGTTTCATGGCCAAACGCATCAAACCGGGGATCAGGACAGTGGCTTGTCTGAGGGATCCGGACTTCATGACGAAGGCATCGAAAGACGGGCAAGACGGCGTGGACCTCCTGATATCCCCCGAAACGACAACCGCCGAGAAGATAGAGAAACTGGCAATCCTGGAGAATGCCATCACCTACGATCATATCTCCAGCATGAACATCGATCTCGTAACGTTCAAGATAGAGGACGGTCACAGTCTGGTGGGCAAGGTCGTTCTGAATATCGACACACCGCCCGAATGCAGCATAGTGGCCATATACAGGGGAGATAACGTCATACTCGATAATGAGACCGCGGAGATACATGCCGGGGACAGGATAAGGGTGCTCGGATCGCCGGAATCCATGACGGCATTCAATAAGCTCATCGGAGTGGACAAGGAAGCCAAAGAGTTCGTCATACTCGGTGCCAGCACGGTAGGCATCGAGGTAGCCAAGAAACTGGCCCAGAGCAACAAGAGGAGGATAGTCAAGATCATCGAGGATGACCCTGACGTGAGCAGAGATGCCGCGAGGGAATTGGATGACGTGGCCGTGGTGAACGGGGATTTCATCGATCCGACCGTGCTCAGGTCGGAGAACGTGCAGAGAGCGGATGTTATAATAACGGCATCATCTACGGACGAACGCAACCTGCTGGCGTGCATGGCAGGTCTGAGATTCGGAACCAGGAAGATCATATCGAAATATTCCAATCAGGAATATGAGGAGATTTTCAAATACACGGGTGTCGAATCGATAGTCGGGTATCATCGCGTCATAGGTAACGAGGTCACCAAGAACCTCATATTCGACGAGAGTGCCATCCTGGCCATCGACAGGGACAGCGAGTTCTTCTTCAGCGTGACGATCGACAAGAGGTCGGGCCTGCTGAACAACCGCCTCGGCGACATCAATATGCCGGGGGGGATCAGGGTTGCCGCAATTGTGAGGGACGGCGCGGTCAGATACCCGCGTCTCAACACCGTGTTCGAGAGCGGGGACAAGGTGTTGCTGTTCACCCACATGGTCAACCCCGTCGAATTGTCAAGGCTTTTCGGACATAACACGCCATTGGAGTTATGAGCATGCTTAACATACTGCGCGTCCGCATAAAGAATATGGCAATGTGGGAGAGCAATCTCATAAAGATGCTGGGCGCGATCGAGATGACGTTGGGGATGGTACTGCTGGTACCGATGCTCATCGCCCTCTACTACGGCGAGGACCCGATGCTGTTCAT
>JAITTK010000057.1 GCA_031287135.1 Candidatus Methanoplasma reticulitermitis
GAGTTCGTATCTCATGCCCACGCCTATCATGTACATGTTCACCAGGACCGTGTCCGTGCTCTCCCCGTCGTACGCCACCAGGACGTTTGTGCCTATTCCCCTCAGTTTCTCTGCCAACACCAGGTGGTATGCCTGCGTTGAAGTGCAGATCACCAGGTCCGGCCTCTGTTTTATGACGAGTTCGAAGCTCGGGTTGGAATATCCTCCGACGATCGCGATGTCCCCCGTCTTCTGCCTGTCGACCAACGATGCCGGATAATCGCTGTACATGTCCGTTCCCACGATCGTGTTCAGACCCCCGATCGCGACCACGCTCTCCGTGTTGGACGGTGCGATGCTGACGACCCTCGTCGCCCGGGGGTATCCGTAATAACTGAGGCCGGTAGCATCCACGGCCGGGGTGGGGGACCCATCCGTGTCAAAGAGCCCCCATGCGACAGCGGAATAATCCAGTATCCTTATTTCAGAAGGTTTGCCTGATACCTCTCTCCATTCTGTGCTCCCTTTATCCGTGACATACAGCCTCCATACGGCCGGACCCCCTTCTGAAGGCAGGCCTCGGATGGACTCCACCCGTTCTCCGTCCGTGATGAGCTCATATCCTTCGGATTCGCATGCATGGAACAATGCCGAGTATGCGTCAGGGAACTCGTTCGTATCGACATCCGTATAGCTTATATCGAAGTCACCGAAGTCGATTATTATCCCCTCGGTGGCCCTGGCCGATGAACTCTCATCGGTCATGATGACCGCGGCGAAAGCACCGGACATTACAAGTAAAACTGAGACCAGGATCTTGATCGCGCTCTTGTCCATATGGTTCCTCCTTATCTTGCTGTCCGATTATGCCGGGAAATTGTTTGCGGAAGGGGTTTGTCCGAACATCAGACTGGGAAGTCCGGCACGGAGCCGGGTGAAGTCTTGAACCATATGAGGAACACCTTGAACGTCACCTTATAGATGATGTCCGAGAACAAGCCGGGTGAAGTCTTGAACCATATGAGGAACACCGGGTTGTCCTCGCATTTGAGGCTGCTCATCCCTTTGGATGAACCCTTCCACTTCCCATCTTCAACGACATGCTGGGACCAGTAGGCCCAATTGCCATCCGCATCCTGTATCCTCTCGATTCCGAACAGCGCATATATGCCGTCCCCCATGGTGGGGCTGTGCGACTTCTCCAGCGGGATCCTGTATTTATCGCATGTCTTGCCGAACGCATCTATCAGGGAATCGCCGCTGCCGTTCACTTTGAAATAGAGACCGGACTCCGCTGCGATCGTGAATACTGTTCCCGTGGTTTTGCCGTCCCAGACGATTGCGTCATCGGGAACCGGTGTTCCCGGGGGGACCGTGTTGTCCGACATGTCCGCACCGCTGGTGCCGTAAATAACGAGCATGTAATCCACATCCGATGACATTATCTCGCCCATACCTTTCTGATTGTAGGTCCAACTGCCGTCCACCCATGAATACTGCATCCAATAATACCATTTCTGGCCATCCTGGACCATCCCTATGCCGAAGATGCTGTCTATCCAGCCGTCATTCGCCGTCAGAGTCCCTTCCGGGTAATCCGAGAATGCGTCTTTCAAAGCATCCATGGTCGTCTCCCCGGTGCCGTCCGTCCAGAAGTGCACCCCGTCCGCATCCTGCATAAGGAAAGTGACCTTGTTGGGATCCTCTTTCTCCCCTTTCAGGAGGAAAACTCCTGCAACGACTGCTATCAGTGCGACCACGACCACGACCGCGACAATCATTTTCTTGTTCATTGAATCACCTGCGCACATCCATTTCCTATGAATGGCCTTGTAAGTGCAGAGCAACACATGCATATAATAATATTTGGATGATATATCCAATATATTCAGGACACAAAATCGGTTGATTAATTCTTTTCTATAGTGCCCGTGAAACCATTAGAAACGGTATGCCGACAGGTGTTCCGTTCTGACGCTGGCATCATCAAGCCCGCGGGGACATGGTCGCTGTTTCAAAGACTGTTGAACACCTCATCCAAGATATACATAGCACCGAGTGCCCCCATGACGGGTTTGGGGATGAAGCTGAAATGCGACAGGTCGGGTGCGGATATGTCGACCCCGGCTTTGCATACTCCCATGAGCCTCATGGTCTCCGACATGTGCCCGTCCGCGAAGACGAAATACGGCACGGCCTTCGCCAAATCCGTGCCGAGGGAGTTCCCTAGTCCCGAGCATCCGATGAATTCCCCGAGGGATCTCATACAGCCCGTGTCTTCTCCGGGCTCGGCCTCCAGGAAAACAGGGACCATGCTCAGATATGAATAAAGCCACTTCGTCAGGGGCAGGAGGACGGAGCTGTCCGCCATGACCGCGAACCTCACGCCGCGGGTCCTCTGATTATACACGAGCTTGTCTATGGTCTTGAAAGCACGGAAACGGTGCCTGTCTATGTACCCCAGGGCCCCCGACGGGTCTTTGCCCATAACCGAACAGATGTTCTTTATCCATTCTTCTGAAGCGTCGAACCCGACCGGTGCACCGGCGTCCGAGATTATGCACGGTATGCCGAACTCCGACTCATAGTAGTCTGCCGTTCCAGAGCCGTATTCCGGGCATACCATAACGTTATACTCCGCGTCCGCCGAAGAATCTATGCCGCTGACCGGACATCCTGCCCCGGGGGAGGTCATGACCTCTATCCCGCAAAGGGCCAGCATATGTCGCAGTTCTTCGAGCGAATCCTCCCAGGCCCTGGTTGTGATCGGAAGTCCCAGAAGGTTGACCGTCCCCTTGACCGTATCCGATCTCTTCGGCCTTTTCCATTCGATTATCGATCTGACCGTGTGGTCATAGCTGGAGGAGAACGGCTGGGAGATCAGGGACTCCTCGATCGCCAGCGCCGTGCCGGAGTATCCGAGTCGTTCTATCACATCCGAGATGTTGTCCCCTATAAGCGATGCTCCGGGGGACTGGATGAACACGGCGGCGCCCCCGTCCACTTCTTTTATTATGGGCAATATCTCCTCTATCTTGGAATCCGCCCCGTTTATGTAGTCATTCTCGTCCATATATGTGCACGGCATCCTGGAATTCCAGTAGAAGTACTTCTGCGAATATTTCCTGAAGTTCTCGGGGGACTTCCTGGCATAGCATTGCGACGAAAGGAAGGTGTGGTAGTTGCGGCATCCTCCCGGACCGTGGAGTACCGTGACCGTTCCGTCGAAGCTCTCCACCGCCATTAGAGCGCCGGTGAAACCGTCCATGTGGATCTTCTTAATTCCCGGCATATCGTTCATCCCCCATCATCTCCCCTCTCCCGTCAAGCCTCCAGCCCTCCACAGGTGGTGCAGACATCACATCGGCCATCTCCGTCGCGAATCTGATGACGCATTTGACTCCGACCCCCGCACGGACGAAGCTCATATGGTGCACATCGGCTATGCCGGTGCGGCCGCTGTCCCCGAGGATTATGTCCGGGATTATTCGTTCGGTATCGTCTGAGGCATCATCCGGCCAATAGTCTTTGGTGAATGCGATGGTATCTTCGAACCTCGATCTCTTCCGTCTTTCCGTTTTCCACTCGCGTTCAGGCGCCAGTCCGATGAATGATATCTCCATTTTCAGGTCCAGGATCAGTTCAATGAGCCAATCTATGCTGTGGAAGTAAAATGATTCTATGGACACCTTCTTGCCTTCCAGTCTCTTCCTCAGCCCGTGTATCGCCTCCCAATACTCAGCCTCCTCTTTCCTGATGACCTCGGCTGCCTCCTCCCGCATGTTGAACACCTCGCCGACCCTCTCGGCGAACCTCTTCAGCTCATACAGCCCACAGGGGAGCGGATCTTCCTCGACCCTGATATTTATCTTCTTCTCCAGTACTTTGGCCACCCCTCTTGCCATAGCATCATCATTTACCATGTAGTTGAGCGTACCATGTTTGAAATTCACGATCGAATCCATGCCTGTCTCGTACATGAAACGGCAGTTCACTCCTATCCCGAACCGATTCAAGAGCGCGACGGCGTCATCGTCCTTATCCTCGTTAATCCTGAAAAAGTACCTTTCCGCGATCAGGTTGACGGATCTGCCGGATGCCGTGACATCTCTGTCGATCATGTCAGCGACGGCGTCTGCCGCCTCCACGTATCCGTCTTCCCAGTCGCCCAGTATGTTCCCGTCGGCCTCGACGACCCTGAAGTACAGCCCCGGATGCTGATTGCTCATCGCGGTGACCACATCTATCACGTTATCCCCTATTATGCCGGACACACAGGTGGTCACGATGAAAAACCTGGTGCAGCCTTCAAGTATTAAATCCCTTATCTTCTGCTCCAGCAGTCCCGCGCCCCCGAATACCGAGACAGTGTCGTCCATATCGGTGGACTCGATCCGCATGAACTGCGGGTCGTCCATGAATTTTCTTTTGCGTCCTCTCCTTATCTCGCTCAGGTTGCGGGAGGACGACATTATATGGGCACAGCTTCTCGGCCCGTGTATTATCGTGACGGAATCCGTGACGGTCGTGCACCCGTACACCGCACCCGCGGCCGCACATGATGCCACGAGCTTCTCCCTTTTCTTCTCGGACCCGGTTTTCCTTATGCACGTCCTGCAAACGGGACCGTCAGGGACGGTCCCTTCCGGGTTTGGGAGTACGTACTCCCCTGCGGCTATGCGCCCCATCTGTTCGTCGTTGAGGGGTTTTGACTCGAGCAGCAGGGACGGGTCATTGGAAATCGAGACCACACTCTCCGCGATCTTCCTGAGTTCCGCCGCCTCGTCCGAATCCGGGAACATGTGCAGGAGAGGCACCCCCTTCTTCTCGGCTTCGGCGAACAGACTGCTGCGGGGCACCCTGGCCACGATCGGGAGGCTTACGGCTTCTGCGAATCTCTCCACGGCAGACTGCTCGTTGTCCATCCCCCTGCAGTTCAGGATTATGCCTGCGACCCTCGGTATGCCTTTGTCGAAATTCCTTATCCCCTTGAGTATGTTGTTGGCCGCGTACAGGGACATGAATTCGCCGGACGTTACTAAGTATACCCCGTCGGCGTATTCATTCCTCAGCGGCACGGCGAATCCCCCGCATACGACATCCCCCAGAACATCGTATACCTTCACGTTGATGTCCATGTCGTCCACGCCGAGTCTCCTCAGTGTGTCGAATGTGCTCAATATGCCTCTCCCCGCACATCCTATACCCGGCTCCGGACCGCCCGCTTCGACGCATTTGATCCCGTTGAGACCGTCGAGGACCACCTTTTCAAGACGGCGGTCGAAGGGCGGGGTGTCTTTTATGTAGTTCAGGACGGTCGTTTGCTCTCTGCCGTTCAGAAGGGCCCTCGTGGAATCATGCTTGGGATCGCAACCGATCTGCATGACTTTCTTCCCAATATCCGCCAAAGCGTACGAGATGTTGGCCGACACAGTAGACTTCCCTATCCCGCCTTTGCCGTAAACCGCTATCTGTATCATTTGATATCACAGGCGGGAACGACGTGCATGGATATAATGTTGGTTGTTGCATCCATCCCAAATAATGGGCTCGCCGGCATTGAGCGGGGTGAATGTGTGACAGGGCAAACGGGTTTTGTTCAAATACCAGTTTCACGACAGCTTCCGGCAGGTCTGTATGAGCCGTCGGCACGCCTCCTGACCCCGGGCGGGACCGGAAGCACGATGTTCGCGAGGTTCTCAGAGACATCATTCCTGTCGAAAAGTTTTACTATGGCCTCGCAATGGAATTCCCGATCCTCATCCGTTCCGATGATGCCGTCTTTCATCATATACGGGGTTATGCCGTGATCGAACGCCCCGAAATATGTCGCCATGACACAATATTGGGCTACGAGTCCTGCGACCAATACGCTGTCGCACCCGCATCTTTTGACCACTTCTGCAAGGGAGGAGTCCTTGAAAGAGTTCATGTGCCGTTTGCGGATAACGATGTCCCCCGGCGAGGTCGACAGACCGTGCACATATTCATCGCCGTCATCTGCGTCATAAATCACGCATTCCGCATTTCCCTCGAACTCCACGAATATGACCGGCCTGTCGGCTTCCCTGAAAGACTCTATGGCGAAATTGATTGTGTCCAGGTGCTTCTCCGTGAGATCCCTTATCTTTGTGCGCCCGTTCCCCATGAACTTGCGCTGGACATCCACGATGACCAATGCTGTCTTGCTGTCCCTCTTGTCCGGTATCGTCATGGATCAGACCCTCCCGATCGCCGCTGTGCGATGCACGCAGGTGCGGACATGGCGCATATCGGATATTATTCTGTTGCACCGACCGTGCATGTATGCGGGGCAGAGAACCGTCCCGACAGGACGGCCGTGATAACCCATCGGGATATGCAGAATGGTTTTAATCTGCATGCGGATTCGTCGTCATGACCTGTCCGGAGTATGCAATCGTCGCCGAAGGCCTGACCAGGACCTACGGGCCGTTCATACCCGGGTCCGCCGGAAAAGTGGCTGTGGACGGGATATCTTTCAAGGTGAGGAAGGGGGAGATATACGGGATATTGGGTCCGAACGGCGCCGGGAAGACCACCACGATCAAGATGCTGTCGACCATGCTCACCCCGACCTCAGGCCTCGCGGAGGTGCTGGGCATGGATGTGCGTGACGGCAAGAACATAAGGGCCCTGAGAAAAAGGATCAATGTCGTATCCGGCGGCGAGAGGGGACTTTACTACCGTCTGTCCGGGAGACAGAATCTGGAATTCTTCGCCGACCTCTACGGAATTCCGAAGAAAGACCAGAAAGCACTGATAGAGAGTCTTCTTTCTCTCGTGGAACTCATTGAGGCCGCAGACATTAAGGTTGAGAATTATTCACGAGGCATGAAACAGAGGATACACATCGCCAGATCGCTGATAAACAGCCCGGAGATACTGTTCCTGGACGAGCCTACCATAGGATTGGACCCGGAGATATCCAGAGGCATAAGGTCGCTGATAAAGAAACTGTCGGACGGCGGGACGACGGTGATCCTCACTACCCATTACATGTTCGAGGCAGAGGAACTCTGCGACAATATGGTTATACTCTCCCGCGGCAGGATCGTCGGCAAAGGCACCGTGGATGATATAAAAAGTTCGATATCCCGCGTATCATCACTGAAAATAATAACGGAGGAGGACCCGTCCGATGTCACCGCATCCCTCTGCCGGGAAAACCTGGATGCCGTCACCTCCAGGCTGCTGAACGAGAGATACCTCACAAAGATAACTCTGAACAATGCCGACAGGGCATTCACTGCCATAGAGGACCTCTTCAGACCGTACGCCATATCCTCCGTCGGTGTCGAGGAACCCACTCTCGAGGATGCGTATCTGACTCTTGTGAACGAGGGCTTGTGATGAATCCGAGGGCCGTGACCGCTTCGTTCAAACAGCAGGCGATACAATTCATGGCCGATCCCCAGTGGATCATACCCAGCATCGTATCCCCATTCCTTTTCACCATGGTCATGCTGTATATACATCAGGATGTGACCGGGCCGGTCGTCCTTCAGGCGGTCCTCGGCGGCGGAGTCTTGGGGATGTGGGCGAACACGATATTCGCCTCGAGCTTCACGATATCATACGACAGGATGAACGGTACCTTCGAATCCATGCTCCTTTCCCCGACTAAGATCTTCGACATCCTCATCGGAAGGTCGATCTGGAATGCGTTCATAGGTCTCGTTAACGCACTGCTCGTTTTCGCAATAGCGGAAATGATATTCCGGACAGGCGTATCGCTGGCAAACCCTATCGGATTCTTCTTCATTCTGGCGCTCACGCTCATGTCCCTTGCGTCTTTCGGTATGCTGATATCCACCGCGTTCGTGTTCTCAAGAATGGGGAGATTTTTCTCAAGCGTCGCGGAATACCCCATATACGTCATAAGCGGGGCGTTGGTGCCGATCTCGGCATTGCCCGTGGGCCTTCAGCACATATCCTATCTGCTGGCCCCTTCATGGGGAGTGGATGCCATGAGATATGCCGCGTTTGAAGGATACGGCAGCATGATGGGGACGTCGCTGCTCACCGATATCATCATGATGGTGATGCTTTCGATTGCGGTCCTCATCATCGCATATTTCATCATGAACAAGGCCGAACGCGCGATACTGTCCGCAGGTTCGGCAACGAGGTATTGACATGTTCGCCTATGCCGACTCTCTGCAGGTGATCGCGGCTTCCGCCAAGAATTCCTTCATAAACAGGTTCACATCCATGCACCCCGCCCTGTGGCTCATTCAACTCCTGATAACATCATTCTTCGCGATGTATTTTTTCGTGATCCTGTCCGAATACATCGGCAATCCCGAGATCACCGTGGCATTTGTTGTCATAGGGAATGCGGTCCAGAGCGTGGCCGCGACGACGCTGTACTCGGTGGCGGAGATACCGGGGGTGGAGAAGCACACGGGAACGCTCGGGGCCATAATCCAGTCTCCGTCATCCTTGTTCAGTGTCTTCCTGGGTATGTCGGCTTTCGGCATACTCACCGGCATCGTTGCCATGCTCATGTCCCTGTGCTATGCGGCATTCGTTTTCGGTGTGAGTTTCGCATCCTGCAATTTCGTATCCGTCGGTGTTATACTCGTTCTGACATGTCTCTCCCTGACCGGATTCGGCATGATCATAGGGAGTGTCGGCATCAGGCTGAGGACGGCCGCGATAATGGCCAACGTATTTGCCTACATAGGCCTGCTGATAAGCGGCGTGAATTTTCCGGTGTCATATCTGCCGGGCTGGGTCCAGACCATATCCCACTGCATGCCGCTTACATATGCCGTGGAAGCCATGAGGGGGGCAGTCGCCGGTGCGGGGCTGATCTCGATACTGGGTCCCCTTTCGGCCATGGTACTGCTGGGCACGGCATTCATCATCCTCGCCTGGGTTTCATTCAGGTATTTCGAGAAGGCCTCGCGCAGAAACGGGAACACGGATTCGTTCTGAAAACTTATTAAACGGCGCCGACCATTCGAGCGCATGGCAATACTGTCGGATAAAGACATCTTGGCCGGGATGAAGTCCGGATACCTTGGAATCAGCGATTATCACGAGAGGGGACTGACACCGAATGGCTATGACCTCAGGATAGCCGAGGTCTCGGTGAGAGGAGATCCGGAGATCAAGAGGGAAGGCATTGCGAGGATACCTCCGAGAACCATGTTCTATGTCTCCACGACGGAGAGGGTACGCATGCCGAAAGATGTATGCGCACAGCTCTGGATGAGGACCACCTGGATAAGAAAAGGATGCATCGGCGCATTCGGAAAGATAGATGCGGGGTTCGAAGGCACACTGACCCTCGGAGCATACAATGCGACCGACGATATCGTGGAGATACCCATAGGGGAAAGATTCTGCCAGATGATATTCGAGACGCTTACAACCTCCTCCGACAAGGATTACTCGCAGAGGAGCGGGAACTATCAGGGTCAGACGGGCATCACGCTGGACCCTTTGAAGAAGTGATTCAGCTATCCCTTCTGATATCCAATACATACACGCTCATGGTGGGCGAGTACGTCTTCAGTTCGGATGTGTTCTCTATACTGATGCCGTATCCTGAGGAAACGGCATTTTCTTTCGTTTTCTCAACAAAATCGCCAAGTCCGGACCTCTCGATTATTTTGTGAAGGTGTATCACTCCTCCGACCTTGGTCTTAGAAAGCGCATCGCGGAGGAAGGAATCCGCAGTCTGCGGCAGATTCATTATAACCCTGTCCGCATCCGGAAGGCCCTTGATGACCTCTGCCGCATCCCCGGTCATTGGGATTATGTTGCCTATGCGGTTCAACTCGGCGTTCCTCCTCGCAAACCCTTCCGCATACGGATTGAGGTCGATCGAATACACCTTATCGGGTCTGGCTATTTTGCAGATTACCAGTCCGAACGGAGCTACTCCCGCGAACATATCTATTATCGTCTCCCCATCCTCCACGAGGGATGCCACCCTCGCCCTCTCGGTCGCGAGTCTCGGGTTGAAATAAACTTTGGATGGGTCCGTTATCATCCTAACCCCGAACTCTTTATGCACCGTCTCCGGACCGCCTTTTCCGGATATGGGTTCAAGCTCTCTTACTCTTAGATCGCCTTTCACACCCGAGTCCGTCATCACGATCCTTATCGAAGGATTCACCGTCATAAGGGCCGTGCCTATCCGGTGTCTGTACGGCATGAGCCCATCCTGAAGCTTTATTATCGCCACGTCGCCGATCATGTCGAATGATGTTGGCAGGTCTTTCCTGAGCTCATCGGGAATTTCCAACACCTCCCGGTAGTCTGTCGGATTCTGTTCCGAATGCTCCAGATCCGCCTCCGTCACATCATAACCCTCATGATTGCCGGCAAGTATGGGTATCAGGAGGAACTGCCCTTCCGATCTTATCTTCATGGTTGTATCCAGAATACCTCTTGATGCGAGATCGGCCCTTACGCGCTCCCCTTCCCTCTTCGGGACACGTACGCAGGCCGGCATGATCATTCCTCTTCGTCGATTATCTCTCTGGGTGCTCCCGCAAAATCCACGAGGGCGTACGCCTCCATGAAATGTAGTTCCCCCGGGATCACAAGCGTTTGAAGCGGGGCTCCGAGGTCCTTCTTCAGCAGGTCCTGCGGGTATCCCGCGAAGACCTTCTCGCTCCCCGATCCGACGTTGGATGCAACGCATATGACTGTTTTATCGGTTATCAGTCCTTCCTCCCATTTCTTTTCCCCCTCCATAAGCCACTCGATTGCCTGGTGGGCTGTCATATACCTGAGTTCATCCGCCCTTATGTCCAAAAGGATCATGGTATGCAGGCCTCTGTCCCTGTTCTGTTTTATGTTGTCATACGGGGATTTCGGCTGATGGCCCGTCTCCAGAAAGGGGAGGGTCACCGTTCTACCGAATTTGTACGGCTGAAGGCCCAGAGATGTCGGGCATGCTCCGAATATGGATACCCCGTGTATTATCCTGACAGGTATCCCCTCTTCCACCGCCTGTATCCTGAGGTCCACATGTGTGGTGGCCAGCATCGTGTCGCCGGCCGTGACGAATCCCACCCTCATGGTCCTTGCGTCGGAGATTATCATGTCCTCCTCTTCGACCTGGGATCTGTGGACCACGTGTATCTTCCTTCCTACCGCGTCCTCGATATCACCCGTGCTGGTGCCTATCAGCGTCGATGTGTAGAATTCAGCATATATCTTATCGCATTCCTTCAGCGCGTTGAGCCCCTTCACTGTCATGCCGTCCGTGCCGCTGAGCCCCAGCCCCACGAACACCAGCTCCGATGTCATGCACGATTGATTGACGCCATCGGATTAAACGATTTTGATTGTACCGTGACGCCAACATCATAAAGATTGTATCCCCGTGCCATTGAACACGGGCATCGGGATGTTCGGAAGTAAAAAAAAAGATGGGAGGGGCGAACCCCTCCGCTCATCGATGGGTTTATTTAAGGGTGCAGAGAGCGTCCACTGCCCAGCAGCCTTCGCCTTTCTTCCCGACTATCACCGGGTTGATCTCCAGCTCGTATATCTCCGGGTTCTCCACGGAGATCATGACTATCTTCCTGATCATATCCTTCATCGCTTCGATGTCGGCGACAGGGAGGCCCCTTGCACCGGACATCAGTTTGTATGCCTTTGTGGATGTGATCATATTGTCAAGCTGCTGCTCGCTCATGGGGACGTGCGCCTGTGAGATCTCTCCGAGTATCTCCACGTATATCCCTCCGAGGCCGAACGAGATCACGGGCCCGAACTGCAAATCCCTTATCATTGAAAGGATCACTTCCTGCCCGAATACCATCTGCTGTATCGACACCCCGTCAAGCCTTGCGCCCGGTTTTGCCGCCTTGCAGCTCGCCATTATCTTATCGAAAGCCGCCTTCGCTTCTTCCGCATTCTTGACACCGACCACCACGCCGCCTACGTCTGTCTTGTGTGCTATATCCGGCGAGAGGATCTTCATGACGACCGGATAACCTATCCTGTCGCATTCCTTCGCAGCATCCGCCACCGTCTTAACGGTCGCTTCGCCCGGAGTGGGCATCCCGTATGCCGTGAAGATCGCTTTGCCCTCCGATTCGGTGAGTGCCTTCCTTCCCTCCGACTTGGCCTTCGCGATTATCTTCTGGGCAGCTGCCTTGCCTGACACCGACGGAATCTTCATCGGGTCGTGTTTCTCCTGACCCCTGAGTGTGTATCTCCTGAGTATCGAAAGGGCACGCACGGCCCTGTCGGGTGTGGGATAGCATGGTATCTTCCCTCCCCTCAGGATCCTGTTCGCCTTCTCGCACTTCTCCCCGCCCGCGAAACAGCATGTCGTCGGTACAGGGATGTCATCCCTCATCTCGACCAGGATCTTGGCCACGCTCTCGAGGTCGGCCGTGTCAAGGGGGGAGCCCATCACCACGAGGCCACCCACGGATGGGTCTTTCACGACGGCGTTTATCGCGCCTTTGAAGTATTCCGCCTTCGCATCTCCCCTGACGTCGATCGGGTTTGTCAAGCCGGCAATCGTGGGGACCGCGTTCTTTATCGCCTCGATCGTCTCCGGTGCGAGCTTTGCCGCCTCGATATAGGGGGCATTGAACGTCGCGTCCGCGGACATCACGCCCAGTCCGCCTGCATTCGTTATGATCGCGATACCATCCTTATTCATGGAGCTGCACGTGCTGAAAACAGCCAGGGCATCGAACAGCTCATCGAGGTCCTGGGCCCTGTGCATGTTGAGTTTCTTGAATATGACATCGTTGACCGCATCCGAACCCGCGAGCGAACCCGTGTGCGAAGAGGCTGCCGCGGATCCCGCCTCGGTTTTGCCCGACTTGAATATCACTATCGGTTTCCTGGTTTTGGTGCTCTCGATGGCTTCCACGAGCTTGGCTCCGTCCGATATGCCTTCGCAGTACATCCCCACCACTTTTGTATCCGGGTCCTCAAGAAGGTCACCTATGACATCGGCCTCATCGACATCGGCCTTGTTTCCGAATGTCATGAAGTTCGCTATGCCCAGTTCATTCAGCTTGAACCAATCGAGCATGGACGATCCCAGGGCACCCGACTGCGAGAGGATGGATATATTGCCTGCCGAGGGCAGGATATGCGTGAATGTGAAGTTCGTCCCGTATTTCACATTCATGTTGCCGAAGCAGTTGGGGCCGACTATCCTGACCCCGTATTTCTTGGCTTCCGACAGCAGTTTCTCTTCGAGCTTCGCGCCCTCTGGTCCCTCTTCCCTGAATCCGGCGGTCAATATCGATGCATATTTTATGCCGGCCGCACCCAATTCTTTCATAGAATCCACAGCCTGCACGTTCTTTATCGCGATGACTGCGAGTTCGATCGGTTCCCCGACATCCCCGATCGACGGGTAGGCCTTTATGCCCTGTATCACTCCGCCTTTGGGATTTATCGCATACAGCCTTCCTTTATAACCTGAGTCTATCATGTTTTTTAAGAGCATACCGCCCAGCTTTGTTGTGTCCGATGATGCGCCTATTATCGCAACGGATTCGGGCCTGAAATAAGCTTTCATAGGGCATATAACAAAATTATCTTAAATAAATCTAACCATGTGATTCGTAGAATGAAGGCTTAAATCGTAGATTATTTTACGAATTTCGTAGTTTTTTATTTATTTTTCACGGAATTCGGGATATTTCGACAATAAACTGATATTTTTTAGATATAAGGCAATTTTATACAATAAAATACGTTGATTGACGTAATCATACGAGATTTTAATAACCTGACGGTACATGGCGTAACAGCCGGACCGGCGTAGGGGCATGACCGATGATTGCCATGTGCACGGGGCGGCTTACAGCGACCCTGTCCCTGAAAAGGGGCTCTTGCGGTAGCAGCGATGTGTCATCGCGGCCATGACCGGAAGCCAACGCAGGGTCCGACACATACTCCCGGCGTAAGTCAGTGCCTCGAGGCCGGTGTCATCATCGGACCATGAAAAGGCGTGTTAACGCTCGGGAGACACTGTGCTGTTCCGCCTATGCGGCAGTACATTCCGATCTTGAATTATCGTTTTACAATCATTCCCGTCCCGAACCCCGTTGGAATGGACTCCGCCTCCGTTGTGTTACACTTCATCGGCAATACTTCCAGGCGGATGTCCGCTGCGCCCATTCTGACTTCTCCATCACTCT
>JAITTK010000117.1 GCA_031287135.1 Candidatus Methanoplasma reticulitermitis
TTAGAGGATAAAAACCTATATCGGCGATTCCATTCACAGCCGATGTCCAAAGTCATCATGAATCACGGCGCGGGAGGAGAAATCATGCAGGAGTTCCTCTCCAGGCATATTGTATCCCACTTCCAAAAGTCAAAATCGGATGTCCCTCTGGACTCAATGGATGATTCTGCGGTTGTGGATGATATCGTCTTCACGATAGACGGGCATACCGTTAACCCTCTGATATTCCCGGGCGGGGACATAGGAAGGATCTCGGTATCCGGCACGGTCAACGATATATCCGTCATGGGCGCGACACCCATTGCCCTCGCCTGCTCCGTCATACTGGAAGAAGGCCTGGACATCGAAGTCGTGGACAAAATCATGGGCAGCATGGGTGCGACATCGAGGGAATGCGGGGTGCCTATCGTCACCGGAGATACAAAAGTCATGGAGACCGGTGCGATAGATAAGATGATCATATCAACGTCGGCGATAGGCAGGAGGTCCGAGTTTTTGGACGGGAACTTCCTGACCGCCTCGGAATATCGGAAAGTCAAGGACAGATGGTGCACGGATGCGAATCTGGCCCCTGGAGATGTTATAATTGCATCCGGATATCTGGGAGATCACGGCGTCGCCCTCTTGTCGTTCAGAGAAGGCTACGGGTTCGAGAGCGAGATACACAGCGACGTCGCCCCCCTCAACGGGATGATCGCAAAGGGGCTGAAATCCGGGGGTATAGTATCCATGAAAGACCCCACCAGGGGCGGGTTGGCCAACACGCTGAATGAGTGGTGCTCCAAATCTCACGTCGAGATCGAGGTCGAACAGGCATCCATCCCCCTCAGGGACGGGGTGGTGAGTGCGTGCGATCTGCTCGGTATAGATCCTTTGAGCATAGGTAATGAAGGCAAGGCGATAATCGGATGCGTTCCGGAGATGGCCGGGGAGGTTCTTGCGGCCGTAAGAAGCACGCCGGAAGGCAGAGATGCCTCGATCATCGGTATTGTCAGAGAAGGCAGGGAGAGAGTCATCCTCAAGACGGAGGTCGGGGGGAAGAGGGTGTTGGAACCTCCGTCGGGAGATCCGGTACCGCGCATATGTTGACATCGCATGGCGTTCCGCCCCGTGTAGAAAGAGATATAAGGCACTAAGTATAACGCGGTTCGGGCGATTGAAATGGTTACTTTTCTTCCTTTCCCCGGATACAGGCCAGTTCTGAAGACTAACGAGAGAATAGAAGACCGCATATCTCCACCTTACGACGTGATCGGGAAGGAGTACCTCAGGATACTTCAGGACCATAAGAACAACGTCACAAACCTCACTCTGAATCCGGATATAGACAGAAGGTACGGAGGCTCCAGAAAAGAATTCGAGAGGATGATATCCGACGGGAGCCTCGCCCAGGATCCGGATTCATTCTATCTGTACGAACAGACATTCAACGACCACGGGGTCGTGAAAACAAGGCTCGGACTGGTCGGCATACTGAAGACCGAAAGCTACGACGAAGGCAACGTAATACCTCATGAGGAAACATTCTCGAAAGTGAAGGAGGACCGTCTCAACCTCCTACGGGACATGGAGGCCCATTTGGAATCGATCTTCGGCATATTCGAAGGATTCAGCCCGGAGCTCGGCAGCAGCATAAGGAATTCGGCCAGGCTGCTTTACAGATATGTTGACAGCAGCGGCGTCGATCACAGATTCCACATTATAAACGACACGGATATCCAGAAACGTATAAGTTCCGAACTCAAAGACCAGAAGATGCTTATCGCGGACGGCCACCACAGATATGAGACCGCACTCAACTATTCTCTTGAGAACCCGGGCGATGAGAAGAAAGGCTATGTCCTCGCGACGCTGGTATCGGCGAAGGATGAGGGATTGGTCGTCTGGCCCACTCACAGGCTCGTCAATTCCTCCAACGTGGATATAAAGGACGCCGAACGCGTGATATGCGATACCATGAGGGCGGAAGAGGTCTCCGAGGACCACATGTCGTCGGAATTGAACAACTGGATGATGGGACTCATCTTCAGAGACGGGAGACATTTCCTTGCATCATACGACAAAGGCGGAAAAGAACTCTGCGGGCTTGACACATACGTTGTGCAGGAACTGATCCTCAAAAAGATATACGGCTATGACGAGGGGAAGTCGACCGTGGAGTATGAAGCGGAGTTCCACAACGTCAGGAAGATGATGGATGACGGAAGGTTCGATCTTGCGATAGTTCTCAACGATCCAAGCCTCAAGAAGATCTGGGACCTTTCCATGAAAGGAATCAGGATGCCCAAGAAGACGACGTTCTTCTTTCCCAAGATCTGGTCCGGATTCGTGTTCTATAAAATGGCATGAACGGCCGGTAATCCGTGCCGCATTTCATGCCCGGGACAACGGGCGGTTTGTCCGAAGCCGGCGGCGCCGTCCGGGGTGCCGGGAATGCATGCGCCGTTTTCTGGATCATACCCATTCGTCCGGAGCGGTCCTGTTGTCCCTGAACCACTCTGTGTCCTTGAGTACACGGTCGTCGCCGCTGCATATTATCGCTATCTTTCCGCCTTCGACCGAGAAGACGACGTTGCCGTTTAGCGGCCCGAAATCGTTTTCAGAATAGTTTTTGATCAGCGTGGTGACATAGACCCTGTCGGTGTATTTTGCAATCCGGTCAATGAATTCCTGCGTGGGAAACTGATTCGGAATGAAGGGCGAATACTCAGATGTGCCTGCGCACGTGCAGATTATGACGTATTCCGGAGTGATCGCCTCCAGCAGCTTGGTGTTCGATGACGTCGATGAACCGTGGTGTCCGCCCTTGAGTAGCACGCAATGGCCAAGCCCCCCGTGGTTTTTACTGTAATGATCGACAAGCGACTCCTCGCCCTCTTTCTCCAGGTCGCCTGTGAACAGATACTGTTTATTATCCTGCGTGATCATCACGCAGACAGAATAGTTGTTCTCGCTGCCGGTTTTGGTCTCGTAGTATTTTTGATAGAGTATCTCCATCGTCACCCCGGGACCGAGATCGTACACTCGCTGTGCATTCCCTTCGTTGTTATAGCACTGCAGCGCCGTGTGGTGCTCGGTTCCCTTCTCTTCATGCAGTCTGTCCCTTGTGTCCTCGTAATTACTGCGGGTGGCGGAATTACTGTTCGTCTGCGGATAATCGATTATGGTGCCTATCTCGAAATAATCAAGCACGCCGGTTGTGGTTTTCGTGCTGTAGAACCCGGCTATGTGGTCCTGATGAGCGTGCGTCGCTATTACATACTCCAGCTTTCTGTCTTTTATGTGCTGATCTATGTACCCTGTTATCGTCGCCGACGAGCCGGTCCTGGAGCCTGCGTCTATCAGTACATCGGTCTCACCGTAATTTATGTAAACGCTGTCGCCGGTGTATTTGTTGCCGAGTTCCAGGAAATGTATGCTGAGGTCCCCGCTCTCTGTTACTGTCGCCCCGGGTTCCCGGTCATTGCCGATCCCGGATCCTTCTTTGGTGAGCACGGCATAGCCTCCCGCCAGCAAGAGCGCAAGGACCAAAACTGCAGATACGGTTTTTTTAGACATGAACATCCCATCCTTATTTGAAATCCCGTTCCACTGTCAGTGAAACGCTGTGTTTTTCGGGGTTTGTATTGTTTCATCTTTAACAAGTTTTTCGGTGTGCACGGGCAGAGGCGCACAAAGCACGACAGGGTCGCATCCGCGAATGAAAAAACCAGAAAACAAATCAAAGAGGAAGACCATACTCGGAGCGAACAGGGAATGACAGACAATAATCTGAATCCGTGGAAAGAAGACATGGAAAGGTCCGTTCGTTTCTACAACGATTGGTTCGTCGAGTATGCTCCGGCGGTCTACAAAAGCAAAAGAGAGGAAGTAGAGCGGGAAGTCACAAATGTTTTTGAATATACCGACGATTTTAGAAACATCACACCATCTACCCTGATGGCGTATCCTCAGATGCTTGACTGTCTCCGTATGGCTACATGCTCGCCATTGGCGAGGGACGGACTCGTTGGCTTATCGGGTGCCCCGTATAATCTGGTTAAATGCATGGATGCGGAACATGGATCGAAAATACCTTCGAAGATAGAGCCAAGAGAACTCCAGCGCGCGAGGGTCGAAGGTTTCGATGAACACATGTCAGGCTTTCTTTCGAAGCCTAAAGAGGTCGACTCCGGCCGGAGTCCACCCGCCCGGCTTATGCTGACACCGACTGTGCATTGAGCACGCGGTCGGACCCGACCGCGACGCAAGCGTGGCAGAGTCAATAAATAATCAAAGTTCAAAGGCCAGACCATTGATGGAATGTGGAGCCGCTGATGGGAATCGAACCCACGACCTACGCCTTACCAAGGCGTCGCTATACCCCTTAGCCACAGCGGCGTATGGAAGTAGTCAAGGAAGACCTCGTTATAAAACTTTCTGGGAACTTTCTGTCGGCGTAAAGATTATAATACATATGAAATGTGTATGATGCCGGGTTTGAAAGTGAATAAAGAACGTAATTATAAGGCTGAGAACAGCAGGAAGGTGACAATTTTTATGAGTCTGGGGATGGCACTCCTCATGTCCCTGGGAATGTCGACGGTGATGACTTTGGTCAACATCGGAATGTCCGCATTCCCGTGGATGTGGTTGCGTGCGTGGTGCATCGGATTCCTGGTCGCACTGCCGCTATCCCTCGTACTCCCCGGGTTTCTGAGGCGCATCGCAAAAAGAATTGGTATTGCCGATGACCGGATCGTCCGAGAGGACCCGGCCGGCAGAAGAACACACTGAGGTTCAACATGGATATTGACGATTTCGGCTTACTGGAACTCACCATATCCACATTCATCGGGTTCCTTTCCGCGTTGGTGGTCGAGTATCTCGCCGAGCGGTTGAGAGAAGCCAAAGATTCACAGAAAGCACTCATCGGCGTCGCCGACGAGCTTGGTACTATAAGAGACACCATACGGTCGTTGAAAGATACGGAATATTATCTTGACCCTCTCGAGACCCCGGTCTGGGATTCGCTCGTTTTCGGAGGGGGGATCGCCAAACTGAAATTGAAAAAGGATATAATTCTGACATACCGCCATGTTGACCGGCTGAACAACTGGGAGAACGTTCGCACGAACTCGTTCTTCGGCACTCACACGGAGAGTGCCAAACTCGATGAGAAGGTGGACAATAACAGGGAGCAGGTACTTGCGATAGTCGAGAGGACGCTCAGTAATCTGGAAGATGTAATACCGTAAACACACGGTTGGGTTTCCGCAGCAATGAACAGAGTCGTTTACGAGCCTTGGCGGACATATCGATATTATACCCTGCTCAACTCAAAGAAACTTTATCTCTGCTGCTGTATAACCTGACCGATGAAGAAAGAAATGAGTTCCTTCGATGTCCGCTCCATTGTCTCGGAGATGGCGTCGCTTGAGGGGGCGCACATAGACAAGATATTCCACTGGGGTGCCGGGAATGTTCTGTTCCGTCTCAACGTGCAGGGCGACGGAAAACGTGAGCTGTTCTTTAAAGACAAGAAATGGCTTTATCTGGCACCGGACCGCCCGGAAACCCCCGACACCCCGACCTCATTCGCTACATTCCTGCGAAAATACATAACCAACGCAAGAATAGGAAAGACCATCCAGGCCGGGTTTGACCGAATAACGGTCACGGAGGTCTTCAAATCCGATGCGGAGTATAAGTTGATCTTCGAGATGTTCGGCGGGGGGAATGTTCTACTTGTACTTGACGACAAGATAGTCAACTGTCTCACCCATAAAACCTGGAAGGACCGCTCGACACGCCCAGGGGAGGAATATTTCATGCCAAAAAGCAGATTCGATCCCGTGGAGTCCTCATTCGAAGAATTTGTGGGCGCCTTCCGTTCATCGGGGGCCGACACCGTAAGGACCCTTGCCACTGCGGTCAACCTGGGCGGTCAATACTCCGAAGAGATATGCAGGAGAAGCGGCATCGACAAGATCCGTCCGTCGAACGAGGTCGGCGATGACGATCTGAGAATAATGTATTCCCATTTGAAAGACATGGTCGATTCCGTCGTAAGGGCCGGCGAACCCACCGTGTTCAGAAAGAACGGGGAGATAATAGATGTTGCCCCCGTGAACCTTCAGATATACGGCGATGCCGAGTCCGAAAGGGTCCTCACCATGTCATTGGCGATCGATTCATTGGTGCGCGAGATCAAAGAGGCCGAGGGCGAGACACGGGTTGACCCAGAAATAGAGAAACTCAGGAAAAGGATACATAAACAGACGGAGACCGTCAACGAGTACAGAATGGAATCGGAAGATCTGAAAAAGCGGGCCGATGCCATCTACATGGAATATCAGAAGGTGAACGAGCTACTCACTGTGCTGGGTCTGAAATCGAAGGAAGTGACTTGGGAGAAGCTTGCGGAAGGGGCCGGGAAGATTCCTTTCGTGACGAATATCGATCCTTCGAAGAATATCGTCACGGTAAGTATCTCGGATTTCAAAATTTCACTCGACTACACCAAAGGGATCGATGCTAACGCATCCGATATCTATCAGAAAAGCAAAGACCTCGGAGAGAGGGCCGGGAGGGCCGAGGTTGCTCTGAAAGAGAGCACGATCGAGCTGGAAAAGAAACAAAAAGGCTTCGATAAGGCCAGGGCCATAGAGATGAGCAGAGTCCAGCCCACCAAACAATTCTGGTTCGAGAGATACAAGTGGTTCATCACATCCTCCGGCAAACTCGTGATCGCCGGAAGGGATGCCCACTCTAACGATAACGTCGTGAAGAAGCACCTGAAGGAGAAGGACATATTCGTCCATGCCGATGTCCACGGTGCGCCGTCGGTCGTCATGAAAGACGGTTCCGCCGCCGCCCCCGACGAACTGAGGGAAGCGTGCACATTCGCCCTTACGCAGTCCAAGGCCTGGGTAGCCGCACTCATGGAGGGCGCGGCATTCTGGGTCTATCCGGATCAGGTGAGCAAGACCCCGAATCCCGGAGAGTTCGTCCCCAGAGGAGCATTCATAGTGAGAGGCAAACGGAATTACGAGCACCATCTTAAGATGGAATTGGGTATCGGGGAGATAACGCACGAAGGGTCCCGGAAGATAATGTGCGGTCCCGCAGAGCTTTTCGAGAATTCGGAGAGATACATGATCCTCAACCCGGGAAGAGGGAAGAGCGGAAGGAAATCCGGGGAGATCGCCAAAGAATTCCAGGTGCCCGAGGAAGAGATATCCAGGATACTCCCTCCAGGCGATGTCGAGGTTGTGAAACGGGTATGGATGGAAGAAACTGACGGACAGTGACTGGTGCCCGCGCCGGAATTCGAATCCGGGTCAAGAGATCCGCAATCTCTCAGGATATCCAGGCTACCCCACGCGGGCGGATTATTCCGCGGAAAACTGGTCGATATTTAAATTGTTTCAGACTTCCGGACGGGACAGGTAACGGGTTATGTAACCTGCTATCCTGTTCCTCATCTTCACCGAGTAGACGTCTGTGAGATTGTTGACCATCTCTTTGTTGTTCTCGAAATCCCTGCTGAATGCCTGAGGGTATTTGTTGAGAAGCTCGATGGCGACTCTCTTGATATATGTGGGCCTTATTCTTCCCATGTCCTTCACCGATATTAACCCGATTAAGTGGATTCCTATTTAAGCTTTGTTAGGTTTGCGCGGATTGCCACACGACAGCTTCCCTTCGGAGCATGTTCCCCTGACGCATGGGGGTCCCGCATCCGCAAATATGGTCGGGGATACGTCCCTGCACAGTATCAGCATTTTTTCTGCAAGGTCCCTTATCTCCCACTGCGCACGCTCACAGCATCTGAGGGAGAAAAAGTGGAGCAGCTCCCTCGCATTCATCGTTATGGTTATGTTCGTGGTACACCCGTTCGGAAGCAGATATCTCGCATCCTCTGCCGGTACTGCCTCGGATAGCTCCCTGTAAGCCTCCCATATCCTTTCCATCGTCCCTTCGTATAATGCAAAGGCTTCGGGATTGTTCCTGACGGTCTCCGGGACCACATATGAAGGGTCTTTCATAGGGACATATCTCTGACTCTGCTGAGAGAATGAGGCGACTCTGTGCCTCACCAACTGATGCGTCAGTGCTCTCGACACCCCCTCGACCGAGAACGTGAAAACCGCGTGTTCGATCACTGAGTGATGTCCCATTCCGACGATCTTACCGAGCGTCTTCTCGGGAACCTCGGTTTCAAGCAGATCCGCCGACGGTCTTTCCGAATAACACGACTTTCCCGCCGCGGCGCATATCGCATCCACATTGGGTGTATGTGCCAATAATCTTACTTTCATTCCTCTTTCTCCGGTTTTCCGTTCCAGATACGGGACCTTACGCGGTCCATTCTCTCTTGGTCCATCATATCCGCCAGTCTTATTTTCTCGATCTCGATGCCGTCGAGGATCTCGCATATCCCCCGGATATGCGCATCTCCCACCACGACCACCACGTTATTGTACTTTTCCGATGCCTCCCGTATCCTCTCTGCCATGTACGCATCCCTTTCGTCGATGAGTTTCTCCACCAGGGTTGGGAACCGCCTGCGCATCCTTCTGATGTATTCCTCCTCGTTGTCGACGAAACTCTTCCGCGTTACATTGATCCTCTTCTTTCCGAACAGGTTATCAGTAACTAGGGAAACGGACCATCTCACCCTCTCCGAAAAGGACATTTCATCTTCGACCTCTTTCATCGTCTGCTTTGCATCCTTATCTATGCAGATAATCTCCGCACCGACGATCCTCCCCGCGAATATGGCTGCCACCAAGTCCCCTCCCGGAAAGACGCCGTTCTTCTCGGACATCCTGTTCTGATATTCCGCCGACCCGCGATACAGTTTGGGGGAGTTCTTCAGCCCCTTGCCCGCTCCCTCGCTGGTGAGTGAGACGTATCTGCTTTCATCCAGTTCGACAAGGACGGCATCCGGCCAGGTGTATTTCACAATAAAAGATATCTGTTCTGATATCCTGAACACATGCCCCGTCCCTATCATGGTGATCATGATCCATGTTATTCCTTATGATTAGATAATCTAAACTGTCCATACCGGGCATTGGGGGATGATCGCCTGCATACAGATTTTATCCTCGGCCCACATACGTATTCCGTGATGAGACGATACGATCTTGTGTGCTTCGACATGGACGGCGTGCTGACCGCCCTCCGAAGCTCATGGTATTGGATAAACAACTGTCTCGGCATAGACAACGAGCCGACATACCGGGCATACATAAACGGAGAGATAGACCAGCCTGAATTCATGAGGAGAGACATAGCACAATGGATGAAGGTCAGACCCGGGATCAGGATCGCGGATCTGGTGAGATTCCTCCAGGACATGCCGCTAACCGGGGGCATACAGGAGACAGTCGCATGCCTCAGAGGCAACGGCATGAGATGCGTAATAATCAGCGGCGGCATAGACCTCGCCGCGAGGATGATCGCGAACGAATTCGGATTCGACGGTTATGTCGCGGACGGGATATGCAGCAATCCTGACGGGACCCTCAGCGGAGAAGGCATCGTCAACGTGGACCTCAGGGACAAGGGCGTCAATGTGCGTGAGTACATCGAGAAATACGGTACGACCGTTGAGAGGACTGTTTCCATCGGCAATTCCTACACCGATATCCCGATGTTCAGGAACACAGGAATGTCCATAGCATTCAATCCGCTGGATGAGTTCACGGTCGAGGCGGCCACACATACCGTGAGGTCCGACAACATGGCGGATGTCCTCGACCTTATACTTCCTCAGGAAGAACTGCTCTGTTCATCGAAGTCGAATATTTCATAATCTTCATCTTCTTCGAGGTCCAGTACCTCGTATCTCTTCTTCCGTATTTTGCCGTAAATCCTCGTGATGTCCCTGGCTTCCGCGGTTCCGTTCTTAAGGAGCCGATCCTTTGTTTTTATAGCATGCACCAGCGCATCGAAATCGTCAAACTTCAGCAGCATCCCCACGGTGAACTCGTCATCGGGGTCCGCATCGACCCTCACCGAATACGTCTTGTGCACATCGTTCACGGATACCTTGACACGCAGGACCCCGAACTGTTTGACCCACAGGGTTTTTATCTTATCCGCCTGGAGTTTCTTGTTCCGCTTCCCGTCCTGAGACTCTATG
>JAITTK010000019.1 GCA_031287135.1 Candidatus Methanoplasma reticulitermitis
CGCGGCCGCCGCGACTCCCGTGGGCCCTCTTCCGGATGTGAGCTCTTTCTCGGATGCATCTTTCAGAATCTCCGCCGCCTTGCTCTGGACCTCCCCGCTGAGTTTCAGTTCGGAACAGAATCTCTGAACGTAATCCTGAGGTTTGGTGGGCATCAGCTTGAGCTTCAGTTCACGGGTCATGAATCTGTATGTGCGCCCGATCTCCTTCCTCCCCACGCGGCTTGAGCTCGCGACCTCGTCCAGCGTTCTGGGGACACCGCACTGTCTGCATGCGGCGTAGAGCGAAGCGGCTACCACACCTTCGATGGATCTTCCCCTGATCAGATTCTTGTTGACGGCCTTCCTGTATATCATCGCGGCCGTTTCCCTGACATTCCTCGGAAGCCCCATCGCGGACGCCATCCTGTCAAGCTCGGAAAGCGCGAAGGCCAGATTCCTTTCCGTGGCATTCGAGACACGGATCCTCCGCTGCCACTTCCTGAGTCTGTAAAGCTGTGCCCGGTTCCTCGTGGGGATGCTCTTCCCGTAGCTGTCTTTGTTCTTCCAGGAGATCTCGGTGGACAATCCCTTGTCGTGGATAGTGTATGTCATGGGAGCGCCGGTACGCGCCCTCTTCTCCCCCTGCTCGACATCGAAGGCCCTCCACTCGGGCCCCTGATCTATGAACTGGTCATCCAGGACCAATCCGCAATCTTCGCAAAGGAGCTCTCCTCTCTCGTAGTCACGCACAAGATGGTGGCTACCGCATTCCGGGCAGACCTCAATCTCTTCTGTTCCTTCTCTTGTCTTTGCCATTTTGAGTTCTCCTCTTCGTGTAAAGTTTCATGCCTCCGATGCCTTCCAGCATAGATGTGTCGCATACGGCCACGGTTATGAACGGCTCCCCGACAGGTCCGAATATCCGTTTGACTGTCCCTATCTTGTGCTCTCTGGAATCAAAAACGGGATCTCCCATGCCTGGGATGTTATCTGTTCCTATCACAACCATCGTGCCGTTGTTCGTGGTCCCGTCCGCGACTCCTAAAAATTCCATGTCGATGTTCCTCAGAGAAGGCTTTACTTTAATATAGAATAGTAGACACATCTCATATTTAAATATTAGGGTTTTGTATATAATGGTTGTGATTCCAATATAATTTGATATCCATGCCTGACGCATAAAAATTATCGGAATCGGATAAATCATCCATCCATGTAGGATTTCGGTGTCTGATTATTCAGCGGGGATGTAAAAAGTTTAATAATAACAATAATGTATCACTGCCAGTTGTGTTCGTGGGAACGAATCGAAACGGAGGTTTAGAAAAATGGATCTTGATATCTGGAGTTTCCTGACAGTTATCATCTTTGTCTTTGCATTGGTCATGATGATAGCTGGTGTCTTCTCGGCTTATTTCGGAGCCGGAAGGAACAGGGCCTACGGCGGAGTGATATTCGCTGTCGGACTGATCGTTTGCGTTGTGTGGGCTTATCTCGTGGGGTTCAGCGAAATAGAACCGTTCTACGGCGTCCATGCGTGGGATGTCATGTACGACGCATTGGTGAACATGGTCGCTGTGCTGATCGGGGCCCTCATAGCCATAGGTATATTCCTGGTGGTAGTGCTTAAGAGCTGAAACGACAGAAGAAACCTTTGACTAAACCTCTTTCCGCAATATTATTTTCGGTGGTTTTTTATTCTTTGATTGAGTGGGCTCCTCTGATGCAGAAGGTCTCCATAATAATGGGTAGCAAGAGCGACCTGCCCGTGGCCGAGAAGGCAATAAACATGCTCAGGAAGTTCAATGTGGATTATGAGATTGCGGTGGCATCCGCTCACAGGACGCCAGGCAGGGTCCGGAGTCTTGTGGAATCCTCGGACGCGGACGTTTTCATTGCTATAGCCGGTCTCTCGGCGGCGTTACCGGGGGTAGTGGCCGCGCACACATGCAATCCCGTGATAGGTGTGCCTGTAAGCGGAGAGATGAACCTCGACGCTCTGCTCTCGGTGGTCCAGATGCCGCCGGGGATACCCGTGGCGGCCGTGGGCCTGGACAGAGGCGACAATGCGGCGATACTTGCGGTGGAGATCATGAGCCTTTCCGACCCCGTGCTTTCCGGCAGGGTAAAAGAGTACAGGAAAGAGATGGAAGAGAAGATAAAGGCCGACTCGGAACAGGTGGTATCGGATGTTCGGAACTGAGGATTTCATAAACGAATCGATCGGTCACCTCCGATCCAAAATCCGGGGCAAGGCCATAATCGCATGCTCGGGAGGAGTGGACAGCATGGTCGCGGCCGCTCTGACGAGCAGGGCGATAGGCGATGATCTGCTCGCAGTCTACGTCGACACGGGACTGATGAGGAAAGGAGAGACGGAAGAGGTCCGCGGGATGCTCGAAGACATGAAGATAAATTTCAGGATAATCGATGCTTCCGAGGAGTTCTTCGCATCCCTGAGAAATGTCACGGACCCGGAAGAGAAGAGAAAGGTGATAGGCGGCCTTTTCATCAGAGTCTTCGAAAGGGAAGCGAAAGAGTTCGGTTCGGAGTATCTCGTCCAGGGCACCATCGCACCCGACTGGATAGAATCCGGGGACGGAGTGAGGGACACGATAAAATCACACCATAACGTCGGCGGTCTCCCGAAAGAGATGGGGATGACAGTCGTCGAGCCGCTCAGGGATCTGTACAAAGACGAGGTGAGGGACATCGCCAGGGCTTTGGGCGTCAGATCATCGGAGAGGCAGCCGTTCCCGGGCCCGGCACTCGCGGTCAGATGCCTGGCCGAAGTGACTCCGGACAATATCGGTGTGGTCAGAGAAGCATGTTTCATCGTCGAGGACGAGATCGCGAAAGCGGCGAGAGAAGGCAAAATGGAGATACCTTGGCAATATTTCGCGGTTCTACTGCCGACGAAATCCGTAGGGGTGCAAGGGGACAGAAGAGCATACGGTATGACGATAGCGATAAGGGCGGTCTCTTCCGTCGACGGCATGACTGCGACATATTCAAGGATCCCGGCGGACGTCCTCGACAGGATGTCTGTCAGGATCACCAATACCATGAAGGACCGGGTTAACCGGGTCGTTTACGACATAACCAACAAGCCACCGGCGACGATAGAATGGGAATGACCCCGCACGCCGCTGAATCAGAGACCAATCAGCTTAAATCGGGGATGTCATATCATCCTAATGAAAGTCTACGTTGTCGATAACGGCGGCCAGTGGACCCATCGGGAATGGAGAGTTCTCAAGTATCTGGGTGTGGATACGAGGATAGTCCCCAACACCACCCCGTTCGATGATATCAGCGATGTTGATGCCCTGGTCCTCTCCGGCGGTGCTCCCAGCGTCGCCAGCGATACCGGACGCATGGGTAACAACGGGGAATACCTGGACAAAGCGGAATTCCCGATATTGGGGATATGCGCCGGCATGCAGTTCATGTCCGAACATTTTGGCGGCAAGCTCGGACCCGGGAATATACCGGAATTCGGTAAAGTGGAACTGAAAATATTGTCACACGGCGATCTGTTCAGGGGATTGCCTTCGGAATTCAACGTATGGGCATCCCACAACGATGAGGTCAAGGAGATACCGCCCGGTTTCGAGATCACCGCTGAATCGCAGACATGCCGTGTGGAGGCGATCCGTTCGCTCACGAGACCGCTGTTCGGTGTCCAGTTCCACCCAGAGGTGGAGAACACCGAGAACGGACCGGAGATATTCCGGAACTTTTTGGATATCGTCTCAGAACAGAGATCCTGAAAAACTTTGTCAGCCCGATTGGGCGCTGAGGACTTCAAGCTGGCTTATTATGTTCCAGATGAGCGTCCTTCCGTGAAGCGGTATGTTCGGGTCGTTCGCAAGATCGTCAAGTATGATCATGGCACTCGTCGCGCGCACATCCAGCGCGTTTTTTGTATCCAGTAACTTGGCTTTTGCATCCGTCGCTCCCTTTCTGATGTTCCTTGGTACCGAGGTGTCCCCGGCAAGATTATCTAATATATCAGTTACCTGTCTGATTTGGTCCGCCATCGTATCCCCTCTCGGTCAAATCAACTCGAACTCTTCCTGTAGGTCTATCATGAGCTGTTCCAGTACCTCTTCGAAACTTGATGATTTGTATTCTCTCATCCCGCCGAGGTCGCTCTGTATCCTAGCTACGAAGTCGTTGTTGTCTTTCACCAACTCTACGTTGCACAAAATTTCTTCCATCTGTATCACCTGTGCAAGAATTTGATGAACCAACATATAAGGTGTATATAATGGTTAGGCAGGTTCGGGGCACGGAACGAATTTTAGCCGTACCACAATATATTAATGCCACAGGGAGGATGTGCGAATATGTTGGCGGCGGATAACCGGGTAAGAAGATACCAGTTGGTCCTGGGGATAGTATTCGCCGTTGCATCCGTGGCATATCTCGCCGTTATACACCAGATGGGGATAGAATCGGAAGCGATGAAGGTATACTTCCCGTATGCGGACGAACTTATGCGCGGAAGCATTCCGGAGATGGAGTATCCGCCGTTCGCCCTTGTTTTCATCGCGATACCCCGGCTGTTCGCATCCACGCCGTTCGGTTACAATGTCGCCTTCGTCGCCGAAGTGTTCGTGTTCTTCCTTATAGGCCTCGCGGCGATGTCAAGGCTTGCGAAGAGATACAATCAGAGCCAGTCCAAGATCATGGTAATCTACACGGTGTCCATGCTTCTTATGCTGGAGTTCGTGTTGGACAGATACGACATATTCCCTGCCGTTCTTACATTGCTCTCCTTCTATTGTCTGGTGACAAAGAACTACGTCTGGGCGTTCGCACTCCTGTCCGTCGCCACAATGACGAAACTGTATCCCGCGGTGCTGTTCCCGTTATATCTCATCCCGTTCTTCATGAACAGGGACTGGTCGAACGTGCTGAAGGGCATTACGGTATTCGTGGCCGTCGCAACGGCCATAATGCTGCCGATGCTGCTCCTGAATCCGGATGCGGCATTCCATTTCCTCGGCTACCATATGGACCGTCCGCTGCAGATAGAATCCACCCTTTCGCCGTTCATATATCTGGCATCGATGATGGGATTCACCGATGTGCAGATAGCGTTCGGCTATGGCTCGGACAATCTTCTCGGGCCATGGCCGGATGCCGTGGCACCGTATCTGACCCCATTCATGCTCGCTGCGGTCGTGGCTATGTATGCGCTCTATGCGTATGCCCTGTTCGGTCTGAGAAGGGACAGACGGGACAATGAGAACAATCGGGTCGCACTTCTGAGCGGGGCCATGGTTCTCCTGCTCATGACCTTCATATTGGCAGGCAAGGTGTTCTCGACACAGTACATAATATGGCTGATACCTTTCGTTGTGTTCATGCTCATGACGTTGCCGGACCGTTCGTCGAAGAATACGGTCATGGTGCTGTCGGTACTGGCGATAATCCTGACTCAGCTGAATTTTGCCGTGAATGTCGGTATCAGCGGAGGAGGGGAGGCGATAACCAGTGCGGGCGTGATGATAATCCTGGCGAGGAACATAGTCATGGTCATCCTCTTTGCACAAATCTTCAGGATCGTTTACAGGGATGTGCTCAGCAGAAAGCGGTGCGTCCAAGACCCGTGATGCCGGAGCACCAAAAACTTTAAGACAAGAATCTTATCTATGGGTTGTTATTCATTCAATACCTTCAGTGGTAACGAAAGAGCGAATGACCGTGCCGGGACAATGATCTGGACGGTATCAAGGAAGTATCAACATGAGCATAGAGGCGAAGGCAGAGGAGATCCAGGACAGTTTCGAGTCCAAGACAAGGAATCTCGGAAGGGGCAAATACGGCAGGATCCTCAAGATGGCCCACACCCCGACCAGAGAGGAATACAAGAAGACTTGTTATATCGCGGCACTCGGGATGGTAATATTGGGTGCGGTCGGATTCGTCATAATGTGGGTAATGACATATCTTCCGGGTTACTTCTGACGGGCGTGTGGTGTTTCAATGTCTAATCTTGCAATAGGAGGAACCCGCCTGGTCGGGGAGGAAGGAACGAAGGATGTTCGCGCGGGAGCGACCCTGATCTGGGAATTCAAACTCGTATCGAATTCATCATCGGCGGTCCTCGGATTCGACATATCGACGGGGCCCGATCAGGATAACGCCCCCGAATGGAATGTTACGTTATACGATGCCACCGGGACGGAGATCTGGAGCAACTACCGCTCTAAGAGCGAGGCAGAGATCGATCTGCCGGACAACAAACCCAAGGATTTCAAGCTGGAGGTCATATGCCCGAAAGGTGCCAGATACGGCGATGAAGTCAGTATAAAGGTTATAGCGACCGCTCATGACGGGTCATCGACCCTAAGATTCGGGGCGGTGGCGAGACAGTCGATAATGGTCCTCAAGACGCAAATGGACCAGGAGAAGAGCGTGGCTGACAGTCTGATGTCCAAGGCCCAGTTGGGCGAGAAGGACATATATGCCGTGTTCAGCCCGCCCGGCCTCAGAGGGTATGTGTTCGTCGAAGGGATGAACACGGACCGTCTGAGAGAAAAGACCAGGGATATCAAGAAGGCCCGTTCGTTCGTCGACGGCGAGACCGATGTAGATGAGATAAGCCACTATCTCGTCCCTGTATCCGCAGTGGTGGGAATCGTGGAGGGCGACCTGGTCGAATTGATCAACGGTCCGTTCAAGGGTGAAATGGCCAGAGTGCAACAGATAGATCAAAGCAAGGAAGAGATAACCGTTGAACTCATAGAGGCTATGGTACCCATCCCCGTTACCGTGAAGGGCGACAGCGTCAGAGTTATTGAAAAGGAGAAATGAGAATGGTAAACACTGTCGAGGCATTAATCGATGGGGGCAAAGCCACAGCAGGCCCGCCGCTCGGTCCGGCACTCGGTCCGACAGGCGTGAACACCGGTCAGGTCATAGCCCAGATAAATGAGAAAACCAAAGCGTTCAGCGGAATGAAGGTTCCGATAAAGGTGCTGATAAACGATGATAAGACCTTCGAGATAAAGGTCGGTACGCCGCCGATGTCGGCCCTTGTGAAATCGGAGCTCGGGCTCGCCAGCGGTTCAAGCAATGCCAGGACCACGAAGGTCGCGGACATGACCCTTGACCAGGCCAAGAAGATAGCCGACATGAAGAAGGACAGTCTTCTCGGTGCCACCGTCAAGGCCCGTGTGCTGGAAGTCGCGGGCAACTGCGTTTCCGTCGGGGTGACCATCGACGGCAAGGACCCGAAGGTCTTCCAGAAGGATGTCAAAGCGGGTATGTACGACGACCGGTTCTGACAATACCGTAAACATCTTCAATCCAACATTTTTCTGCGTGTTCCCGCGAAGTCCGGAAGTTTTATCGATATGCTGAGGCCGAGTGTTCAAAATTAGAATGGTGAGGCATCGGTCGACCTCAGAGTGGTCAAATGTATCAAGTGATAAGTACGGGATTAGCGATATGGCCGATGATGGCCTCTTCAGGATACAGTGCGGCGGCGACCAAATTCTCGTTTTGGTTCAGTGAGTATCGCAAGGTGCTGTCGCTCGTTCGCGAAGGTATGGGTAAGGATAGCATCAGGCAGCTATCGAAAGACGAGAACATTTTCTCCGCAACGACACCGAACCGAGGAGCCGTCATAGCTTCCGCAGTGTATGCTCGCGTTAATTCCATGCCGGAGGAAATCAACAGGTTTATGGATACAGGCGATCTGGAGATTCAGAGGACGATAGTCATTTTCTCAATAATGAGAACGGACAGATTGTTCTTCGAATTCATGTTCGAAGTCTTTCGCGATAAGATGCTGGTCGGCGATATGGTACTGAGGGATTCGGACTTCCGCACCTTCTTCAACGAGAAGCGGATTTCCAGCGAGACCGTGTCCGAATGGACGGAATCCAGCTTGAACAATCTAAGGAAAACCTATAAATCGTATCTTGCGGATGCCGGCATCACGGACCGTGCCATAGGAGACAGACTGATAGTCAGGCCGTATCTGGGTCCCGACTTCGAGGATATTTTAATAAAAGCGGGAATGGAACCATTCTTGAAAGCCTTGGGACGGATGAGTCCATGAGTGATGCTTTCGATGGCCGATTGGACGAGGCGGGAAAGAGATTCAAGAGCCCCGGCTTCCGTGAGAACAAAGGTCTCGGGAACGAAGTCGGTTACTATGTGTTCGATTACCCCGCGGAAAAGGAACTGGTCGTCCGCGACAGAGTGAAGGAGTGGGAGAAGCAGATCGATAAGGCCACTCATGGGTTCGGCATAAGGGTTTTCGATCTCTATGAGATAATGATGGATTACCTCGAGAAGAACGGGTTCCTGGAGAAGTGTTTCGACATGGAGAAAAAAAGCGGAATCAGAAAAGTTACCGAAGCTGTCAGCCGCAGCCTTAAATTGGACAGATATGATGGCGAGATCATAACGCACATCAAAAACAGTCTGCCGGAAAAGGAGCTCGAGACGGGAGGGACGGTCGTCTTCCTGACGGGGATCGGAAAATGCTACCCCATAATCCGTTCCCACAAGATACTCAACAATCTGCACTTGCTCCTCGACCACGTTCCCGTGGTCATGTTCTATCCCGGAAAATATGACGGAACGGAATTGATACTGTTCGATGCCGTAAAAGATGATAATTACTACAGAGCACTGCCGTTGGTGAGCAAATGATAATCAAAGATATGTTCTCGAAACCGATCAGCCGCGACATCCAGGGGGTCATCAAAGTCGCTCAGGGAGGGGGGAGGGGAACCGAGGAACAGAGCGCAAGACAAGAGCTTGAAGAATACGTTGTGACCAGAGAGATCTCCAGACACTTCGCGGAATTCTTCACCAATTACAAAAAAGGTATAAACGGCGACACAGACAAGATGGGCGTATGGATATCCGGTTTCTTCGGAAGCGGGAAATCCCATTTCCTGAAGATGCTCGCTCATCTGCTCGAGGATAAAACGGTCGGCGGGAGGCACGCGATCGAATACTTCGAGGAGAATGGGAAGATCACCGACGCGATGGTATTGGCAAACATGAAACAGTGTGCCCGCATCTCAAAGAGAACCGATGTGATCCTTTTCAACATTGATTCGAAGAGCGATCAGAACGGTAAAAACAACAAGGATGCGATCGTCAACGTTTTCCTCAAGGTCTTCAATGAGAAAATGGGATTCTGCGGTTCGATCCCGCATTTGGCCGGCCTTGAACGCAACCTTTCGGAGAAAGGGAACTACGAGGATTTCAAGAATCGCTATGAGATCAAGTACGGCAAACGCTGGGAGGATTCCCGGAGCAATTTCGATTTCATTCAGGATGAAATCATCGATATCCTTGTCGGTATGGGCGAGATGAGCATGGAGGCCGCTCGGACCTGGTGCGGTAAATCCTCCGGTGAATTCAACATCAGTATCGAGGATTTTGCGAAACTGGTGAAGAATCATATAGATAAGATGGGCCAGGACAGCCATGTCGTGTTCCTGGTGGACGAGGTCGGTCAATACATCGGCGATGATTCCAGATTGATGCTCAATCTCCAGACGGTCACAGAGGACCTTGGGATCATCTGCAGGGGGAAAGCGTGGGTCATCGTAACCAGTCAGCAGGATATCGATTCCGTCTCCCGAAACATGAGGACGACATCCATGGATTTTTCCAAGATCCAGGGACGTTTCAATACACGCATATCGTTGTCCTCCGCGAATGTCGACGAGGTCATCAAGAAGAGAATACTTGAAAAGACACCGACGGCGGAAAGCACACTGACCGTGCTGTATGAACAGAACGAGACGGCGATCAAGAACCTGTTGCTGTTCGGCAGGGAAAGCGCGGAGATGAAGCTGTATGCCGATGCGAAGAGCTTCGTCTCAGTGTACCCATTCGTTCCGTATCAGTTCGATCTGCTGGCGAAGGTTCTGACATCCATACGCACCCACGGTGCATCCGGAAAACATCTCTCCGAGGGGGAGAGATCGATGCTGTCGCTCTTCAAAGAGTCCGCAGAAGCGATCAAAGACAGGGAAGCGGGAGCGATCGTTCCGTTCAATCTGTTCTATGACGCACTTCATCAATTCCTCGACCACAGTCACAAGGGAGTTATCGAGCGTGCGTACAATAACGAAAAAATAAACCCAGATAAGGAAAATCAATGTTTCGCGGTCGACCTGCTGAAAGAATTGTTCATGGTGAAATACGTCAAAGAGATCGAAGCCAACATCGAGAATCTCACCAGCCTCATGGTGAGTTCGATACATGATGACCGCATATCTCTGAAACAAAACGTAGAGCGAGATCTGAGGATACTCATCGGACAGAAACTCGTTCAGAAAAATGGGGATGTGTATACTTTCCTTACCGATGAGGAACAAGACATAAACAGCACGATCGAAAAACAGAACATCGAGACCACCGAGGTGGTCAAAGCGATATCGGACAGGATATTCGATGACATCTATCAGAACAGCCGTTTCAAATACTCAAAAAACGGCGGGAGGTACACATTTGGCTTCGATCAATTGGTTGATGACAGATCGAGGAAACCAAACCAGACTTTCGATATCGGAGTGAACGTGATCACGCCGTACCACGATGTCCGTGATGAGACAGCCCTCCGTCTGGCATCGGAGGGGAACACCCTCTACCTGTCCCTTCCGGACAATCCGTCGTTCCTGTATGAGTTAACGGAGGCTCTTAAAATAGATAAGTTCCTGAAAACTGGGCTCACGGGAATCACGAGTGCGGATGATATCAGGAACAAAAAGGGAAACGAGAGAATACAGCGCATGGAACGATCGAAAACACTCCTGATCGGGGCTCTGGAGAATGCCACGATATATGTCGGCGGCAGCAGGATCGATATCGCAACGAAGGGGGTCGAGGCAAGAGTGAATGTGGCTCTGGAGAAACTCGTCGATAAAGTGTACAACAAGATCTCGTATATCGATGCCCCGAAATCGGAGAACGACATCAAGGATCTGATAGCCGGCAATAACCAGACCAGACTCGAAGTCGTGGATAAAGTCGATAACAGTCTGGCTGTCAAAGAGGTATCGGATCATATAGGCTCCGTATCCAGGAACCATTCGAAGGAATCTCTGAAGGGCCTGACAGATAGATTCAGAAAGGCCCCCTACGGATTCACCGAGGATGATACGAGATGGATCATCACCGGGCTTTTCATCAACGGCGATGTCTCTCTGATGCTGAACGGTCAGACTCTGAACACAGACAGTATGAATAATGAGCTTTTCAACTATCTTACGAAAAAAGAGTATGCCGACAAACTGCTGGTGGAGAAAAAGAAACGTGCGGGGGAAGGAGAGAAGAAGGCCGTGCGCGAACTGCTCCGAACCTTGTTCGACTTAACGCCGCAAAAAGATGACGATGACTCCTTGAAATCCGTTTTTCAGAAAAAAGCCATTGATCTGGACAGGGATCTCATGAGATATTCACAGGACAAGCCGAGATATCCCGGTAAAGAAACCATAGCGGTGGGAAAGGCACTCATGCGCGAAGTCATACAGGCGCAGACGCAGTCGGAGTTCTATGGGATAGTTTCAACAAAAAAGGACGAATTCCTCAGATTCATCGATGACTATGAGCCGTTAAGGCAGTTCCATGAGGGCACGCAGAAAAAAATATTCGATGAAGCCCTGGAGATCGACGGGATATACCGCGATAGCAAGGTCTTCATCAATGACCCGGAGATAGAAGAAATACACATCTCGATCGCAGCCGTCCTGGA
>JAITTK010000095.1 GCA_031287135.1 Candidatus Methanoplasma reticulitermitis
AAAGGATCGGTTAAGATAGGGGAATCGGTAGGTATAGTGGGTCCGAACGCCACCGGGAAGACCACTTTCGTCAAGATGCTCGCAGGTGTCATAAAGCCGGACAACGGCAGCCTCGACGCGGTTCTGAAGGTATCATACAAACCTCAGTACATATCGGCCGACGCCGATGGTACCGTACGGGACGTTCTGTACGCAAAAGCCTATGACATCGTTAATTCGGGATTCTTCGAAGGGGAGGTCCTCGGCCCGCTGGGGATCAAGCATCTGATGGAAAAGGATATGAAGACCCTGTCCGGGGGAGAGCTGCAGAGGGTCGCGATAACCATGTGCCTTGCGGCGGAAGCCGATATGTACCTGTTCGATGAACCGTCTGCGTACTTGGATTCGAATCAGAGGATGAATGCTGCCAAGACTATCAGGAGGATGATGGAGAAGACGGGAAGGAGCGGGATGATAGTCGATCATGACATCTACTTCCTTGACATGGTATCGGATTCGATGATGGTCTTCGGCGGAGAACCCGGAAAGCACGGCATAGGGGAAGGACCTTTCGACATGAGAGAGGGTATGAATAAGTTCCTCTCTGCCGTGGACATCACATTCAGACGTGATGCGGACACCTGCCGTCCGAGAATCAACAAACCGGATTCCAGGTTGGACCGGGAGCAGAAGGCAAAGGGCGAATACTACTACTCATGATCTCAGATTATGCTCTGTGTCAGGGCGGGGAATATCATCATTAGGCCTATATACGTCGCATATACGGCCAGCAGGATTATGCTTTCGGCCCTTGACACGTTATCATCCCTCTTTATCATATATGCCAGCAATATCGACATTATTATCATTACCGGGAGATGGAAGAACATTGTGTAATATGACACCGAGACGGTCGTGAAGATTACTCCGATGCCCAGCGCGAAGAAACTGTTGAAAACTATGCTTCCCACTATATTGCTCACGACGAGCTCGCTGTCTTTATGGTATGCGGCGACGATGCATATGCACATCTCCGGGAGGGCTGTCCCGATCGCCACCACTATAAGGCCGATCATCAGATCGGACACACCGAACATTCCGGCCAGCTCCACCGCACCGTCGATGAAGATATTCGCCCCCACATACAGCAGGACAATCCCGGAGACTATCATTAAGATGCATTTCCACATCTTGGTCTTTGTTATCTCCTCCTCGGAGACGGTGTCTTCGTATGCCCCTCCTTCGGCAGTCCCCTTCTTGAGCCTGTATACGAAAAAGACGAACACTATCAAGGAGAGGACCAGGATTATCCCCGCAACGAATCCCAATGAGCCCGTGAGGGCCAGAAGGGTGATCAGGGAGACTGCCGCGATCATGGATATTATCTCGAATTTTATATCGGAGAATTTACACGCTATCGGGAATATCACCGCCGCAAGACCTATTGCCAACCCGATATTGGCTATGTTGCTGCCAACTATGTTACCCAATATGATCTGGGGATTCTCGCCGCTTACCAGAGAAGTCACGACCTCCGGTGCCGATGATCCGAATGCCACTACGGTCAGACCGATCACGAACGGCGTCACTCCCAGACGCACGGCCATTCTCTTGGCGCCGTCGACCATCCATTCCGATCCATAATACAATAGCAGGATTCCTGCCGGTATCCCTAGGAGTATCCATGACACGATATCGGGTAATGAACGCCCCATATAACATATTGCTTGTTTCGTGCACCGGACCCGCATAATCAAATGACGGGCCCTTTTACAATTATTATAAATAACGTTATTCATTCTAAGGTTCATATGGATCGTGTCGGAAAAGCTGATACGCACATTCACACCGAATACTCCGGTTTCGCAAAACTCGGGGCACTCCGCTTCCCGGAATCCGTAACAAAACCGGAGAACCGTGTAGAGTGTGCAAGAAGAGATGGGTTCGATGTTATCTGCATTACTGACCATGACGAGACTGCCGGTGCCTTCATTGCCCGCGAATATGCCAAGCAATATGACGACATAGATGTTGTTGTTGGTGAAGAGGTCATGACCTCCGACGGTGAGATAATAGGTCTTTTTTTGACTGAGAAGATACAACCGAACCTCACCGTGGAAGAAACAGTCGACATCATCAGGGAACAGGGCGGGCTGACGATTGCCCCGCATCCTTTCAGTTTCCATGTCTGCGGCCTCAACGAGAAGATCTTCGACATAGACCTTGACGGTTTCGAGGTATTGAACGGAGGGCATCCGGATAAGTATTCCAACTCCTTCGCGCAGTTGGTGATGGATAAATATCCCGGGAGATGGGCACCCATATCGGCAAGCGATGCCCATTCGAAATTCACGTTCGGATATTCCTGGACCGAGTTCGACGGTAGGACTGCGGACGATCTCAGGAAGGCGATACTCCAAAAGAAGACGGTCCCCTGCGGGAGGACTGCTCCGATCCTCAGCGAAGTTCAGTGGAGTATGGAGGTGGTTATGGGGGGACAGAGGCTTATGTACCGTTCCCTGAGAGGAAAACTCCCGAATATGGAGGATCATTCCCTGGTGGATAAAATCAACAGCCTGAGCAGTCTCAAAAAAGCAACAGGTATAGTCGGGGGCTTCATGTATCTGTTTCCTCCGGTATCCTTCATAGCTACATTGGCTAGCACAATCTATCTCAGCAGAGAGGCCAGACATATGCACCGCAACCTCAGAAAAAGGCTGGATGAGATAGATAAGATCATCATGACTCATGACCGCATTGACAAGCCGTCTGAGGGATAATTTCATGGAACCTAAAGCATACAAAATATCGCTTACGATACCTCCAAGTTTCAAGGATGTGCTGATGGATACCGTGAATGGTTCGATGAAGCAGATGTTTCCCGGATACGACAGGGCATTTTCGATATCGAGGACCGAGGGGACATGGAGATCCCTGGAGGGATCGGACCCTTATATCGGGGAGGTTGGGAAGATATCTGTTGAAGAGGAACTGCGTATAGATTTTGCCGTGAGTGCCGATGATTTGACGGATGTCATAAAAGCCATCAGAGCCGTACATCCCTACGAGGAACCGGCAATAGACATAATCCCCCTTATCCTCTGGAAAGATGTCATTTCTCCTTGAGCTTGACAGAGAATATCCCGTCGAAGGTCCTCTGTAATTTGTGGATTTTGTGGCTCTGCTTCCTGTATTTGACATCCTCTTCCGATATCAGGCCCATCTCTCCGAATCTGTCCAAGGCCTCATCGCCGGCATCATAGTCCCCGTACGCCCCCACGAGGACGTTTATGGTATAATTGCGGCACATTATATTATCAGGGAGTTTGCCTCCGTTATTGAGCCTTATATCATCTGCCGTTTTCTGCAGTATGTTTATCCCCTCTTCGCAGTATTTCAGGCATTCATCGTATCTCTTCGCACCGAAGTACGCGGGAATCAGCCGTTCCAGAACTTCGAACGTTTCTATTCCGGTAAGCTTGTTCCTCAGAATGTTCTCGCCTATGAGGATCGTGAGTGAATGATTGTCTTCTTTATTCGCGCCGTTCATGACGGAGAGACTGAATCCGAGAGCTGAGGATGTATCCGCACCCTTGAGATATCTTCCGAGTTTCACCTTGTTCTGGTCACTCAACGCGGAGTACCATGTTCCCAATCCGGCCCTTGATACCTCGTCCGGAATATCCTTCTGCCTGCTGAAGATCATGAATCGGAATCCCATCCGAGATTATTAAATTCCCCTTTCCTTGAGGTCCCGTATGACGACCCTGTTCCCGTATGCGTGTTGATACTTCTGAGAGAGCAGGTTCACATTCCAATTCACACCTTCTATGAAATCCGCACGTCTGGAACCGCAATCCTTCTCGCAGTGGATGCAGGAGAATTCCTTGCATGGTTCCGGCATCATTATCAAATCAACGGCATCTCCGAATTTGGCCGATACGGATTCGCAGAGGAGACGGTTCTCCATCTCGAATTCGCCTATGGTCATGTCAAATGGCAGGGTGACATGCATCTCGATATGAAGGGTGCTCCCGTATTTGATGACGATGAGGTTGTGGATATCGATCCAATCCTCCGATCTGTGCTCGATGAGCGACTCTGCGACTTTCCCGAGTATCTCCGCATCCGCCTTGTCCATTATGTCGTCCGCTGCCTTCTTTATCACCTTCGCCCCAGTCACTATTATGATCGTACCGAACAACAAGGCTATCAAGGGGTCAAGGATGTAAAGATCGTACCCGAAATGCATCCCCGCATAAACAACGCTGAGCCCTGCCACTATGCCCACGGAGGATGCCGTATCAGATCTCAGATGCCTGCCGCTGGATTCCAGTGCCAGTGATCGGTTCGCTTTTCCTTTCTTTACGGCCATTGTCCCCATTACGAAATTGACGGCCGCAGCGAATATCACCAATAGAATACCCACATTGAGAGATGAAATCTCCTTCGGGTTGAGTAGGTCGTTGAACGCTTCCAGTATTATCAATGCGCCAGCCACGGCTATCATCGCACCTTCGACCGATGCCGATATCAATTCTATCCTGCCGTGGCCCAAAGGATGCGATTTATCCGCGGGCTGCGCGGACATGTAGAGGGCATAGAGTCCGATGCATCCCGCAGCGACATTGACTATACTCTCGACCGCATCGGTGAATATCGCAACAGAATTCGTTATGAAATATGCTGCGAACTTGATTATGAGCAGCAGTGCCCCGATTATGACAATGGATTTCTGGAAACCGTAACTTTCCCGGCAGACGTCCGACATCTGGTTTTTCATGTGCTTTGCAGACATTTATATCTTTCTGGAACTGCGACCGTATTAGGAATAACTAAACTACTGGGTCATTCGGATTTCTGATTGTTTTCCGATGCCTCGCCCCTGAACCATGAGAAGATCGTTCCCGTGATGCACATAACCAGACACACGGAGAACGCGGCCTCGATCACGCTCACGAACTGGCCGTGAGTGGACGGATTGATACCGTCCGCCGTACCCATTATCAGCGAGATGCTGCACATCGCGATCCCCATGCTCGTCATCATCCCGACCTGTCTGACAACGGATGTCATGCCGGCCGCCTCTCCGCGGTTCCTCGGAGGTACGGATGACATTATCGCATTCGAGTTGGGGGCCGCGAACATGGCATAACCCAGACCCAGCAATAGAAGCGCCGATATGACATGGATCATATTCATCTCGGTGCCGAGTAATATCAGCATAAGGACCGCGACACTCGTTATCGCCATCCCCGCTGTCGGAAGTATACGCTTATCCGGTATCCTGTCCGAATAACTTCCGAATTTCGCTGTCAGGGCCACTTGTACGAGCGGCTGAACCAGAATCACAAGCCCGGCATGGGATGCGCTCAGAGCACCGATGTTCTGAAGATAGAGGGCCATGAAGAATGATACGGAGTAGGATGAAGCATAGTTCATGTATGCGGCCACGCATGCCCTCGAGAACTGTTTGTGCTTGAACACACTCATGTCAAGCACCGGTGATTCCGTCCTTTTGACCGAATTGATGAAAACTAACAGCATGACCGCCCCGGTGAATATGAGCGCGACAGCCCAAACCTCCGGGAGGTTTATCACCCCGTACATCGTCAGTATCACGGTCACTCCGTACAGCAACGATCCGCGGTAGTCCATGCTGGCCCCCTCTTCCGATATGGCCTCCTTCTTAAACCTCAGGATGAAGAACAGAGCCACGAATGCGAAAGGTATTATGAATGAGAACAGGGCCCTCCATCCGAAGAGATCGCACATGAAACCGCCAATCGCGGGCCCTAGTGCTATGCCGAGATATATGAAGGTCGACTGAATGCCTATTGCCCAGCCCCTCTTCTCAACCGGGAATATGTCGGTTATCATCGCTATACTCGACAGGGACAATGCCGCCGAACCTGCCCCCATCAACAGCCTCGTAAACAGAAGTATCTCAAAGCTGGGGCTGAATATCGCAATAACGGATGAGACGGCTGTGATCAAAAGGCCGGCGGTGAATATCTTCTTCCTTCCTATGATATCGGACAGTCTGGCAAGCGGTACCATCACTATGACCGAAGAAAGGAGGAATACCGTATTGACCATTGCCAACGATTTGGAACCCACAGAGAACTCTGCACCGATCTGCACAAGTGCCAGATTCATCATCGTGCTCATCAGGGGCATTATGAATATGCCCGCACAGCACGCTATGAGGGCGGTCCTCATATCAGAAAGGGTGTATGCGACGGGCTGTCCCATGCGATGCCCATTAATTTAGGCTTATTAATATTTTAATCCCGTCATCGGCGGACCCGGGCCCTACCGTCGTCCGGATGCATATGCCTCTATATTTTACTGCACAGGTTTTTAATCCCGTAAATGGATTTGGTGATGAAATCATGAGCAACATACCACCGGAAGTCAAGAGTAAGCTGGGCTTGGTGCAGGTTTATACAGGACGCGGGAAAGGGAAGACCACCGCGGCCTTGGGTCTCGCATTCAGGGCCGCGGGGCGCGGGCTGGAGGTCCTCATGATCCAGTTTCTCAAACCACCGGAGAACTACGGCGAGCATATTTCCGCCGAGCGGTTCCCCAATTTCATGATACTTCCGCTGGGCCTTGATCACATGGTCTCAAAAGTCACAAAGGAAAGAGATATCGCCGTGGCCCGTGATACACTGAGCAGGGCCCGGGATGAGATCCATTCCGGGAAATACGACCTGGTGATATTGGATGAGGTCAATGTGGCAATGGATTGGAAGCTCTTGGACCCGGAAGAAGTGATCGGCGTTCTTGAGGGCAGACCGAAGAATACCGAGATCGTGCTTACGGGAAGGGGTGCCCCTCAGAGAATAATCGATTACGCCGACCTTGTCACGGAGATGGTGATGATCAAGCATCCCTTCGACAGAGGCGTAAAAGCAAGGAAGGGCATCGAATACTGAAGCCGAAATGGTTATTCTTATATGCATAATTAATACGAGATAGTACATTGATAAGGATAAAGTAGATAAGCAAGCATGTATATGCTCAATGACACAGGACGTATCATTCAATGCCGATAAACATACCTGATGACCTTCCTGCCGGTGCGACCCTTGAATCCGAGAACATATTCGTAATGAGGGAGGGGAGGGCGACCACCCAGGACATCCGCCCGATAAATATACTGGTTCTGAATCTGATGCCTACCAAGATAGAGACCGAGATACAGATACTCAGGCTCCTAAGCAACAGTCCGCTGCAGACGAACATATCCCTGCTGCAGATGGCGACACACGAGTCGAAGAACACTTCGCAGGCGTATCTCGATAAATTCTATTACACGTTCGATGAGATCAGAGACAAGAAATTCGACGGGATGATAATAACCGGTGCACCGGTAGAGAATATCGGCTTTGAGAACGTGGACTATTGGGACGAACTGTGCGAGATCATGGAATGGTCGGTGAAGAATGTCTCCTCGACATTGCATATCTGCTGGGGCGCGCAGGCTGGCTTGTACTACCATTACTGCATACCGAAGTACCCTTTGAGCAGGAAGATGTCCGGAATCTACAGCCACACGATCAATATGCTCGATGAACCGCTTGTCAGAGGGTTCGACGATGTTTTCAACATGCCTCATTCCAGAAACACGGAGATCCGTGCCTCCGACATACTCAGGAACCCCCGTCTCCACATCATAGCCGAGTCAAGAGCGGCGGGAGTGGGGATAGTCGTCTCGGAAAGAGGAGGACATGTGTTCGTGACCGGTCATTTCGAATACGATGCGGGCAGACTGGCATTCGAATACGACAGGGACATGAAGAAGGGTTTGGACCCTCATATTCCCGACAACTACTTCCCGAACGATGACCCTCATAACGACCCCGTAATCAGTTGGAGGGCCCATGCCACGCTGTTGTTCACAAATTGGCTGAACTATTATGTCTACCAGCGCACCCCGTACAACATGGACGATATCGGCAGGGACGAACAATGAAATCGATCTCATGCGCAGATGCCCCGATGCCGGCCGGGCCGTATTCACAGGCGGTCGTTTCCGGTAACAAGGTCTTTGTTTCCGGGCAGATCCCCATTGACCCGAATAGCGGGACGATGGCCTCCGGGACCGAGGATCAGATCAGGACCGCATTCGGGAACCTCCTGGGGATACTTCGCTCCGCCGGGGCGGATGGGATATTGTCAACGACTGTCTATCTGACCGACATGGACGATTTCCCTGCGATGAACTCGATATATTCCGAGATGATCGGGGCGCCTTTCCCGGCAAGGACATGCATAGGGGTAAGTTCTCTTCCGAAAGGGGCCAGGATAATGGTCGATGCCATCGGGGAGATCGCCGATCACTGACCGACAATCCCGGGATTTATCAGCCTGCCTATGACCGCATCCCTCACGAACTTATTGTAATCGGAAAGATCCGGGCGCGTCTCGATGATCTTCTCCACGGACGACAGGACATGGCCGAACACCGCCTTGAATATCCTACAGGAGTCCCCTCCCGGGTTACCGAGGCCGGACTCATAGTATGCATCTATGCTGCATCCGCCGTTGCAGTATCTGTAGAACTTGCATTCGGCCATGCATTTATTCCTCCTTTCGACCGTGCCGGCGATGATCCTGCTGAAACCGTCCGCTGAGAATGCATCCGACACCCTGTCGATTTCCGATATATTGCCGAGCTTGAATTCATGTGGGCATCCTTTGCCGCACGGATATAGGTCTCCGCCGGGGTATATGCAGATCCATTTTGTAAGACAGGAGCTGTGCGCACAGTCTGATTCGGCCGGTTCTCCCAATGCATTCAGAACATACAGATAGTGCGGAATGAGTGGTATCTGGACATCCCTGTCGAACAGCCATTCGTCATAGCATTCGATGCTCGCTTTTATGTATTCGTCCGCATTCGGGACCAGATTCCCGCATGCGGAACAGCCGGCCGGTATTACCGGTGAGAACGATACTGCGGTCTTGTCATCCCTGAAGTCCGAATAGATGTCTTTCTGTTTCAATGCCGTCTCGGAGGATATGGTTGCGCTGACGGAGAAGATGCGCCTATTGTCACTGAGGTATTCTATTTTCTTCCTGACCAGATCCGAACTCTCTCTCAGGACATCATTGTACCTGCCTTCGAAGGACACCCCTATGTTTATCTTCTTTTCCCTGCAGAAACTTATGAATCTGCGGTCCAGAAGGGTGCCGTTGGTCTGTATGGTGTTGCCGACCCTGTGCGAACCATTGCCGAAATATTTCTCCTGAAGTTCGATCGCATCCCTGTAGAATCTGAAAGGCATCAGCAGGGGCTCTCCGCCGTGCCATATGAACCAGACCGATTCGTACTCATCGGAAAGCATCCTGAACAGAGTATCGACGGTCCCGATATCCATCTTCCCGGGGGACCTCTCATCGGAGGTGTGATAACAATGTCTGCAGTTGATATTGCATTCAAGGGTGGGCTTTATTATCACGGAGATGAACGGTCTCATGATTTCAAGCCGATATCAGAATGGCCAGTATGTCCATGCGCCGTTGAACCCATTGGTGATGTAACAGCAGAAGGCGCAACATACGACCGCACAACCGCCAAGGCCGACATATCCCCAGCCGGATGAACAGCATCCCCTTTCAGTGCAACACGAATAATCGCAACCGGAATCACCGCCGTGCTCCCCCTCATCGACACGTTTCGAATAGTCGTGTGGTTCTCTGGCATGCATCGCGATGGATGAGAATGCCGCGGGGGACTGATCCATATACAACGCGGTCAGGCTTTCGATGGTTCGTGCATCGGGAGACATGTATTTCACCTCACCTATCCTGCTGGCTAGGTACATCCCGCGTACCTCTTCAGAATATTTAAACCCTACTTTGGCACCAAGTGCCCGGATCAAGTGTCGGAATCCTTCTTTTGCTTTATATGCGGGGTTACGGTTGCAGATGACAGATAACCCGGCAGAAACATACGGGGTCGCGGCGCGGAAAGGGCCAACATCCCCGATGTATGGAAACGGGTGGCGGGCCTGGCACAATCGCCGTCGCATCGTAATGCGTCCTTATCCTATCCTTTCCGCGGACGGCCTCTTTCCGCACATATGTTCCCATCCTCGCATATCTTTCTATTTATGACGGGTATCACCGCGGAAAAGGGATATGCGGAGAGAGCGAACGCGCATGATTCGACCTGTAATATTTTACGGTTAAATGTATTAAATGCACCATCCCTTCGGGTATCTGTACGAACATGTTCGGATATACCATCCCCCAGTACAGCAAACTGTCCCCTTCGGACCTTTCCGTTTATCGAAGGTACTATTGCGAGACGTGTCATCAATTGAAAGCGGAGTACGGTCTCGTTTCGACATCGGCAGTTAACTACGACATGACATTCAACACCATACTGCTGAACTCGGTAACGGCGGACACCCCGTATTTCAAAGGTACGAAGAACTCCCCGTTCTGCGTGTTCGGGAGACCGGGAGCGGATTCCGACCTCTTCCGCAGGATGGCGGCATACACCATACTGCTGACAAAGTGGGAACTTATCGATGATTCGTTCGATAAACCGTCATTCCGGAGCAATGCCGCATCGCTTGTCCTGGGCCGTGCTATCTCCAAGGCCGAGGGTGCCTATCCGGAATATGATGAAGCCGTCGGCAGGGGGTTCGAAGAACTGAGGGATCTTGAAGAATCCGGCTGCACGGATGCAATCCGCATGGGGAAGGCGTTCGGCGGTTCGCTATCTTATGCTCTGCGGGACATAGCGGGTGGAGATATCCTGGAAGATGTGTTCGTCCACTTGACGGCCTCGGTGTACCTGATGGATGCGATAGATGATCTCGATCAGGACTATATGGACGGCACCTACAACCCTTTGCTGGCGGACCGCGCGTCATACAGGAATAAGGAACGGTTCATAGAGGAGAACACATACAGACTCTCCGATATGCTCAATGAGGTAATAGGCGGCCTCCAGTCCTCGTATTCCGCCGTCAGGATGAACATGAGTGCGGGCATTGGAATCTCGGATAACATCATCTACTCAGGTATACCGGATTCGGCGAAGAGGGTTATGACGGGTTCGAGCGATGCCAGGGCGAGCGTCAAGAATATGTTCAGCGGGCGCAAAAAGAGGAATGCATCATACGGATCTCCTTCCTGACGGGTCATAATCGGAACATACGCTGAGTATGTAGGTCTCCAGACCGGTGAGCCTGCATGAGGCATCCCCTTTTACGAGCATCAGATGATTGCAGTTCTCGCATGAACCGGGCCTGTACCGCTCGCATGAATCGCCTCTGCCGGTCGGCATGCTTCTGAGAGAACATACCCAATCATTCCCGGAATGTATACAGAACCTGCATGTACGGCATTTTTGATAGTCCTCATTCGTCATGGTTGCGGATGCCATACCCGTTGCA
>JAITTK010000003.1 GCA_031287135.1 Candidatus Methanoplasma reticulitermitis
GGGCCTGTACACATCCGCGCCGATCAGCCCCACGGTGAACCCTTTCTTCGAAAGATAGAGGGCCAGTTTCCCTGCCGTGGTCGTTTTGCCCTGACCGTAAAGGCCGACCATCATGATCGTCTGCGGTTTCAGGGCAAGCCCCTCCCCGTTATCCAGGAGCGCCACCAATTCTTTGTAGATGATGCTTATGACATGGTCTTTGGAGCTTTTTCCGGCCGGAGGTTTCTCATTCACGGCACGCTCCTGTATCCTGTTGGTTATCTCCAGCACCAACTGTACATTGACATCCGCCTGCAATAACGCCCGCTGGAGTTCCTTTGATATCTCGCTTATGAGCCCTTCATCAACCACGGAAGAACTCCCTATGTGCGCTATGACATCCCTGAGTGATTTTCCCAATCCGTCCAAAGCCATGAGACCATACCTGCCAATGCTTCAATATTATTTTAGAATAATGGTAAAGTGCGGGAACAGGCCAGTTAGTCAGAAGGGATGGGATGCACTCTACAGAACTGACCTTTTTCCCCGTCGATACAGCATTAGCTGAGAAGCTATATAAACATTTTCTATGTACGGCTTTGATGAAAATATAGTATGGAAGAAACAATTACTCTGTCGAAGCGTGTGTTTCGTACACCGAAATTCTCGATTCGGGGATATATTGTGCGGATTGTATATCATTTTGTCGGATCGAGTTGCTTTTTCGGAAAGTCGGACCGCGTTTCTGCGGATCGGAGAATGGATGAGCAGCATTCGTGCGGGATGCATTGCTGACCGGTACGAGTTCCCGAAGCATCCGATACCCTAACGGATTTAAACAAAAGTAAGATATGATAAAATTGGTTTGGAAGGACCCGCTGATGCGGGTTTTTTTTGCTTCAGAGATAACCTGATTTCTGGAGGGCCATCAGGTTGTCGGTGCTGAGTTTCTCTCCGGCTTTGAACCGCTCGAATATCTCTTTCGCTTCTTTCTTGGATTCCGAGTCGACCTTCCTCTTGCGGGCGGCGGTCTTCTTGTTCCTTATGCCCGCGACATCTTTATCCATCTCATGTACAGACTTTATCTGCTCGATGTGCTTCCTGTGCTCCTCATCGGCAGCCTGTTTGCATTCGACGAACTTCGCCTGCGCGGCATCGGCCTCTTTCCTGAGGGCATCGGCCTCCTCGTAGAACTTGAGCATCTTGTCATGGGATGTCTGTGCGGCCTCTGCGTGCTCCGACACCTGGTGGTGCGCGGCCTCGGCCTGGACCTTGGCATCCCTGAGCTGTTGGATGACCTCTTTGATCTCCCCGCTCTGTTCATAGGACTTTTCCCTTTCATCTATCTGTCTTGCGATCACAGATATCTGTTTGACAATTTCTTTCTCTTTGTCCGCTCCGAGTGCGCTTGTCTGCTGTTTGTATTCCAGGTCCTGAAGCTGCTTCTTGAGCTGTTTGACAGGTACTTCATTCTTATCATCGCTCGGCTTCTCGGGCCTGAGCACGGAGATCTGTTCCTTCAGGGCGGTGACCTTTTGATTCCATTCGTCCCTGACGACCTTGGTCTCCCTCACCTTCTGGTTGAAGGAATCGCGTTCCTCCCTGCATTTCCCGGCCTCATCGACGAGCTCGCGGACCCTTGAGTTGAGGGCATCTCTTTTCGCCTTCCACTCCTTGGTCTGGTTGTTCAACTCGTCCCTAAGGCGCCTGTGCCTCTCTGCATCATTGTTAAGAATGCTGCGTTTCTGTTCGAGATCGGCAAGTTCTTCCGCTGATATGGGCTTCTCTTCCTCTTTGGGCTCGTCTTCACCAGAAGACGTATCCGTATCATCAGCATCCGTACTCATCTGCTCCTCTGCCGTCACGGTCAGAGGCTCTTCGATCTTAGCTTCCTGTTCTTCAAGAGCGCCGGCGCTCTCTGACGCTGGCTGCTGTGCTTCCTGAGAATCGACCTGCTGTATTTCCTCCACAAACTCATCCATAAATCATCACTCAAATCGTTCAACTTGACCATAAGTCTAAGTATGGTCCACTTCCGAGTCCGTATATCTGGGTATCATTTATAAGGATTTCTACATTACGCTGGGCAATCTGGCACGACTATATGCGCAGACAATAACGCAAAGAAATATCGAATAATTGTATTTGAACGGTATCGGTCGCGACATACGACAAACATACACCGCAGCTGTTAGATATGCCGACGGTCGGAACAAAGAACGGCAAACGATACATTTTGATGCGGGTCCGCTATGAAGCCTTCTTTTTATCTGTCTTCACAGAATATAAATAATGTTATTCAATCCGATACCTGATATCAGATGGAAGACTCTATTTGTCCTCTCGACTACAGATACGGCCGAAACGAAATGAAAACGATCTTTTCAGAAGAGAGCCGGATTAAATATCAAATGAAAGTCGAGGCAGCACTCGCAAAAGCGCACGCGTCGCTGGGCACCATCGGAATGTCTGATGCGGAGGAGATTGCCAGAGTGGCATCGGCGGATGCCGTCACTCTGGGCCGAATCAAAGAGATCGAGAAAGAGACGAACCACGACCTCATGGCCATGGTCCGGGCAATGACCGAGCAGTGCAAAGGTGATGCCGGCAAATACGTGCACATGGGAGCGACGTCCAACGATATAGTCGATACCGCGACCGCTTTGCAGATCAAAGCGGCACTGGAGATCATACAGGACGATGTCGACGAGCTGCTGTATACATTCGCAAAGATAGCGAAGAGGGAAAGAGATACACTGGAGATAGGGAGAACACACGCACAGTTCGCAATACCGATAACATTCGGATTCAAAGTCGCCGGTTACATCGCAGAGGTCATCAGACACAGAGAGAGGCTTTTCGAAATCATGCCGCGTGCCTGCGCGGGAAAAATGGCGGGTGCCGTGGGCACAGGTGCGGCACTCGGCAAGAACTTTAACAAAATCCAGATGATCGTGATGCGAGACCTCAGTCTGACATATGAACCGGCGGCGACCCAGGTCGTCGGACGGGACAGATATACCGAACTCATATGCCTCATGGCAAACATCGCTACCTCCCTCGAGAGATACGGGACGGAGATAAGGAACCTTCAGAGGTCAGAAATAGCCGAAGCGTCCGAGCCGTTCGATGCGAAAAAACAGGTCGGCAGTTCGACCATGGCCCAGAAAAGGAATCCGATCAACTCGGAGAATGTCACCGGACTGGCAAGGATCGTCAGAGGATTCCTGATCCCGACTTTCGAGAATCAGGTACTCTGGCATGAGAGGGACCTGTCGAATTCGTCAGCCGAGAGGTTCACCATACCTCATGTATTCGTCCTCCTGGATGAGATGATATGGAAGATGAACAGGGTGTTCATGGGATTGGAGGTGCATGCGGACAGAATGTTACAGAACATCGAATCCGCTCAGGGCATGATAATGGCCGAACCGGTTATGATGAAACTCACCGAGAAAGGCATCGGGAGACAGGATGCGCACGAGATGGTAAGGGAAGCATCGATGGCCGCCGTAAGGAAAGGCATCAACCTCCGGGAAGCCTTGATGGAAAGAGACGATATCAAACGCATCATAACCGAAGAGGAGATCATATCCGTGATGGACCCGGCGAACTATACGGGTTGTGCGGGAGAGATAGTAGACAAGATGGTCTCCGCGACGGAAGAATTGCTGGACAGGAAGGTTTGAACATGGTTTCTGCGAGAAAGAAAGCTAATATGAAATACGGTGCGGCAATAGGCGCCGCCGTCGGCGTGGCGCTTTTTGCGATGATCTATACCATCAACAACAGCTGGTCTTACCTTCTGTTCATACCGCTGGCCGCAGCAATGGGCTGGGCCACCCAGTATGTCAAGGATGAAGAGTCCGAGTGACCGTCAGACCTTCTTTCCGGCCTTCGGGCCGGGTGTGACATAGTATATGTCCGTGATTTTCATCTTCAGCAGATTCTTTGCCGGAAGGGTCTCCCTCCTCTCGTGGGCGAGTTTCACGGCCTTCTCATAGTCTGCGCCTGAATTCTCGACGGTCACAGTACCCTTTATCTGATACGAATCTGGAGTTTTTGGATCCCATATGTAGAATGCTGCTTTCGGATTCTCTTTCAGATTCGATATTGTCTTGTTCATGAAGTTGTCTACGATCCATATGGTTTCGCCATCCGGCTGCGGGATGAGCATACCTATCGGGACTACATTCGGCACCCCGTCCGCGGACGCAGTAGCAAGGGAGTATATCGCGACACTCTCGAATATAGATTTCATTTCATCAGTGATTTTTGTCAATGCATCGCCTCTGAGTCAAGGAACCGGGTCCAAAATATTTAATGTGTGTCAGAGAGGGTCATCGAAAGCATCAGAGTGACTCCGACGATTAAACGCCGGAACGGCAGTCTTCGGCTATTTGTCGCGGTACAGACAGCATCATTCATCCGGCGAGGGTTGTTTCCATCTTTTGAGGGTCGGCAGAAACTCTCTGAGTTGCCTGATCGCTTCATCTTCGGTCATCTCGATACCCGTGCTTTCTATCCACTCGTCAAGGAACCGCAGGTTGGTCTCGATCATCTTATCTATTGTCATGTCCCTGTCGGTAAATTCCCCGCCATCATAACAGTGGATGCAATATTCATCAGACCGGTATCCGCATCCGGTCGTTCCCTTGACATCGTCGTTTTCAAGCGGCATCCCGCAACTTTGACATATCGATACATCGCCCATGGACACAACTCTCAGACAAAGATTATCCGGTGACAATATGAATTTATCGCAGTACGGGACAGTCGGGTCCACCGTGTCAATCCACGGAACCCGTAAATTGATCGGCATATCCTGGTCCGAAGGCCATTCAGGCATTCTCCAGCAGCTCCAAGGTTCGCAACGCCGCATCCCAATCGGCACACATTGCGATACTAGTTCCCGTGCCGGGAACATTCACGACCTCGTATTCCATGTCTGCGGTGAATCTGAGGGTCAGAACCTTGTATCCGGAATCCCCCTGAAGTTTGGACCCGGATATAACCGAAGCACCGTATCCGTTGGGGAATTTGAATATCTTATGATATCTTCCGATATCCATGCATCCGCACAGACAATCCGCATTCAAGTCCACGATGTACTTGTCGAAGCGGCTGTGCTCACACCCGGGTTTTTCCGACAGCGTCACCACGGTCTATATCATCCCCCAACGCAATATTTAAAGGGTTTCACTGACCGCCCCGGCCTAAACGTTTTTATCCTCACCATATGGTACTTAAATGGTGCCCTTATGAAAGTCTCTCAAATCGCAGGTTTCCTGGGAAGCGGTAAAACGACGGCGGTCATGAAAATCGTGGATGAGCTCATACGAAGAGGATACAAATTGGCCATAGTCGTAAACGACGTGGGCGAGATCAGTGTCGACTCCAAGTACATAGAAGGTCATGGGCTGGAAGCCCGTGAGATATCCGGCGGATGCATATGCTGCCAAATAGCCGGAACATTTGCGGAAACGCTTGCGATGATTCACGATTCGTTCGATCCCGATATTGTGATCGTCGAACCGTCCGGAGTTGCCATACCATGGGGGCTCAAACGTGCTGCCGAGTACTCCGAAGAGAAAACGAACATGATAATCGAACATGCACCCGTCATCACGCTCGTTGACGCGCTTAGGATCGAGATGATGATGAAAGCGGTGAGGCGTCTGGTGGAAACGCAGATCAGGGAGGCGGATGTGTGTTTCATCAACAAGGTAGACACGGCGAGCGCGGAGAACATCGAGACGGCGAAAAAGTTCATCAACAGCATAAATCCCGGTGCGGAAATAGCCATGATGTCCTCCGAAAACGGGGACGGCATAGATTACGCATGCGATGTGATCGCGGGCCGCGTTTCCGGGAGATATGATGAATCCTTGGAAAAAGAGATGCTGAAGCAACAATACGGGAGGAATTGATATGCCTCACAAAGAAGATGACCATGATGACGATCATGATGACCATGATGACGATCATGAACACGACGAATTCCATCTGGAGATCCACAGGGCTGTGGACGAACTCGGCAAATATGCAATCGAAATCGAGATAGAAGGGACGGTTCGGAAAGAAAGGATAATCAAGATGATCGAAGAGACCATGCACGACGCCACCGTCAGATGCATGGAACGCGGGGCAGATATGGTGGGCCACACGAAATCAATATTGGAATGCCGAGAGGGCAGCATCATGAGCAGCCTGATCGACATGAACCTGCCCATCAAAATCAAGGACGGTGTGAGTGACGGGGACGTTACCGATGCAAAATACATACTCCATGTGATCGTCCACGGGATATGGGACGACAAAGTCCGGGAGTGCTCCCTGGAGACGGTCCCCGCAGTGTTCGACAGACTCGGTATAAAATACAAAGTGATCGCGGATTATTATGACATCGAGAAAAGTGTGGCCCACCATCTGTGAGGGGATTTGATGAAAGTAGGAATCATAGCATGCGATATACTGAAGAACGAGATCGAATACCTGACCGCCGGGGATCCGGAGGATGTACGACCGGCCGGGATGCCCGGCCAGAAATGGAGTAAGGAGGAGTAGGAAAGATGAGGAACAAGACTTACACTTTGGAGATGCCCGTGAGATACCGGGAACTGAGCGAAGACGAGATGGAATACGACGGCGGTTGGAATCCTTTGGCGATGATAAGCACAGCCATATCCATAACTCTGAATGTGGCATCGTCCCTCGACCCGAATAACGACCTTCTTAGAAAAGCGGCAATTGCATCTACGGTCGTAAGTTCCGTTATTTCGTTTGGGGCGAGTTCGGCAGTGATAGCGGGTGTTACCAAATTCGCAGTTAACACAACTGCTAAAACTGCAACTGCCGCAACCAAGGAGGTGAGCATGGCATATGTTTCACTCGGATATAGCTTGACTGCTGGACCGATCATATCATCTAATTCAATCGTCAAGGGCATAACTGGGACCGGGTTTCTCTGGTGATACCATTGCAAATGTTGCGTGTCTGCTGAGGGGGCATGAAATCTGTCCAAAGCTCTGTCGCTGATCGAGGTTGTCGCGGGGTCGGTATTGTTGATCGTATTCGTAGCCGTCTCTATCTTTGAATCAGACACAGTAGGTCATGAGTTGTTACCAGCCATCGGGATCATCGCCGTTCCCGTGCTGGTCGGCGGGATGGTCGGACTCGTGACCCAAAAAAAGGCCGTCGGCCGATCCCCTTGCGGAAAGACCAAAGAGGATGCGGTGGGACTCGCCTACATACCGGGAGCCGGGCACATATATGCGGGAAGGTACCAGAAAGGGGCGTTCATGCTCAGTGCGTTTGTTGTGCTGATAATCTACATCGTGTATACGTTCTTATCATCTCCTGATGAGG
>JAITTK010000031.1 GCA_031287135.1 Candidatus Methanoplasma reticulitermitis
CATATGCGTTGTTGAAATAGGTCTTCGCCCAGGTGCCCTGGAACACCATTATCGAGCCGTACACCAGAAAGTATGCTATGGCCAGGGTCCAGAACTTCCTCCCTCCCGATGCCACCATCTTCAGGCCTTGTGTCATCGGCAGCTTCGAATTCGTTACGTCGTCTATGGGAATACCCCTTTCCGCATTCTCGATTTCCTCTATCGCAGGCAGACCTTTATCGTGCGGATGGTCCCTGACGAAGACCATGCACAGTACCGCCAGGATCATCGTCACTATGCCGAGTATCAGGAATACCTCCCTCCAACCCAATGCATCTGACAACATCTCGAGGGGTGCGGATGCCGCTATCGCCCCGACGTTGCCCACGGCTATGACTATTCCCGACAGCTGCGGGAAATCGGTCTTTTTGAACCACACCGATACGATCTTCATGAGCGGTATGTACACAACGGCCATGCCGGCGGATATGAACACCTTGCCGAGGACGATCGTCAGGAAGTCGGTCCCGATGAATGTCAGGAACGAACCCACGGTGGCTATCGACAGGAATATCACCGTGGCTTTCCGCGGGCCCAGGTGATCCGCAAGAAGGCCGCTGGGGATCTGCATCGCGGTGTATGTCCAGAAATATACCGAGCTCAGTATCCCGATGGACCCTCCGACATCATCGATTATGTCGCCGCCGACGACGCCTACCGTCATCCTGTGAAAATAAACGAAAAAATATGCTGAAATCAATATGATGAATATCGTCCAGCGATATCTGTAGACTTTCTCCTTGAGACTGACAACATCATTCAACTGTTCACCTCTGGGGATATTTGCCTTTTATATTAGCATAGGCGAGTATGTTGCCGTCCATTGCTTTCACAAGATCGTTGAGCATAAAACCGTTCTCCAAACCTAATTCTTTATCCAATGCAAATACCTCCAAAACATATTCATGCTCCCGATCTGGCGGATCAGGTCCCCCGTACCCGACTGCTTCTTCGGAAGATAAGGGAGATGCGCAACTGTGAAAACTGTTCACACCCTGTTTTATGTCCTTTGCCGATACGCTCTCGTTCTCATCGAGAGACAGTCTTCTCATATCCGCCACGAGCCAATGTATCCATGTGAAACCGCAGACCGGGACGGCGTCGTAATCCACCATCACCAGCGCAAAGGATACCGCATCGGACGGAGGATCGATTATGCTTATGGGCAGAGAATACGAAGGCATGCCTCCCGGCGTGAACTGCGAACCTTTGGAACCGAACCTGTCCGCGATCTTCCCGCCGGTTATGCCCTTGCTTTCTACTTTCATCTTTTACCTTCCGTCAGCCGACCTCGATCAGTCTGTATGCCGATGAACCCAACTTCATTTTCTCCGCATGCTCGAACGTGGCCTGCCATCTTGTGTTCGGATGAGTGCATTTGAATATGTCATCCGGTTTTACTCCGTTCGCATTGATGTAAAGTCTGCTCCCCGCTATCATCGGTTGTTTCTGGGCAAGATCCGCACATGCCTTGTCCAACGCAACCGGGTCGAATGACGCGAGCATTCCCACATTGGGTATTATCGGCAGATCGTTCTCCCCGTGGCAATCGCAGAACGGGGACACGTCGGCGATCACGGAAACGTGAAAGTTCGGTTTCCCCGAAAGAACGGCCTTCGCGTATTCGACTATTTTGCAGCATATGATGTCCATGGCCTCGTCCATGCCTGCCATAACGGCATCGAAGGGACATGCTCCTATGCATCTTCCGCATCCGGTGCATTTTCCATGGTCTATGACCGACTTGCTCTTTTCCATACTTATCGCAGAATGGGCACATACCTCGATGCACTTCCTGCACCCTCTGCATGTGTCCTCATCGACATTCGGTTTCCCGGAACTGTGGAGCTCCATCTTGCCTCTTTTCGATGCACATCCCATTCCGATGTTTTTCACCGCCCCTCCGAAGCCCGTCATCTCGTGGCATTTGAAGTGGTTGAGTGAAATCAGTACATCTGCGTCATGGATCTCGCGTCCGATCTTCGCTGTTCTGACATAATCCCCGTTGACGGGCACTTCGATATCGTTCGTGCCTTTGAGTCCGTCTCCGATTATCACCTGGCATCCCGCCGATATGACATTGAATCCGTTGATGCTCGCCGTGTTCAGATGTTCCACGGCATTCTTCCTCTTCCCTACGTACAGCGTGCTGCAGTCTGTCAGAAAGGGTATCCCCCCTAGTCCGGATATCTTGTCGGCCAAGACCTTGGAGTAATTGGGCCTCAGGAAAGCCAGGTTGCCCAGTTCGCCGAAATGGGCCTTGATGGCAACGAATCTCCGGTCCATGTCGATGTTGCAAATACCTGCCGCGTCTACAAGTCTTCCGAACTTGTCCAGAAGACTGTCCTGCATGTCCGTGTGCATGTCTGTGCAATATACCTTAGACGGCCTCATCCTGTATCGCCCTGTAACCAGACTACCGATATAAAGAATGAACCTTTGACAGAGGCTGTCGGGAATGGTGCACAGCGAATCCCTTTTCGGACACTTTGCTCATGTGAATGTCCCGTGTCGGATAATGCCCGTTTCCGGCCGGGAAATACTTAAAATAGTGAAAACGAACTCGTCTTAACACAGGAGCACAGGGTGAAGGCAATGTATGCTATGAGTCCTTACACAGGTAGTCTCGTCTCGGACGAGGAAATAATGAAAAAATACAACGAAGAGAAACGCTGGGGTCTCGCCGTCAGCATCGATCTCGGAGAATGCGATCACGAGAAGATATCCTCGAAAGAGCATATAACGAGATTCGCTGTCGACCTTGCAGACTTCATAAATATGAAAAGGTACGGCGAGCCCGTGGTCGTTTTCTTTGGTGACGAGCCGAAGGTACAGGGATATTCTCTGGTACAGCTGATAGAGACCTCTCAGATATCGGGGCACTTTGCCGAGGATACGGACAGGGCGTTCGTTGACGTGTTTTCATGTAAGGAGTTCCCGCCCAAGAAAACCGCGGAATACGTCAGGGATTACTTCGGCGCCAAGAAGATGGAGTTCGCGGTCTGTTTCAGGGACGTTTGATTTTAAAACCGGTCCGGTGCAAACCGGACCATTCTTTCACTGGAGCCGGCCGGATGGGATTGATGTGTTCGGCGTGGCATAAGAATATTATCAAGTTATTCCATATTATGCAGCATGGGGTTGGAGGATGTCCTCAGAAAACTGGGTGCGGAGAAATCGATTAAGGCCGCCTTTCCCTTGGATGGGGAGTTCTACAATGAAGTCATCGGAGAAGAGGGCGGCATAACGGAGTCCTCGTTCGGGATGCCTCTTGTGAATCGGGCATTGGAGGAAGTGCTGAAGAGGAAAATCGCCGTATGTCTGTTCTGTGAGAGTACATTCGAGACCCCCACGGACCACGTGATGGTCCTTGAAGACGGATGCGGCAACATCATCGGTCACGATGTGCCGGCACATATGATGGATGATTTCAGGGATGATCCCGAGATATTATGGCTTTGCGAGGATTTCGCCGTATATCCCCATAAAGCGGAGTCGCATGATGTACTGATGGTCATGCTTCCTCAGAATGTGAAGTCCGTAGGGGAGAATGAGGGTGTGATGGACCCTGTCCTCCTGTACCCTGCGACCACGACCGATATAATGCTCAGGAAACACTTCGGTATACCCATGAACGACCCTAAAATCGCCTCTGCCATATTGGCTTTCAATCTCGTCTGAAGATTCATCTGTAACGCTAATTGTAATTATCCCGGTATATACAGGGACGGTGCAGTATTTTTTACATGAGGAACGCAAAACATCTCATAAAGAATCTCAACAAGAACAGGAAAGGCAGTATCGAAGGATTGCCCCTCCAGCTTATGATAATGATAATTATAGCAACCATGGGAACGGCCATACTTGTCGGATGGATGGGAGATATAGATTCACCCAAACACATCGGTGCGGTAGAGGTCGTCTCCGGAGACATCGTGCTTGAAGGCAACAGCACTTCCGACGGGGCTGTCAGGATATATGTATCCGACCAGGACGGGAATCCTCTGGGCGGTGCGACGGTCGTGCTATCGGGATTGGGTATCACGGATGAGAACGGAAAGACCGCATATCGTACGACAGACAGCAGAGGATATGCGGAATTCGAACATCTGAACATAACCCTCAGGGGCGCGGAGATAGGTTTCATAACGGTCAATGTATCCATGTCCGAATACGGGGAGAACAACACTTCGAGGGTCGCCGTGATCTCATGAGGCTCGACAAAAAGGGGGTTGTCGGATTCCCTATGCGCCTGGCTGTCACCTCCTTGATCCTAGCGATATTCATCCCCCTGGCAATCGGGATGGTGGATGATTTGGAGAAAGATGCATCGATATCCGACACGAGGGGAGAAGCGGAACGGATCGCCGATACCGTCAAAAGGATATACTATTCCGGCACCGGCAGTACGGGAACGGTGGATGTATCACTCGTTTCAAGATCCGGTCTTGTGCTGGGCGGGGACGGTTCGGATTCCTACTGTATCGCGATATCGTTTGATGGCCGCACTGCCGAGAAAATATATCTGCAGAGGCCTTCTGTGAAATTCATCGGGGACCCTCTGCAGATAACCGGGAACAGAACATTATCGATCGAATGCATCGACGACGGCGACACGTACGGGGTCAGGGTGAATATCGTTGATTGAATTCACACTCTCACGCATCGTATTGATCATGTGCGGCATAGCCGTACTCGGTGCTGTGTTCATTCCCATCCAGTCGATATTAGATGACAGGTATGACGATTCCATGACAGACGCGGCTGATAGGATCTCCATTATCATGG
>JAITTK010000039.1 GCA_031287135.1 Candidatus Methanoplasma reticulitermitis
AGCACATTGAAGGGAAGGTGAAACACGACACCGAGGCAGTGCATTGGGTCAGCAACGAGTCGTCAACGGGCGTGTTCAGCGATTCCAAAAAGATCGCGGACGAGGTCAGATCCGGCAATCCAGACTCCCTGATATTCGTGGATGCGGTGACATCCGCTTTCGCAATGGACCTGAAACTGAGGGAACTCGATGCGGACGCAGTCGTATTCGGCACGCAGAAGGCTTTGGCACTCCCTCCGGGAATCGCCATGATGGCCGTATCGGAGAGACTGCTGGATAAAGCCAAGACCGTATCGGACAGGGGATTCTACACGGATCTCCTGAAGATAAAGAAACAGAATGACGAGAACTATGCTCTCACGACGCCCCCCGTGTCTCTGATGTACGCTTTGGACTTCCAGCTCGACCGTATCCTCTCGGAAGGCATGGAGGCAAGGTACAGGAGGCACAGGGAGATGGGGGACACGGTTGAGAAATGGGCGGAGAAAAAGCTCAAGGGGATATTCCCCGAGAAAGGTTTCCGATCCAATACCATAAGCGTCCTGAACCGCGGGGATTTGGACTTTGACAAACTGCATTCATCTCTGAAATCGAAGGGATACGAGATATCCAACGGTTACGGGGATGTCAAGGACAAGACCTTCAGAATAGGGCATATGGGCGACACCGTACCGGCCGGAGTGGTAGAGTTGCTCTCGGCGATGGAAGAGATACTGGAGGATATGGCATGACTGCGAAAATACTGGTTTCGGACTCTCTCGACGAAGAGGGACTGAACATACTGAAAGGGTCCGGGTTCCCTGTGGACGAGAAGGTCGATCTGACCGAGGACCAGCTCTGCGGGATAATAGGGGATTACGACTGCCTGATAATAAGGTCGGGCACAAGGGTCACTAAAAAAGTGATAGATGCCGGGAAAAGGCTGAGGGTCATAGGAAGGGCCGGTGTCGGCGTCGATAATGTGGACATCCCGTATGCCACGGAGAAAGGCATACTGATAATGAACACCCCCGCGGCAAACATCATATCGGCAGCAGAGCACTCATGCGCCATGCTGCTGGCTCTTGCAAGGAACATACCGTTTGCGCACGACTCCATGCACAAGGGCGAGTGGAAGAGGTCCAAATACACCGGCGTCGAACTGAACGGCAAGATACTGGGCATAGTCGGCGTGGGACGTGTCGGGGGAGAGGTCGCCAAGAGGATGAAGGCCTTCAACATGACGATGGTTGGCTATGATCCGTTCCTGCCGAAAGAAGTCGCAGACGAGATCGGTGTCAGGCTGACGACGTTTGAGGAGGTTATCTCCACTGCGGATTTCATGACGATACACACACCCCTTCTTCCCGAGACGAAGAACATGATAAGTCTTCCTCAGTTCAAGATGATGAAACCGAATGCCAGAATCGCGAATGTGGCGAGAGGCGGCATCGTCAACGAGGATGATCTCCATACCGCGCTCAAAGAGAAGATAATAGCGGGCGCGGCATTCGATGTATGGTGCAACGAACCTCTCTCGGAGGACGAGATGAAGTTGCTGGAACTCGACAATCTCGTGACGACCCCCCATCTGGGGGCCAGCACCGTCGAGGCGCAGGAGAGGGTAGCGGTAGAGGTCGCGGTAGCGGCCGTGAAGTATCTGAAAGACGGTGAGATAACCAACGCCATAAACGCACCGCGCGGCAAGATGGATCCGGAGACGGAAGTCTTCATACCCCTCGCTGAACGCATGGGCGTGCTGATCCACCAGATAGCCGGTAACAACCCGATAGACGGTCTTGAAGTGACATACTGCGGGGAGCTTGCGGGCAAACAGACAAAGCTGCTCACGATATCCGTTGTGATCGGGATCCTGAAGAACATAATCGGTAAGGACAATGCGAATATAATCAACGCGTTGCCGGTCGCCAAACAAAAAGGGATATCTATAAAGGAATCATCCACCGAAAAATCCTCCGATTACGCAAACATGATCGAAGTGAAGGTAACGTCCAAAGGGAATGTCCTGACCATCAGAGGGACGGTGTTCGGGGACCAGCCGAGGTTGGTGGGATTCGACAGATTCACATTCGATGCGCCGATGAGCGGGGACATCGTGATGGTCTCTTACAAAGACTCCCCCGGCATAATCGGGGCGGTCGGATCCGTGTTCGGCAGCAGTAACATCAACATAGCACAGATGTCCGTGGGAAGGTCCGGTTCGGATGCTCTCATGGTGATAACCGTCGATCAGAATGTCCCGTCGGATGTCCTGGACAAGATAGCAAAAGCCGCAGGTACGAACGATGTGAAATTCGCGGATCTCGTCGATAATTGAGGAATTCCCATGGATGACACTGTAACGGTAGAGGATTTGACGCTTGCGATCAAGGACAGCATCGACAGCAGCTTGGTTATGGAAGAAGAGCAGGCCTACATGCTGGCAAGGCACGTACTGAATTTCTTCGGATACTCCGACAGGATAATCGATAACATCCTGGAACCGGAGGACCGGGACGCGTTCTACATGCTCGAGGACGCCGGTCTGCTCACAACCGAGAGGGAGGAGACCACCCTGTATGACGGAAGGGAATGGAGGATACATTACTGGCTCTTCCGGAAGGATAAGATAAAGGGGTTGCTGGAATCCTCCCCGGTCGGAGCATCGGACGATGTCTCGGAGGAATCCGCGGTATACGACGAACTTCCGGATGATATCTGGCGAAGAAAAGAGTGATGACCGGAGATTCGGATCCGACTGATTTTTTTCCCTACAGGTACAGAGGGAACCAGGAGGAGATCGTAACCCTCATAGAAAAGGCCGTCAGAGATGGCGATTCTGCGGTCATAGAGTCCGGGACGGGCACAGGTAAGACCGTGGTGTCCATGGCCGGTGCCCTCAGGGCCGTATCGGACACTGGACAGAAGGTGATCTATCTCACAAGGACCAAGTCCCAGCAGAGGCAGATCATCCACGAGGCCGGGGAGATATCCAGGAAACGGCCGGTCACATGCATCGGAGTTCAGGGACGGAGCGTCCGTACATGCCCGATGATGTCCGATGACCCGGATAACGAGAGCGGTACCTCGGACGAACTCTCAAGGCTGTGTTCGGAGTACAAGAAGGATGACGGTACCGGGAGGCCGTGCATTTATTACGAGAATATCGGGAAGGCCGACATTCAGAGCTTATTGACGTACGTGAGGACAGTCCATCCGGAACCGGAGGAGTTCGCCGAATACTGTCTCCGGGAAAAGATATGTCCGTACGAGACGGTCAAACATCTGATCAATTACGCGGATATCGTCGCCGCCCCTTATCCGTTCATTTTCATGCCCCATATACGGGAAAGATTCCTCGAATGGGCAGGGGTGCCCCTGTCCCAGATGGTGATGATCGTGGATGAGGCGCACAATCTCCCTGATTATCTCAGGGATATGATGACGCTGGAATACAGTATGAAGGCACTTGCACTCGTCGATAAGGAGGCCGCGGAATGGAACGATCCGGAAATCCACAGCGGTTTGTGCGTGACGGACGTCACGGCCGTAATGAGGGAATGCCTCGAAGAGGCGCTCTCACGATATCTGACCGGTGACGACGGGATGATACCTTACACTTTCCTGCAGGATGAATTGATGGACAGGCTGGGGATGTCATCCCACTCCCTCAATATACTGTACAAAAGCCTTATCGACCGCGGGGATATCATCGCCGAAACCAGGAAGGCCGGGAAGAAACTGCCGAGATCGCACATACTGTCGCTCGGGAGGTTCCTATCCGGATGGAACATGTCCGATGAGGAGACAAGCATATTCCTCATCATCGGCGGGGAGAATCCCAAATTCCAGGCGTACTGTCTTGATCCGAGAGCTGCGGCGGAGCCTCTCAGACTGTGCCAGTCATCCATCCATATGTCCGGTACCCTCTCGCCCCTTTCCGATTATACGGCGGAGATAGGGCTTCCGAACGCCGTCGAAAGGATGTTCCCGTCCCCATTCCCTTCGGAGAATCTCATGACCCTGTACGTGGACGATGTGTCCACTAAATACGATGAATTCAGCAACATGCCGGAAATCTACTTCAGGATCAAGACATACATAATATCCCTTATCGGGTCCGTCAACAGGAACACCGCCGTGTTCTTTCCGTCGTATGCCCTGATGGAGAGATTCCTTGCAGACGGAATACGGGACGATATAAGGAAAGTCATTTTCACAGAGAGGAGGGGGATGACACAGTCGGAGTTGATGGAGGAGGTATCCGGATTCAGACTATCGGAGGGAGGTGTCCTTTTCGCGGTCACGGGCGGGAGGATAAGCGAGGGTCTCGACTTCCCGGACAAGGACATGGAGATGGCTATATTGGTCGGGATACCTTACCCCAAACCCACGGCCAAGCAGGAGGCATTGCGCAGGTACTATGATATGAGGTTCGGTGACGGCTGGGAGCACTCCTCCAAGATACCGGCTATGCGGAAGATGAGACAGGCCATAGGCAGACTGATAAGATCCGATACGGACCGGGCGGTGGCGGTGATACTGGACCGCAGGACGTTCATGCTGGAAAGTATAAACGCGGAACTCAGCAGAGACCCGTGCGGAGATGTAGTCGGATTCTTTTTAACCGGGCAAAGATAATAAATAAGTCGGTACTCGGGTACTATATGGAGATAACCGTTGACGACGACGTCAGGCAATTGATCCTGTCCGAGGGGCGGGATTACAGAATATGCACATCGTGCACAGGTCCGGCCCTGGTGCCGACCACGGTCAAAAGGTCCAAGGAATCGGACATAAAGATACCTGTCGGAGAGAACGTACTCTATGTCTCGATAGTCCAGGCAAGATATATCAGAAGGGTCACGATCGACATGCTCTATGGCAAGGAGGATCTGGATTCCTGCCGTGTGTTCTACTGAAGTCAGGACACTTTCACGGTGTTTTTGACAGCGTTGGCCACCAGTTCATCCACGTTGGCCGCCTCGTCAAACTTCTGCCTCTTTTTCGGGTCCGCTTCCGTTATGGGTCTGGAAGGAACTATCATGCACCCCTTGGACTTGATTATGGATAGATCGAATGTACCTATCTCCTTCGCTATGGCCTCGATTTCGATTTTATCGAACCCTATCAGCGGCCTCAATACCGGGATATCCAGGCCGTGACTGACGTATCGGATATTCTTCAGAGTCTGCGATGCGACCTGTCCCAAGGAGTCCCCCATCACAATCCCGCTGCAGCCCAGCTGTTCGGCGAGTTCCTGTGCGGTCCTGAGCATAACCCTCTTGCACAGAACACATTGGTAGTTGGTGTCGCAGGTCTTGGATATCCTTTCCTGAGACACGCCGTGCGGTGAGGAGTACAACGGCACGTCGCTGCCGGTCACGGCTCTCAGTCTGTCGGCAATCATCTTCACCTTCTCTATCGCCATATCATCTGCGAATGGGCGGTTGTCCATGTGCAAGATAGTGATTTCCGCCCCCGCCCTGTTCATGAGATACGCCGCAACGGGAGAATCTATGCCCCCAGAGATCAGACAGATCAGTTTCATGTGTTGTACCTCCCGAATCCGGGATTCCCGCAGGATTCCATCACGTAATCCTCGCACTCGTCGTCATCGCTCATCATGCTGTACACCGCCTGTATGAATTCTTTGAGTCCGGCAACCTCCGTCTTGAGGGCCTTGACCTCCGCCTTCAATTCTTTTATTTCATCCATCTTGTTCATAGCTTTACATCACCATAGTCATCGGCGAGTTTTCTGAAGAATGACCGTTCGCATTTCGGACAGTACAGTCCCTTCCCTTTCCTAACCAGTTCTGTTTTGCATGTTCCGCACAGCGATCTTATGACTCCGAGGTGATCGTCTTTCGTTGTCAGTTGCAACGACGGAGACGTCCCGGTGACCCTTGCGCGGATATAATCTCCTTTCCTCATCTCTTTTGAGATGTCATCTGTGTAGCCCTGGGCTATCTTGGATACGTGGATAGTTGCGTACGTCTCGCCGCCGATACCTCTTTTCGTGCCTTCTTTGGCGACAACATCCGCGGTCGCCATGGTGTTCCTCACATCGGCCACAACCGCATATACTATGTCCCCCGCCTTCAGTATGTTGGGGGGATTGGGGGAGATGACCCTCGCGACGCATTCGTCGTCATCCAGCTCCAGAATGCCTATCTGCGATGCGTACACCTTTCCGTCGCTTGCGAATGTTCCGTCCGAGGCCAGATATTCTTCTTCCTCCGCGACCTCGTCGCCCGGGAATACTTCGATAACATTTGTCATTTGTTTTCACCTTATGTTGACAACCACAATGTCAACGCTATGCTTCACTTTACTGTGGAATGAGAATGTATGGGGGATATTGTACTTATATATTTTATCACAGACGACGTCCCGGCCGTGTTTCTTTGCGAAATCCTTCACAAAACCGAGTGTCTCCGCCATGTGGAATGAATAGACGCACTCGGCGGACTCCATCGCTTTCAGGAGGAAATCCCTGTCGGCCCGGCGATTCTGACACCCGAACGGCGGGTTCATAATAACCGTGTCGGCGTCGTCATCCACATCGCCTATATCGGAGCATATGAATGATGTGTCCGCCCCCACAAGGTCAGCGTGACGGGACGCAATATCGATCGCCTTACGAGATATGTCATATCCTATGACGCGCCCGGCACCGAGCATCCATGCGCCGAAGGAGAACATCCCGGTCCCGCATCCCAGATCCATGACCTTGAGGCCTTTGATGTCTCCGTTGGCATATGCGCCGAAAAGGACATCCGCGGCAATGGCCGCGGGAGTGAGATACTGTTCGAGCGAAGGGTCGGGCTCTTCGAACCGCGGGACTTTCTCCAATTCGATCTCAAGGTCTTTTTTCTTCATCTGACCGACATGAGAATGTTGGTTATTATCATTCTTGCCGATATGTGATCGCTGCGGGGCGTCCGAAGCGCGAACCGGGTTCATTCGTGCCGATGGCATGTCCGGGCACCAGGCGAGGGAAACCGTCCTCA
>JAITTK010000060.1 GCA_031287135.1 Candidatus Methanoplasma reticulitermitis
TAAAGAATTATCTGTTTTTGCAGTCGTCAAGAAGTTTTGGATTAAGTTTGGGTCAAAAAGACACCATGTTTGGGACAAAATATATCCGATTAAGAACATTTGTGGCATCAGGATCGTGAATGTAATCGATTTCCTGACCGAATAAGGAAATTGCACAATCTCTGTCGCAGAATGGTGTGTATTTCGCAGATCACGACGATCCGGCATTTGCGACACATCGATACGCCATTACAGAACTACTGAATGCCTGGGAGGCACCGATCCGTATGCTGACGCGGCGTGCGGAACGGTTCGCCGGGAACACCCTGCCGTACAGAAGAACAAATAAGCATACGGAATCATTCCTGAATGGTTCGGGCGGATTAAAAAGATTAAAATAGTTTGAATCTCACTCTGAGTTTATTCATATCAAAATAGTATGAAATAAAGATATGATCGTGATATTACTACGGTGAGACGAATGCCGAAGACCATTTATCTGGACAATGCAGCCACAACGATGATGAGCCGAGAGGTTCTGGATGCCATGCTTCCGTATTTGACAGAGAAATACGGCAATCCATCCAGCATACACTCCTTCGGCGCGGAAAGCAACTCGGCCTGCGAGGATGCGAGAAAAACGATCGCGAAATTCATAAACGCGAAAAGCAACGAGATCTATTTCACGTCCGGAGGCAGCGAGTCCGATAATTGGGCGATCAAATCAGTGGCGTACATGAAGAAGGATAAGGGGAAACATATCATAACATCGGCGATCGAGCACCATGCTGTTATGGAGACCTGCGAATTCCTTGCGAGGGACGGTTTTGAGATCACGTCCGTCGGAGTGGATGAAAACGGGATAATAAAACTGGACGAACTCGAAAAGGCCATCCGCCCGGACACGATATTGATAAGCATCATTTACGCGAACAATGAGATCGGCACCATACAGCCCATCAGGGAAATAGGGAAGATCGCACGCTCCAAAGGGATAGTCTTCCATACGGATGCCGTGCAGGCATTCGGCCACATACCCATAGACGTGGAGAAAGATAACATAGATCTGATGAGTGCCAGTGCACACAAGATCCACGGACCTAAAGGGGTTGGTCTGCTGTACATAAATAACTCTGTGAAACTCACTCCCCTCATACACGGCGGCCCCCATGAAAGGAAAAGACGGGCGGGGACCCTTAATGTCCCCGGTATAGTCGGATTCGGGAAAGCGACGGAACTGGCACAGAAATCCATGGAGGATGCGGCGGATATCACCGAGAAAAGGAACTATCTCATAGACAGAATCCTGAAGGAGATCCCGTATTCCAGGCTGAACGGCGACAGGGAAAGGAGGCTTCCTGGAAACGCCAACATCAGTTTCATGTACATCGAGGGCGAATCCATGCTCATGCTTGTCGATATGAAAGGAATTGCCGCTTCCACGGGGTCCGCCTGTGCGTCCGGGTCGCTCGATCCGTCGCATGTTCTTCTGGCGATAGGGTTGCCCCACGAGATAGCTCACGGTTCCCTGAGGATGACGCTTTCGGAATATACCACAAAAGATGAGTTGGACTACACAGTGGAGGTCCTCAAGGAGGTCGTGGGCAGACTCAGGTCCATGTCTCCACTGTACGAGGATGCGATGAAGAAAGATATGGAGGTGCAAAGATGCAATACAGCGAAAAAGTGATGGATCATTTCACGAACCCCAGGAATGTGGGGGAAATGGAGAATCCCAGCGGTGTGGGCACAGTCGGCAACGCAAAATGCGGGGACATAATGAGAGTCTATCTCGACATAGACGACAACGGGATAATACAGGATGTCAAATTCAAAACATTCGGCTGCGGGGCCGCAGTGGCCACAAGCAGCATGGCAACCGAGTTGATCAAGGGAAAGCACATAAAGGATGCGCTCAAACTGACCAACAGGAGCGTTATGGAAGCTTTGGACGGTCTCCCGCCGGTCAAGGTCCACTGTTCGGTCCTTGCAGAGGAGGCCGTGCGCGCCGCTCTGTGGGATTATGCGGAAAAGAAGGGCATAACGATCGAAGGTCTGGAAAAACCTGTGGAGGACATACACGACAGCCATCATGATGACCTCAAGGAGAGTGACTGAGCGTGGCGATATGCGACAACCTGACCGACCTCATAGGTAAGACGCCCCTCCTTAGGCTCAGGAACATCGAGAAGGAGTACGGGTTGGACGCTAAAATCGTTGCGAAGCTGGAGTCCAAGAACCCGTCCGGAAGCGTGAAGGACAGGACAGCGTTCTCCATGATAGACGATGCCGAGAGGAGAGGCCTGATAAAAAGAGGTTCCGTGATAATCGAGCCTACATCCGGCAACACCGGGATCGGGCTTGCCGCGATGTCGGCCGCCAAGGGCTACAGGCTCATACTCACGATGCCGGAGACAATGTCGGTCGAACGCCGCAACATCCTGAAGGCGTACGGGGCGGAACTCGTGCTCACGCCCGGCAAAGACGGTATGAAAGGTGCGATATCAAGGGCTGATGAGCTCTGCAAGGAGACCGAGGGCGGCATAATACTCGGTCAGTTCGTAAATCCGGCGAATCCCGAATATCACGAGAAGACCACCGGACCGGAGATTTGGAACGATACTGAAGGAAAGATCGATATATTCGTCGCAGGCGTGGGTACGGGCGGTACCGTGACGGGTGCCGGAAAATATCTGAAATCCAAGAATCCGGGGATCAAAGTGGTTGCTGTCGAACCTGCTGAATCCGATGTCCTTTCTGGGGGCCGGGCCGGGCCGCATAAGATCCAGGGCATAGGTGCGGGATTCATCCCGACGATCCTCGATCTGTCGGTGATAGACAAGATAATGAAGATATCGGGAGATGAGGCATTCAAATTCGGAAGAGAGTCGGCCAGGAAAGAAGGATTACTGGTGGGGATCTCATCGGGTGCGGCACTGGCCGCTTCGGTAAAACTTGCCGAATTGCCTGAAAACAAAGGCAAGACGATCGTGTTCGTTGCCCCTGATGACGGAGGGAGATATCTCTCGTCGGAGATGTTTCAATAATCCGGCAACTCAATCTTGATGATACAGCCTTTGGCACTCCAGTCCATCATATCCGCAAGGGTTGTGCCGTCAAGGACTGAGTTCACCGCATCATCGAGTTTTTTCCATAATATCATCGAAGTACATGTGTCCGATCTTTTGCAACCATCGTCGGCAAGGCATGATACCGGCGATGTGTCTCCCTCTATCAGTTTTATTATCATACCCACGGTATATTCTTCCGGAGGCTTGGAAAGCTGGTATCCTCCGCCGGGACCTCTCTCGCTTTTGACGAAACCCGCCTTGTTGAGTTTGGATATTATTTGCTCAAGATACTTGATCGGTATCTCCTGTCTCTCGGCTATATCCTTGAGCTTAACATTCCCATCTGCACCGTTCAGAGATATGTCCAGCATACATTTGAGGGCATAACGGCCTTTGGCAGATATCAGCATGATTGGACAATGCCATACACAGGTAAAATAATTCCTACCTATATGCAGTAGTATATTTCACAGGGCATCGCCCAGAAGGATATCCAACTGACTGGATATCAACATCCTGAGCTGATTCTTTGACCGTATATCGATGCCCGAACACTCCATGAATCCTTGCGGGTCGGCGGACGCCGTCAGAAGTAAGCTTACCATTTTGTATGCCGATATCTTCGGATCCCTTGGTGATTTGCCATCATGCCTTTCTATGATTCCGATGAGTTTCAATGAGGTTTCAAGAACATCCTTCGCCAATGACACCTTAGTCATACTAAGTCCGTATCCGGAGAACAGCATCGACGTCTCGCATGCACATACAAGAAGATCGAACATTTCTTTCCTTGAACCTTCCGTGGCATACGTATGACCCTGAATGCCTGTAACCATGAGGAGAGCGGTTTTCAGAAGATCTTCCTTGGAACCGAAGTAGTAGTTCACCATTGCCGGGTTTATGCCAGCATTGTCCGCTATCCTGCGTGTGGTCACCTCCTCCGGATTCTCCGCTGAAAGTAATAATTCGGCCGTCTTCTGAATTATAGTCTGAATCTTATCATTCGGGTGCATCTGTTTATAAATCATGTTTTAAACATATTTAATTTATCTTATGGGCAACCTTTATCAAACGCGTTTAAAATACAATTAAATTGTTTTAAATGACCGTTAAAGAAAAATATCCACTCATCATATCCTCAGATGTCAAGAGATGAAGGGTAGCCGACGGTAGGACTTGATCCAGCTGAGGAACTTCCCTCCTCCATGGGCAAGATGAACCGGGAAATCCGGTAAGGCGAGAGCTTTGGCAAGGGCCCAGAAACGACACAGCCTTGGTTAAGGATGATCTGCTGACAGTGACGTTCCCAAGGATTTGATGAAACGGCGACACCTCATCGGAGCAAGCTCATACAGCCGGGATGACTGCCCAAGACCGGCGGGTAGAGTGCGTAGTTGAATGCTACCTGAAACAGAAGGGGGGGTACTATCATCACTTGACACCTTTTATCCCAAAGTTAATAAAAAGCGGCACAATCCACAGTCGCATGGGATTAGACTC